>JAJXXT010000151.1 GCA_021780935.1 Pseudomonadota bacterium
CTGACGCTGTTGATGCTCGCCACCGGCGCGGGCTTCGGGCTTGCCGGGCTCACCGTTCTGGGACTGCTCGTTTCGCGCGCGCGGCTGAAGGCGAGCCAGGCGCGCCTGCGCGAGGAGACCGCGCGGCTCGTCGCTGCGGCCGCAATCGTGCGACCAGGCATCGGCATCTTCGATCGTGCGGGACGGCTGCGCATCAAGAACGAGCGCTTGGCGTCGCGGTTGGGCATCGACGGGGCCAGCGTGCGTCAGGGCATGAACTTTGCCGAACTGGTGGAATTGACGGAGGGTTGGCAGCCGCCCGTTCTCGCCAGGCCGCCGCCCACGACCGAAACCGGCCCCGTGGCCGCCGAGATGCGCAAGGACGGGCGCGTCGTGGAGGTCTGGCGCGGCCTGATGCCGGATGGCGGGCAGATGCTGGTGGTCGCCGACATCACCGCGCGGCTGGACATGGAGCGCTTGGCCCGCGATGCGCAGAAGCTCGACGCGCTGGGGCGCCTCACCGGCGGCGTTGCGCATGATTTCAATAACCTGCTGCAGGCGGTTCAGGCCAATCTGGAGCTTCTCGAGCGACAGGTGGATCAGACATCGCCGCTTCGCTCGCGCCTGGCCGCGGCGCTCGGTGGGGTGCAGCGGGGCGCGCGCCTCACGCGCTCGCTATTGGCATTCGCGCGCCGCCAGCGTCTGACCCCGGTGCCCGTCGACGTTCAAAATCTGGTCGGGCAACTGATGCAGATGTTGCGCGATACGCTGCCCGCGACGATCGAACTCGTGTTCCTGAAAGCGCCGGAGCTCTGGCCGGTGCAGGCCGACCCCGAGCAGCTCGAGAGCGCGCTGCTGAACCTGGTGCTGAACGCGCGCGATGCGATGCCGTCCGGCGGGCAGATCGTCGTCGAAGCGACCAATCTCGCCGTGCTCGCGCCGCGGCAGATTGGCGCCGACACGCTGCCCCGCGGCGAATATGTCGGCATCACGATCCGCGATTCGGGGATCGGCATGACCGAGGAGCAGCTGGTGCGCGCGGTTGAGCCGTTCTTCTCGACCAAGGGCGTTCGCGGCAGCGGCCTGGGCCTGTCCATGGTGCACGGGTTTGCCCGCCAATCGCGCGGCGGGCTCGATCTGGAGAGCGCGCCAGGGGCGGGGACGACGGCGCGGCTTTATTTGCCACGCGCTCGCAGCGCTCCGGAGGCGCCGATGGGCGAGCCGGCGGCGGACCTGCCCCTCGGGCGGGGCGAGAGCGTGCTCGTCGTCGAGGACGACCCGGCCGTGCTCGGCGCCATCGTCGCCGCGCTCCATGATCTCGGCTACGGCACGATGACGGCGGAGAACGGCGCCGCCGCGCTGGCGATCCTGCAATCCGGGGCACGGCCCGATCTGTTGCTCTCCGACGTGGTGATGCCCGGACCGGTCGGCGCCGTCGAGATGGCCGAACGGGCGCGTCGGATCGTGGGGCCTGGTCTGCCGGTTGTGTTCACGTCCGGTTACGCTGAGGACGCCCTGGTGGCGGCCGGTGGCTTGCCACCCGGTGCGCGGCTGCTGGCGAAGCCGTGGCGGATGGACGAGCTGGCGCGAAGGCTGCGGCAAGCCTTGTCGCCAAACCTATCCCGACGCTTGCGCGTCGTGCTGGCCGAGGATGATGGGCTGCTGCGGGGGGTGGTCGCCGAGATTCTCGCCGCGGATGGTCACGAGGTGCGCGCGGCCGGGAGCGCCGGCGAGGCGTTGCGCCTGCTGGATGGCGGCGCCGATGTCCTGATCGCCGATCTGAGTCTGCCGGACATGGACGGCGCGCACCTCGCCGAACAAGCGCGACAGGCGTCGCCCGGGCTGCGGGTGATCATCGCCACCGGCCATGGCCGCGATCTGAGCAGTCTGGCGCTTCCGCATGTGCGGCTCGACAAGCCATTTACTGCGGTGCGCCTGCGCGATGCGCTGGCGGAAGCGATGGCCTGAACCGCTTGCCATCCCCGGCACCGGCCGCGATGATCGCGGCCCCTCGCGGAGGCTGGGTCATGGCCATGCTCGAACCGATCGCCTATTCGGACGCGAAGTTGCGCCGCATCCTCGCCAGCGTCCGGACCATCGCCCTGGTCGGCGCATCGGCGAACTGGAACCGGCCGAGCTACTTCGTGAACAAGTACCTCCAGGGCAAGGGCTATCGCGTCATCCCCGTGAACCCGGGACTGGCCGGGCAGACGCTGCTCGGCGAGACCGTACGCGCTTCGCTGAGCGACATTCCCGAGCCGGTCGACATGGTCGAGATTTTTCGCGCCTCCGACCGGGTCGGCCCGGTGGTCGAGGAGGCGATCGCCATTGGTGCCAAGGTGGTGTGGATGCAGCTCGGCGTGCGCAACGACGAGGCGGCGGCGCGGGCCGAGGCGGCGGGGCTCGAGGTGGTGATGAATCGCTGCCCGAAGATCGAGTATGGCCGGCTCGGCGGGGAGCTGTCCTGGAGCGGGGTCAATTCCGGGCTGATCCGCAACCGTCCGCCCGAGCCGCCCACCGAGCGCCAGGCCAAGGCCCATCTGCCGCCGCCGCGCAATCTCTCCTACGGGTTCGAGACCCGCGCCATCCACGCCGGCGCCGCGCCCGACCCCAGCACCGGGGCGCGCTCGACGCCGATCTACCAGACCACCTCCTACGTCTTCGAGGATGTCGATCACGCCGCGTCGCTCTTCAACCTGCACAATTTCGGGTATATCTACTCACGTCTGACAAATCCCACCGTCTCGGTGCTGGAGGAGCGGGTCGCCAGTCTCGAGGGCGGACGCGCCGCGGTGGCCGCCTCGTCGGGCCACGCCGCCCAGTTCCTCACCTTCTTCACCTTGCTCGAACCGGGCGACGAGTTCCTCGCCTCGCGCAATCTCTATGGCGGCTCGCTGACCCAGTTCGGCCGGTCCTTCCCGCGCCTTGGCTGGACCTGCCATTTCGTCGATCCGCGCGAGCCGGAGAATTTCGCCCGCGCCCTGACCCCGCGCTGCAAGGCGATCTTCGTCGAGAGCCTGGCCAATCCCGGCGGCATCGTCGTCGATCTCGAGGCGGTCGCGCGCATCGCCCATGGCGCCGGCATTCCGCTGATCGTCGACAACACCATGGCCTCGCCCTATCTCTGCCGGCCGATCGAGTGGGGGGCGGACATCGTCGTGCACTCGACGACGAAGTTCCTCTCCGGCCATGGCCACGCGCTGGGCGGGGCGGTGGTGGAGTCCGGCCGCTTCGACTGGGCGGCGAGCGGCAAGTTCCCCTCGATGACGGAACCGGAGCCGGCCTATCACGGACTGCGCTTCTACGAGAATTTCGGCGATTTCGCTTTCACCACCAAGGCGCGCGCGGTGGCGCTGCGCGATTTCGGTCCGACGCTGGCGCCGATGAACGCGTTCCTCACCATCACCGGGATCGAGACGCTGCATCTGCGCATGGAACGTCATGTTGCTAATGCAGAACGAGTGGCTGCGTTCCTCGAGACCCACCCGAACGTCGCGTGGGTGTCCTATGCCGGGCTCGAGTCCAGCGCCTATCGCGCACTCGCGCGCAAATATCTGCCGCGCGGGGCGGGGTCTGTGTTCACGTTCGGCGTGCGCGGCGGCTACGCGGCGGGCATCCGTCTGGTCGAATCCGTGCGCCTGTTCTCGCACCTCGCCAATATCGGCGACACCCGCAGCCTGATCCTGCATCCGGCGTCGACGACGCATCGCCAGCTCACCGAGGAGCAGCGCAACGCCGCCGGCGCCGGTGACGATGTGATCCGGCTCTCGATCGGGCTGGAGAGTGCGGAGGATCTCATCCGCGACCTCGATACCGCGCTCGACGCGTCGGCATAGGGTCCATAGCGCTCTTGACGTTGATTACGGTCGCGTCATACGTTGGGTTCAGGGCAGGAGGTCCAATGACGGAACGTGACGATTCGTGCCGCCGGTTCGCCGAACGGCGGGCCATTCTTGGCGCCGGTGTGGCGCTGGTGCCTTTCCTGGCCGGTGCGGCCAGGGCCGACGAGCCGGGGCCTGCTTCCCTGCCGCCGCAACCCGGGGATCAGTTTGCGTTCCTGACCGGCGAGAAGAAGGGACAGATCGTCAAGGCCGAGGACATTCCCCTCGGTGGTCCGCAGGTGCAGGTCTATCCGATCGACCCGAAGAGCGGCGTGGTGCGCGATGGGTCGCGCCTCAACCTCGTTTTGCTCGCGCGCTTCGATCCGGCGACGTTCGACGATGCGACCCGTGCCCGATCGGCCGACGGCGTCGTCGCCTACTCCGGCGTGTGCACCCATCAGGGCTGCGCCGTGAACATGTGGGCGAGCGAGGCGGGCCTGTTGTTTTGCTCGTGCCATGGGTCGATCTACGACCCCAAGCACGGGGCCGAGGTGATCGGCGGCCCGGCGCCGCGCGCTCTCCCCAGTCTTGGCCTGAAGGTGGCGAACGGTGCGCCGACGGTCGCTGAAGGGTTCTCCGGACGCGTTGGACCAGGGCAACATTGACGTGGATTCTGTCCGATGCCGTGATTGACTGAAAAAAATCCGCGTCGCCGTAGAAATGCTTTAACGAGGGAGGCTAAGCGTGAAAAAACTATTTGCCTGCACAAGCCTGCTGGCCTTGCTGGTGGCGGGAGCTGCGGGAACCGCCCACAGCGCCGACTACAGCCCGGTTACGGACGCGCGCCTGACCAATCCGGAGCCCGACAACTGGCTGATGACGCGCGGCCGCTACCAGGGCTGGAGCTACAGCGCGCTCGATCAGATCAACACCAGCAACGTCAAGAATCTCCAGCCTGTCTGGACTTTCTCGACCGGTGTCGACTCGGGCCATGAATCGCCGCCGATCGTCAACAACGGCATGATGTTCGTCGCCACGCCGTATAATCAGGTGCTGGCCCTGAATGCCGCCACCGGCGAGCTGATCTGGCGCTTCAAGCGGCCGATCCCCGAGGGCTTCAGCGCGCTGCACAACACCAATCGCGGCGTCGCGCTCTATGGCGACAAGATCTATTTCGCGGGCCTCGACGCGGTGCTGGTGGCGATCGACGCCAAGACCGGCAAGGTCGCCTGGGAATCGAAGGTCGAGGACTGGCATACCGGCTACTACATGACCACCGCGCCCGTCGTCGTGAAGGGCAAGGTGATGGTCGGCGTCTCCGGCGGCGAGTTCGGTGTGCGCGGCTTCATTGCGGCATTCGACTCCGAGACCGGCAAGCCGGATTGGAAGACCTACTCGATCCCGGCGCCCGGCGAGCCCGGCAGCGATACCTGGCAGAAGCCGGATACCTGGAAGCGTGGCGGCGGCTCGGCGTGGATGCCCGGCACGTATGATCCGAAGACCGATACCGTCTATTGGGGCACCGGTAACGGCTCGCCCTGGTTCGGCGATCAGCGTCCGGGCGACAACCTGTTCACCTCCTCGACCCTGGCGCTGGATCCGGCGACCGGCAAGATGAAGGGGCACTTCCAGTATCACCAGAACGAGTCCTGGGACTGGGATGCGATGAACGCGCCGATGGTCGTGGACTACCAGCATGGCGGTAAGTCGGTCTCCGGCCTGCTGACCCCGCAGCGCAACGGCTATCTGTACTGGCTGGAGCGGAAGTCCTCGGGCGATATCGGCTACGTGACGTCCGTTGCCTACGTGAAGCAGAACGTCTTCAAGAGCATCGATCCGGAAACCGGCCGCCCGGTGGTCGACATGGACCACAAGCCGGGGACCGGCAAGGAAGCGAGCTTCTGCCCCAGCCTGTGGGGTGGCAAGGACTGGCCGTTCGAGGCCTATAACCCGAACACCGGCATGGTCTACATCCCGTCCAACGACAACCATTGCGGCCATCTCAAGGGCGCGGTGCAGGAATATGTGGCGGGTCAGTGGTGGACGGGTGTGAGCATTCCGGACATCGGCTTCACCGTCGACAAGAATGCCGGGTTCTACGGCGAGATCCAGGCCTATGACGTGAACTCGGGCAAGCGCGCCTGGCGTGCGCTCTATCCGAGCTCGATGATGTGGGGCTCGCTGCTCACCACCGCCGGCAATCTCGTCTTCGGCGGCGGCACGAACGATCGCGCCTTCCGCGCCTATGATGCCCGCACCGGCGAGCAGCTGTGGCAGTTCGGCACCAACTCGGGCATCATCGCCCCGCCGTCCTCCTTCGCGGTCGATGGCGTGCAGTACATCGCGGTGCAGTCCGGCTACGGTGTCGATCCGGCCTTCCAGGAAGGCCTGATCAGCGACCTCATCGGCTGGCAGAAGGACATTCCGCAGGGTGGTGTGATCTGGGTGTTCGCCGTCAACAAGTGAGGGTGGCCGACACCGCTGCGTTTCGTGGTCTGAGGCCAACGCCCGAAGGTGGGCGTTGGCCGGATCAGACCGCGGGACCGACCTAGAGCTCTGACGTGTGCCGAATTGCGCACTTCGCCGGAGCAAATGCCGAGCCTCCGGAGCCGGCCGCTGTAATGGCGGCCGGTTTTCGGCTTCTCCACCGTCGAACGATACGGGGTCAGACGATGCCAACCGACCAACCATCCATCATCCGCCTGCCTGGGCGCCGCGGCGCTCGCGCCGCTCTGTTGGTGATCTGGGCGGCGATCGCAGCATCTGGCGCCACCGGCTATGCCGCCCCGGCCCGGGCCGAGGAAGTCGGCTACAAGCTCACCGAGCCCTATAGCGTGGAGGTGAGTGACGTCACGGCGCGCGTCGGCGAACACGCCGTCATGCGCGTCACGCTGCGCCTGCGCGACGGGTTCCGCGTGCTCGAAGCCTACACCAACCGGGTCGGCCGCCTCTCCTCGCTCGATGGCGGCGTTGCCTTTGCCGCCAAGATCATCGATGGGAGCGCCGAGAACAACACACTGGTCTTCAACGTCCCGGTGACGCCGACGGCGCCGGGCCGGCATCCGATCAACGGCGTCTTCCGCGTTGGCTATATCGAGGGCGGGGACCAGATGGTGATGGTCTCGGTGCCGCTGATCGCCGCGGTGATCGGCCAGGAGTAGCCGCGCACGGGAAGGAGCCGCCGCCGGCCTATCGCGGCCACCGCGGGTCGCCGACGCAAGTTAGTATTGGGCGCACATCAGTGTTAGGCGCACATCAATATTGATGGCACCTGCTCCGGATCGTGCAGCCGGAGCAGCGCGTGGCCGATGCCGGCGAGGCCGAGCATCAGCCCTGGCGTCTCGCCGGCGCCGGGCAGGCCGCACGGCCAGGGCAGGGCACTCTCCTCGTAGCGCCTCATCGCAGCTTCGCCGGCGCGGCGGGCCTGGGCGAGCAGGGCCGGCCGGTCCAGCGCCGCCGAGGCCTCGATCAGTAGATCGGCATTGCCGCCATCGCCGTGGCACAGGCAGAAGCTGCCGCCCGCCGCCGTCGCCCCGCCGAGGCTCGCCGCCGTGGTGCGCAGTGCGGTCTCGGCCTCGACAAGGATCGAAGGCTCATCGGGCAGGAGCCGATGCAGAAAGAGGCGGGCCAGGCCGACGCCCGGCGCACCATGGCACCAGGCGAGCATGCAGGTGGGCCGTCCGTCCGCACCCCTTGGCACGAAGTCGCGAAGATCGGGCCAGTTGCCTTGGTCGGGCTGGAAATGCGCGCGCTCATAGGCCAGCGCCGCCAGCGCCGCTGCGGTGAACGCCGCCCGTCCGCTCGCTGCCCCGAGCGCGGCGAGCGCGCAGGCGATGCCCGAGCCGCCATGCGCGTAGCCGAGCAGATGCGCTGCCCCCGGCGCCGCCCCCGAGCCGAGCGTGTTCCATGACCACCCGGCGGGCGTGCGCTCCGCCAGCGTCAGGAGATGCTCGCCATGAGCGATCGCCGCGCGCAGCAGTTCCTCGCCGCGGTCCCCGTGGGACGCGGCGAGGAGCAGCGGGATCAACCCCGCGCCGCCATTGATGACATCGATCCGGTCGCGGTCGGGGGCGATACGCGCCGCGCGCCGCAGCACCGCGTCGCCATGCGCCGCCAATCCCTCGTCTTCGAGAAGCCGGCCGGCGGCGCTGCAGGCGAGGGCAATGCCGCCGAGGCCGGAGTACAGCCCGTACTCGCCGCTGGAGGCCAGCGCCTCCGTGCCAGCGAGCGCATGCGCCAGCGCCCCGCAGGCCGTATCTCGGATGATCGGCTCGCCGGCGAAGCGGTACAGGTGGGCGAGGAAGAGACCGATGCCGGCGCTGCCCTCGTAGAGCACGCCGCTCGCTGGCCGGTAGGCGGTGCGCCACGCCCCGCCATGCGCTTCCATCGCCCAGCCGAGCCAGGTGCAGCGTCCTTCGCTCCACAGCGCGTCGCGGCACAGGCGGTGGCCGATCCGGTCCGCCGCCTGCAGAAAGCCGAGGCGGTCCGTGTTCATGGCAGGCGGGGCTCCTCGGGGTGATGGAAGCGCTCGATGCCGCCCGGACCCAGCCAAGGCCGCGCGAGGTCGAGCCCGGCGGCGGCGAAGCGCGCCGCGATCGCCGCGCGCCGT
>JAJXXT010000161.1 GCA_021780935.1 Pseudomonadota bacterium
TGCCCGCCCCGGCGCGGGACCTCGCCGACCGGCTGGCCGCGACCGTCGCCGCGATCCGCGCCCGCGCGCCCGGCTTGCGCCTGACGATCGACCCGGTGGAATTCCGCGGCTTCCGCTACCACACCGGCGTGTCCGTCACGGTCTATGCGCCGGGCCGGCACGAGGAACTCGGCCGCGGCGGACGGTATCTGTGCGGCGACGAACCGGCGACCGGCCTGACGCTCTATCCGGATGCGGTGCTGCGCGCCGCGCCCGCCCGCGCGCCGCGCCCGCGGCTGTTCGTCCCCCTCGGCGCGGACCCGGACGTGGCGGCGCGGTTCCGCCGGCTGGGCTACGCGACGGTCGCCGGGCTGGACCCGGCGGCCGGCAGCGCGGACCAAGCCCGCCGCCTCGGCTGCACGCATCTGCTGCGACACGGCGAGGCCGTGCCGCTTGCCCCCCAGGATTGAAGAGCGGAGACCGCAATGGCCAACGTCGCCGTCATCGGCGCCCAATGGGGCGACGAGGGCAAAGGCAAGGTGGTGGACTGGCTCGCCAGCCGCGCCGAGATCGTGGTGCGCTTCCAGGGCGGGCATAACGCCGGCCATACGCTGGTGGTGGGGAACCAGACCTACAAGCTGTCGCTGCTGCCTTCGGGCCTGGTGCGCGGCAAGCTCGGCATCATCGGCAACGGCGTGGTGGTGGATCCGGAGGCGCTGCTGGCCGAGATCGCGCGGGTGGCGGCGCAGGGGCTGCGCGTCACGCCCGAAAATCTGCGGATCGCCGAGAATGTGACACTGATCCTGCCGCTGCACGGCGCGCTCGATCGCGCGCGGGAGACGGCGCGCGGGGCGCGGCAGATCGGCACCACCGGCCGCGGCATCGGCCCGGCGTACGAGGACAAGGTGGCGCGGCGGGCGATCCGGCTGGCCGACCTCGCCGAACCCGCGACGGTGGACGCCAAGCTGGATGAATTGCTGCTGCACCATAACACCCTGCTGGCCGGCCTCGGCGCGCCGGTGTTCGAGAAACAGGCGCTGTTCGACGCGCTGATGGCGCTGGCGCCAAAGGTGCTGCCGTTCGCCGAGCCGGTGTGGGAACGGCTGGATCAGGCCCGCCGCGACGGCACGCGCATCCTGTTCGAGGGCGCGCAGGCGGTGATGCTGGATGTGGATCATGGCACCTATCCGTTCGTGACCAGTTCCAACACGGTGGCGGCGACCGCGGCGGCCGGCTCCGGCCTGGGGCCGGCGGCGGTAGGGTTCGTGCTCGGGATCGCCAAGGCCTATTCGACGCGGGTGGGGGCTGGGCCGTTCCCGACCGAACTGACCGACGCCACCGGCCAGCTGCTGGGCGATCGCGGGCACGAGTTCGGCACTGTAACAGGAAGGCGCCGACGCTGCGGCTGGTTCGACGCCGTGCTGGTGCGTCAGGCGGTGAAGGTGGGGGGGATCCAGGGGCTCGCGCTGACCAAGCTCGACGTGCTTGACGGGCTGCCGGAGTTGCGGATCTGCACCGGCTACCGGATCGGCGGGAAGCTGTTCCGGCGCCTGCCGGCCGCGCCGGGGGCGCAGGCCGCGGCGGTGCCGGAATACGAGGTGATGGAGGGCTGGTCCGGCTCGACCCAGGGGGCGCGCTCCTGGGCCGAGCTGCCGGCGCAGGCGGTGAAATACGTGCGCCGGATCGAGGAACTGACCGAGGCGCCGGTGACGCTGCTGTCCACCTCGCCCGAGCGGGACGACACCATCCTGGTGCGTGACCCGTTCGAGGGGTGAGGCGGGGGCGGAGGGGGTTTCCTCCGCGTGCGGGTCTTGGTATAGGGCGCGGCCGGTTGGCCGGGGCGACAGTGTCGCCCCGGCGGTCGGGGCGGGCGCATAGCTCAGTTGGTAGAGCAGCTGACTCTTAATCAGCGGGCCGTAGGTTCGAGTCCTACTGCGCCCACCAATCAAATCAATAGCTTGGTGGACTTCCCGGAAGGGGCGCTGCGAAGCTAGGAATCACCTAGGAATCACCGGCGGCAAGCGCCGAGTCGGTGGGCCTCCGACGATTTGGATTGTTGGCCGGGTCTGAAGGTGACGGATGATGGCGCCGCTAAGGTGGCTCGCGCAGCTTCTCGCAACCTTGCCAAGGTTGGGGTCGAGGGTTCGAATCCCTTCGCCCGCTCCAGATTTCCTCAGAAAAATCAAGGACTTCGAAGCGGCCCTCCGGGGCCGTTTTTGCTTCCAAGGCCCTAGCGGCAGCAATTTGGAAGCTCAGCGGAAGCACCGCGCAGAAAATGGGCGGCGGCGGAATCGCAGGCTCGGCGGTTCCAATCCGGAGCCGAAGCGCCTCTCGGCGGGGGACAGCACCCGGCGGGCCTCGCCTGCCGCGCGACGGGCGACGACTTGGTGGACGGCACCGAAACCGCGCCCCAACGGCCAGCGGCAGGATTGGCCCCGTTCGTAGCCACCGGCAGCACATACGGTTCCAGCCCCAGGTCAGGACTGCCAGCGAGCCGGCAGGCGGTGTAGTGATCGGCCATCGATGTGTGGGCGCTACGCCAGCTTTTTACCTCCCGAGGCCATCGCCCGGCTGTTCCGCACCGCCGGGGCGCTGCCCAATGTCGCCCCATCCTGGAACGTCGCGCCGAGCCAGCAGGCGATGGTGGTGCGCCGGCACCCGGAAACCGGCGAGCGGCATTTCGACCTGCTGACCTGGGGCCTGGTGCCGCACTGGACCAAGGATCTGCGGGCGGCGCGGCGGCCGATCAACGCGCGAGCGGAGACGGTGGCGGCCTCGCCGATGTTCCGCGATGCCTTCGCCCGCCGCCGGGCGCTGATCCCGGCGCAGGCGTTCTACGAATGGCAGCGCACCGAGAACGGCTCCAAGCAGCCCTACGCTATCGCCCGGCGTGACGGCGAGACGCTGGCCTTTGCCGGCGTCTGGGAAGGCTGGCGCAGTCCCGAGGGCGAGGTGCTGCGGAGCGTCGCCATCATCGTCACCGCCGCGAACGCGACCATGACGCCGATCCATGACCTTATCTGCACCACGCGCGTCAAGCTCAGGTAGGCGGCAGGCCCAGATATTTGCCGAGGGTCCGCGGCCGGCCGCGGAGCTCGATTGAGTTGATGTGCGTCATGACACCGCCAACTCAGGTGACCTGGAGGAGGTCTCCCCACGCTATGCCGTATCGGCAGCTTGAAGCCGTTCGGCCTGCGTCTTTTTCTCCCGCGTGTGCGCGAGGGTCATCTCCAGAGCCGCGGCTTCACCTTCCCAGCCGTGGTGCCGTGCTTCATTCAGCAGACGATGCGTGTCCACCTCAATTTCTTGCAGGCGCGGCAGCTGCGTCGGGTCCACCCGAAGCTGCGAGCAGCGAATGCAAGCGTGCTCGTGCGGACAATCGGTGCCATACGGCCGGTAGCAGTCGCCAAGGGCCATTCTTCGCCGTCGGAAGTGCTTGGCGAACTCGGACCATTCGGCGGTCGTCGGCTCACGGTATTCGTGCGGCGGTCGGAAGGTGCGGCGCCGGGCAAGATAGAGCTGATATTGCCGAACTACCTCTTCCTCATACACGGCGACGTAGCCACGCGTCGTATTCAGGTCGGTGTGCCCCAGAAGCTTGGCAGCGATGTGCAGCGGCAGACCGCTATTGACGGCCTCGGTTGCAAGCAGCCGACGAAAGTCGTGCGGCTGGAAGCCAGACCGGGCACCGTCGCGATCCTCCAAGCCGGCCGAAGCGCTGGCGCCCCGAAGCAGTTGGCGAATGTGTTCACGACAGAACACGCCCCGCTGGCGCTTCGGGCCGCCCTGGAACAGGTAGGGCAGCGGGGCGCTGATGCTGCGTTCGCAAGGATCATATCGCGGAATGCAGGGAATCTGGGGTGCTTTGCCGCGGGCGCGTTCCACCACCCTCGCAAGCACGTGCGCGAGTTCCGGGCACACGGGCAGGACGCGCTCCCGATCCTGCTTGGACGGGGCGATCTGGAGTAGGAGCACACGCTGACCGTCGGCCATTGTGTGGTCGCGCAAGCTGACGTGAGTCAGCTCGAGCAGCTCCTCACAGCGTAGACCGGTCAGGCGCAGTATCTCCGTCACTGCCCACGCCCAGAATGCTCGATCTTCGATGATCCGGCAGTTGAGCTTTCTCGCTCCAGGCAGATCGGCCTGGCAGATCATTATCGGTACGGCTGTCCCGCACTGTCGCTCTTTCGTCACTGAGTGACGTTGCCGAATGTAGCGGATGCCCTCCAGCTCGAATGTGCCGCCTGCCGGGCAGGCGCTGGCGGCCGCCAGCAGCCGCTCGGCTGCGTCACGGTGCTTCCGCACATGGGCGACGAAGCGCGCCAGCATCGGCTGCATGGCACGAATGCGCGCATGGGTACGCGCGCGTTGCTGAAGAACGCTCTTCCGATTCGATGCAAGGTCGCTATCGCGAATCGGGCATGGACAGGCGTGCCGCGCCCATACTCCCGGGTTTGTGGTCGACCACTGCAGGATATCGAGATAGAAGGCCCGTACGGTGAAGAAGACGGCTTCGAAGTTGGCGCGTGGCTGCCCGCTGGGCAGCAGGCGGACACGCCGCCGCCATTGGTCGATAACATCACCGGACAGGTTGAGGCCCGCCACGTCCGGGTGATGCCTCTCAATGTCACACCAGAACAGTCGTAACAGGCTGTCGGCAATCTGACGCAAAGAGTTGAAGTCCAGTGTGGGCTCGCGCTCTTTGAGGTAGAGCGCGAACACTTCGCGGGCAGCAGGGGTGCGAATGTCGAAGCCATCTACCAGTTGCTCGGCGGTAGGTCGGACGGTACGGAAATAACCTGGTGAGAGCAATGGGTCTCGAACAATCCCGAGGTGGAATAGAAGCCGCGTCACCGCGAAATGTCCTACCACTACGTGGTCGGTGTCGCGTGCCGCAGCGCGTAGCTCCAACAGGTCAGCCGAGCTGACGTCGTCGAGGGTCTTGCCGGTATGCGCCAGGACACGGCCGAGCAAGACCCAGACGCTGTTCAGGGTATGAGCACCGTAACCGAGCTCACGTGCAGCGCCGGCGATACGATCGCGCGCCTCGCACTCGGTCGTGTCGAACAGCAGATAATAGACATCGCCGAGGCCATGACCGAGCAGCCAACCATAGCTCGGGCGTACGACGCGGTTCGCGACAAGAACCTGGACCGCTTTGTACAAGCAGGTGCGTCCGCTGTGCTCCAGGGGAGCGATCAGATCCTTCCATGCGCCCTTGGCTTCAACGCGTGTCCCCCAGACTCCCTGCCAGGATTCGCATGGCGCTGGGCGCAGCCATGCGAGCAACATCTGTAATCCCCTGCGATAGCGCACCCGCTGGCCCTTGCTGAGTCCGTAGCGCGCGAAGTGCTCCTCGTAGAGCAGACGCATTGTCTCGCCTTCTGTCGGGCGCACGGTGGTCCAGCCTGTCACCGCTCACTCCCGTTGCCGCCAAGCAGCACGGCCAGGTCGCTCGGTTCGTAATTCCAGGCGTCAGCGCCCGCCGTGGCACTCCCGCCGGCAGACGGTTTGTGGGAGAGGTGGACCCGGAGTTGCTCCACGACATCATCCGGCCGTGCGACCAGATAGTGCTGGGTTGTGGCAATCTGGCGGTGTCGCATGTGAGCCTGCACATGCACGAGCGGTACCGCCGGGTCCGCCGCAAGGCGGAGCGCACAGGTGTGGCGTAGGTCGTGTGCCGTGATGTTGGTGCCGAGCCGTTCATTGACGCGCGTGAAGATGGCACGCAACGTCGTATAGCGAAGTGGACGTGCCGGCCCGCGCAGGGTGACCCAAAGTGGCGCTTCCGGCGGGGCATGGCTGCGCTGGGTCAGGTAGGCGGCCAGCCACCTGAAGAATTCAGGCGAGGCCGCCAGCCACGTCCGGTCCCGCGTGCCCTTGCAGGTGAGGCAAACCCGCTGGCCGCCCCAATCGACGTCGGCGGCGCGCATGTCGAGCAGTTCCTGCGCACGGCTGCCGGATGAGACGAGCAGGCACAGGATCGCCCGGTCCCTGTCGGAGGCAAGGCTGGCGAACACATCCTTCCAGAGATCGTCGGCCAAGGCGCGCGGGATGCGCTTCGGTTGCCGCTGCCGATACCCAGTTCGCCGGCGCAGCGGCCAGGGGTCGAGTGGACTGTGATGAGCACGGCGGCGCCCGACAATGAATAAACGCTCAAAGGCGGCGCATCCGGTTGCATGCTGCTGGAAAGCATAGAAGCCCTGAATGACGCTCAGCCGGTGATTGATGGTCGCTGGTTGGTACCCGGCCGCGAGGTAGGGCTTGCCGGTACGGGTATTGGCGCTACCGGGCGCGGGGCCATCCTTTCGATGCCGCGTGCGATGGGGATTGTCGGCGGTGCGCAGGTGGAGGACATAGTCGCGCAGATGCTCCGGCCGGGCGTTCTGCCAAGCGGTAGCGTTCGCGGCGAGGAAGTTCAGCCAGGAGCAGAGGGCGAAGGCGTAGGACTTGACTGTGGCCGGGCTGCAATCGCCGACGAAAAGGTCGAGCAGAAACGCATGTATCCCCGGCTCGACGCCGCCGGTGGTGTCTGTGACCTCGTGCGAGGGGCTACCGGCACGGTCCTCTCTGACGGCAAAGGCTTTCGCGGGTACAGACATGGCGGCCTCCGCCAAAGGGGTCCCTGCCATTGTGGCATGGCCGGCCTTGGTGCGGATAACCTGTCGCATGCCAGTGATCGTCGAGCCGCCCGACTGGCCGCTATGGCTCGGCGAGATCGAGGGCGACGCCGCATCGCTGCTACACCCGGCGGCCAAGGACACGTTGCGGGTCTGGCCGGTGAGCACACGGGTCAACCGGCCAGCCAACAACGATGCCGACCTGCTCGCCCCGCTCGTTGCGCCCTGAACCTGATTGGCCAGCGGCCGCGTCCGGCGGCGCCATCCCCGGGCACGATCGTGCAGTCCATGGGCAAAGCCGAACCACGGATCGCGCGATGCCCAACGAGGAATTGCCCCGATGGGCGCCGACCCGCGGGTGCCCCAATCGGTTGAGACCGTCCGACTCCGCAGGCCCGCCCGCCCGCCAGGAATGGGGCCCTTCTTCAGCCCGCCGGCGGCCAGCCGGCCGGCTCCGTGGCCGGCCAGAGGGTTGCGATGAACCGCCGCCCGGTCACCCCGTCCGAGCTTGAGGAGGCGAGATAGAGCAGCGGCGGGACCATGATCGCGGGATCGAGCAGGGCGGCGGCGGCGCTTTCCGGGAAGCCCGGCGGGATCATGCCGGTGCGACTGGCACCACCGGGGAGCAGGGCGTTCACCGTAACCCCGGTTCCGGCCAGATCCTGCGCCCAGATCACCGTCTCCGCTTCAAGCGCGGCCTTGGAGGGGCCATAGGGCGAGAACCCGGCGCGGCGCATGGTCTCGTGGTTCATCGAGATGTTGATGATCCGTCCCCAGCCGGCCTGCAGCATCGCCGGCACCGCGGCGCGCGCCATCAGGAACGGGCCGTTCACGTTGGTATCGATCAGGGTGCGCCAGGCCTCGATGTCCGCCTGCCAGAACTTCGTGGGCTCGACCATGAACCGCGGCGAGATCGTGCGCATGCCGCGCCCGGCATTGTTGACCAGTATGTCGAGACGGCCGAAGCGGGCCAGGGCGGCCTCGACGGTGCGGGCGCAATCGGCCGGCTCGGTGACGTCGGCCTGGAGCGCCATCACATGGTCGGGGAAGGCGGCCACGAGGGGCTCGAGCTCGCCGGGTTCACGTGCCGCGGTCGCCACCACCCGGCAGCCGGCGGCGGCCAGCCCCTCCGCCATCGCGCGCCCGAGACCGCGCCCGGCGCCGGTGACGATGGCGACCCGGCCGGCGGGATCCGGTGGCGCGTTCATGCGGGCCTCCTATGCTCGGCGGGTGTCCATTATCCCATCCCGTTCAGGGACCACCAAACGGCGCGAAGGCAGCAAGGTGAACACCCTGCCAATGACCGACGCTGATCCCGGCACCAGGCGATGACCGAGCACCAAGTCCCGTGGCCCGATGGCGAGGTGCTCGCCGGCATCGTCGAGCGGGTGACGTTCCACAATGCCGAGAGCGGCTTCGCCGTGCTGCGGGTGAAGGCGCGCGGGCACCGCGACCTCGTCACCATCGTCGGCCACGCCGCCGCTATCGCCGCCGGCGAGTGGATCACCGCCACCGGGGAGTGGGTGAACGACCGCACCCACGGCCAGCAGTTCAAGGCACGGTTCCTGAAGACCTCCGCGCCGACCACGGCGGAGGGGATCGAGCGCTATCTCGGCTCAGGAATGATCCGCGGCATCGGCCCGGTCTATGCGAAGAAGCTGGTGCGCGGCTTCGGCGAGGCGGTGTTCGACATCATCGAAGGTGCGCCACAGCGCCTGCGCGAGGTGGGCGGGATCGGCGAGGTCCGGGCGAAGCGCATCGTCGATGCCTGGGCCGAGCAGAAGGTGATCCGCGAGATCATGGTGTTTCTGCACAGCCACGGCGTCGGCACGGCCCGTGCCGTGCGCATCTTCAAGACCTACGGGGCCGACGCCATCCAGGTGATGAGCGAAAACCCGTATCGGCTCGCGCGCGACATCCGTGGCATCGGCTTCAAGACGGCGGATGCGATCGCCGCCCGGCTCGGCATCGAGAAGACGGCGATGATCCGCGTCCGCGCCGGCATTGGCTATGCGCTGTCCGAGGCGATGGACGAGGGCCATTGCGGCCTGCCGGTCGCGGAACTGATCCCGCTCGCCGAGCGCCTGCTGGAGGTGCCGGAGGCGCTGATCCGCACCGCCCTCGATCTCGAACTGGCGGACGGCGCGGTGATCGCCGATCGCGTCGGCGAGGCGGACTGCGTCTTCCTCGCCGGCCTCTACCATGCCGAGCGCAGCATCGCCGAGCGGCTGCGGGCGGTCGCTTCCGGCGCGCTGCCCTGGCCGGCGATCGACGCGGAAAAGGCCGTCCCCTGGGTCGAGCGCCGGATCGGCATGACGCTCGCCGAGAGCCAGCGCCAGGCGGTCGGCCTCGCCCTTGCCTCCAAGCTGCTGGTGATTACCGGCGGCCCTGGTGTCGGCAAGACGACGATCATGCGGGCGATCCTCACCATCCTCGCCGCCAAGGCGGTGCGGATCCTGCTCGCGGCCCCGACCGGACGGGCGGCGAAGCGGATGAGCGAGGCGACCGGGTTCGCGGCCAGGACGATCCATCGCCTGCTGGAGGTCGATCCGCGCACCGGCGGGTTCCGGCGCGGGCCGGATCACCTCCTGGAATGCGACCTGCTGGTCATCGACGAGGCCTCCATGGTCGACGTGCTGCTGATGCACGCGCTGACCCGGGCGATCCCCGCGGCGGCCGCCCTGCTGGTGGTGGGCGACGTGGATCAGCTGCCCTCGGTCGGGCCCGGCCAGGTGCTGGCAGACCTGATCGGCTCGGGCGCGGTGCCGGTGGTGCGGCTGACCGAGATCTTCCGCCAGGCGGCATCCAGCCGGATCATCACCAGCGCGCACCGGATCAATCGCGGCGAGATGCCGGACCTGACCCGCGCCGAGGCGGGGAGCGATTTCCACTTCGTCCAGGCCGACGACCCGGAGACGGCTGTCGCGCGCATCATCGATCTGGTGAAGACCCGCATCCCCCGGCGCTTCGGCCTCGATCCGGTGCGCGACATCCAGGTGCTCTGCCCGATGGCCCGCGGCGGGGTTGGCGCCCGGTCGCTCAACATCGATCTCCAGGCCGCGCTGAATGGCGAGGCTGTGCCGAAGATCGAGAAATTCGGCTGGACCTTTGCGCCCGGCGACAAGGTCATGCAGATCGAGAACGACCACGACCGCGAGGTCTATAACGGCGATATTGGCCTCATCGCGGCAATCGATACCGAGGAGGCCGAGATCACCGTGCGGTTCGACGGGCGGGACGTGACCTATGGCCTTGGCGATCTGGATGCGCTGGTGCCGGCCTATGCGGCGACGATCCACAAGGCGCAGGGCTCGGAATACCCCGCGGTGGTGATCCCGATGCTGACGCAGCACTACGCCATGCTGCAACGGAACCTGCTCTATACCGGCATCACGCGGGGCAAGCGGCTGGTCGTGCTCGTCGGCAGCCGGAAGGCGGTGGCCATCGCGGTGCGCAATGTCTCGGGCCGGCGGCGGTGGTCGAAGCTGCGGGAATGGCTTGCTGCGTTGCCGGCTGGAGCGGTCGCCTACTGACACTATCGACCAGCCTGGCTGGCAGCGGCCGAGGTTGCCCAACAGGATAGTCTCCACCTTGGAAGAGAAAGATGTCAAAGTGGAAGTTCGCGTCCGCACGGCCTAGCGGTAGCTTTCGCCCCGCTGGAGACCCGATACCGCTCCGCCGCCCGAATGGGTGTGCACCGAAACAGCCATTTGAGTCTTTTGTTGCAGACGGCCGTGCCTCGACCGCCAGATCAACGATCAAGGCTGGCTTCACGCCACCCAGACTGACTCGGTGGATCGTGGTTGATCCTAACGGGGACAGGGAAGACGGTCAGCGTCGACGGACCAGCACAGCTGAGAATAGATGCAAGCGCGACAACAGAGGTGGCTTTCTAGGACGTCGATCTTGCATCTCACTCCGCGGAACCCTCTCAGCTCCTCGTGCGCGCAATGAATGATGTCGCCGCTTTCCGTATAGGACGCCTCCGTTCTTCCTGTGACTGGGTGTAGGGCCGCAACGCCCTGAGCGCGTGCTCGTGGCCACTCGTGAAAGTCGCATGCCGGCCCCACGGGAGCGGCAGTCTTAAAGAACCAGTGCTCGCCAGTCGCCACAAGGTACTCAGGATGCCTCCCTCCCGCGTGAACCGCTAATCTCGGACTGCCTGTATCGGCTTGCTCGTCCTCGACCACCACTATGGGGGCCATGCTCGGCCGGGCCGCCTCACGCCGTCCCAGATCAGGCGGAAAACCAGGAAACTCGGCCACGGGACGGGGACCGAGATCCGCGCGCCCCAGCATTCGGAGCAGCCTCGTCTCGAACGCCGCACCATTGGCCGACAAAGCAGCGATCAAGTCCGCGAGCTTGGTCGGATCGCGAGGATCTTCCAGCGCCTGACCTTCATAGTCCACAATTGCGAAGGGGCGGTTCGCTGAGATCGCAATCAGAGCTGGCCACACTGAACGCGTCGGATAGGTGCGGCGGCTCCCCCCACTCTCGCGGGTCACGACAACCACCCCCCGAAAAATGCGCGAGATTTGATCCGACTTGAGGACCTCATAAGCCTCTGCGACGGACAGCGTCAGCGGGAGCGTATCAACAAGTCGCGGCCGATGAAGCAGACGGAACAGCGCCGCGTGTCGGTCAAGGACATTCTCACGGCTCACGAAGCAGTGGATTAGTCCGACGTTGGGCACCCCATCGCCGGTAAAAACATCGATGGGTTCCTCAAATATGACCACCCAGCGGCCGGCCGTTGATACGACCCTGCGGAGAGTCGAACAACCAAGCGGATCAAGCGACGCCACATAGGTCCGCAGATCACTTAGCCATTCTGCCCATTCCGCTAAAATCGGATGATCTCTCCTCCCTGACTTCAGGTCGGCGATGGCGCCACTTATCAATTCCGCCATGGCGCGCGCGTCGAGCTGCGCACCGCGCGGCTGGCGTGGCGCCCCCGCATCATAGGCCTTCGCTTCTACAAGCACGACCGGTGCTCGCGTCTGCGGCGCGACGCCTAGGTAGTCAAAGTAAAGTCTTTCCTCTTCGGGATCCCAACTCCTTGCCTCCTCCACTACCTGGTCCGGATCGTCGGGATCCCAGTCGAGCGCCCGCAACATCCGGTCGATAAGAAAGCGCCGAGTCGATCGTTCCAATAGCTCGTCGTCATCCGCGCCAGGCGGCGCTTCGCCGCGCGCGACCTCTCGCGCATACTGGCTGCGGATATTCCGTTCTTCAGCCTGAAAGGCTTCGAAAGCGCTACGAAGCGCCTTGAGAAATGCCGCGATCGCCGCTGCTTCGCTCAACGCAGCAGGTCCGGGAGTTCATAGAGCAGCCTAAGGGCATCCGGCCAACCTGCGGATGAGAAGGTCTTAAGGACGGCAACAAGTTGGGCGCGCCTCGCAGGGTCTTCGAAGATTGCGCGATAATCAGCTAGATAGACCCGAACAAGCGAGACCAAGATCTCGGCGCCCAGCGATTCGAATTGGTAATTCTCGGCAACTGCAGGTCCGGTAATGATGGAAGCGACATGATCGAAAACGTCGGCTGGCGACGCCTCCGCAAGGAAGACATAAAGCTCGATCAGGTGGTGAATGACCTGCGCCGAGCCATGCCGGCCGATCTGATCCAGCTGTTCGTGGTAGTCCTGCAAGAAAGCTCGCTTCTCTGAATCAGCGGCAACACCCTGGGATTCTTCGGCAGATTGGCGGAACGCCCCCGATCCAAAATAGAATTGGTTGCACGCGTGACCGAGAAGTCGATCGCCGGCGACGTACAGCGCCTCCATCGGAGCCTTGTCAGCGTCGGATGCGGCGCCCGAACGCAGAATCGGTTCCGCCTTTTGCTTTGCGTCGACCGCAGCGGCCATGACGCGTTCGAGGACGCGCTTCGCGCGCCCACGTAGCGCCACGTCTTCCGGCTTGACCGGCGATCGATAGCCGAGGAATAGGGCCCGGCGGAGACTGGAGAGCATGGCCCAAAGGAGCGGTTCGCCCTTGACTAGATCATTGACCCACGTCTCGAAGCGAACCCATGCGCGAGCGTTGTCGGCGGTCACGCACAGCCAGGCGACGAGATTGCCAGCCGCTTCATAGAAGTCGTTGGGCCCAGGCCGCTCCCCGTCGCCCCGCGCCGGGACACGATCAAGGATATCCGACAGTAGCTGCTCCGCGCGCACAGCATCGGCGCTGACAATCCGATGCAGCGGTCCACCGATGAAATAGGCGAGGACGTCTATGCTGGGCTCGTTCTTCGCCACGTATTCTGCAAGCCCCCACATTCGGTCGCGGGCCACGTCCCACAAGCCGTTGACCGATTGGGCCACCTGCAGCCGCACGGTCCGGGCCGGATCCCTGACGAAGATTTCCAGGTCGTCCAAAATCGCCTGGTGCGTGCTTGCGAAGCGCTGGGCCAGCCGCATGGCAGATGACGCCGCGTGAACCCGCACATCCCAATTGCCCCAAGCCATCAGGCCGCCTTCGTTCTCGGCTTGGCGGGGCTCTGGATATTGGCTTTTGCCAAGCCGAACGTTCAGCGCGAGTAACCGCTCGAGATCGGGATGACCTTCGTGAGCGGGATCATAGCCTTCATCGGTCGCTATCCGCTCGACGGCCTCGCTCACCGCGCCCCAGCTCGAATGCAACAGCTCGGCGTGCGGTGGGGGATTGGTAGCCCTATCAATCAGGTCCACCACGTCTGTGGCCATACCCCAGAGCTTTGGAACGTCCGCCTTGACGTCGGCGCCGATTCCCGACTTTAGGGCTTCCTCTAGCGCCTTGGATGCGGCGCGAAGTGAGCGGTCCGGCTCCCTTTCGAGGTCGACGCCGTCGCGGATGAGAAGGAAATCAGTGACGTGGTTCGCCGGTCCCCAACTCGTGTGGGTCGAAACAAAAGGGGGATTTCCGCGCAACCGATTCTCGGAGGCCAATCCCTCCCGGAATAACTTCATCGCGACCGTGGCGAGCTCGTCTTCCGAAACCTCGGAGAGCCAGCGCGCCAAGAGCGAGCGCCACCAATTTCCGCCGGGCGTATCTTCCAGCAGATCCGGTCCGAGCGCTGCTGTCTCGAACACCTCTCGTTCTCGAGGCGACCGCGTTGGATAGACCTTTCGCAGGTAAATGACGGCGTCTCTTGCCAGACCCCGGATGTTTGCGAAGGCGGGGGTCGAGGCTATCGGCCAGAGCAGATCGTCGGCGACCCCCAACCGCTCCGATGCGATCCGCAAAAGCCGCGCCCAGACCGAAGATCCCGCCTCGCTTGCCGCCGCGATTTCGACGACCATCCGGAAATTGCTGGCATCCGTCGTCGTCAGAAAGCGCACGAACGCGCCCAGAACATCGTCTTCGGAAGACGTGCCCCGGCGCGGTCCTTGTCGCCAGTCCTGCAATGACTGGAATTCATCTACAACGCGGATGGTTTTGCCGTCGACTTCGATCCTCAGGACATCCGGCCCATCACCGCGTCGTTCACTCGCTGCAGCGCCGTTAGCCGCACCGATCACAGCCGCGACGGCCTCGGCAGGAGCTGCATTCAGAAAAATCTGAATCGCTCGGTTCAGATGCCAGTAGGCGTGCTCATATTCCTGCTTTCGGTTGGTTGTCAGGGGCAAAATGCGGCTCGCTTGCCCGCCAAGCCAACTCTTTCCGTCTTGAGGCGCGGGCCGCGCGAACAAGGTCGCGTAAACCGTCGCCACAAATGAAGCATCATGGGGAATGATATATCGCACCCCCTCCGCCAGCCACGGAGCCTCGGTGTGGGCATGCTCGGAGAAGTGCGGCTCTTCGAAAATCTGTCGGAGCAGCGAGCGCGACGCGCTGGGATCGGAGCCATAGCTCTTCGCCACGCAGCGAATGCCGGCAATCGTGATCGACGACATGTATGGGGTCACCGACCAGGCCAAACGCAGCAGCGCCCTTGATGCCGAACCGAAAGCCGCGACGAAGCTCGCGTCACTGAAATCCGCCCGCTCGGAGAGGGACCAGAGGAGAAAGCGCGCGCCATCGGCGAAATCGCGATGACCTTGGCTGGCGACCGCTTCGGCCACCACAGACCAAACCCGCCCAACCGAAGGCGAGACACCATCGGTCCACGTCATGCCGACGAAGCGAGCCAGCCTCGAAAGCATAGATCCAGCGACGGCGCGGTCCGTGGCGCTCGTTAGAGTCGCGATCAATCCCTGAACGTCGGCCTCGCTTTCGACCCGCTCCGCGACTGTCCGCAGCGCGACACTCGCCACGATCGGATCCACGTTGGTCGATGACGCGATGGTACTCAGAAGTTTCCAGGATTGAGATCGAGCGACGTCGTCGCCTTGCCAAATGCGCTCCATCGCAAAGCGCAGCGCTGGCCCGAGCAGCAATCCCGCACCAGGATCATCCGAGACTTGCTCTGTAAGGCGATCGATATCGTTCCACGAGAGATAGTAGCGACCGGCGACGTGATCGAAGAGTACGTGGTGGGCGAAGGCGACCAGGTCGCCCGCCGGGACGAGAACACCTGCCTGCAGAACACCGTCCAGCGCGTCGTGCTGAACGTCGATTTGCGGAACGCTCAACCGGCGACTAGCTACCATCACAGTGATCGCGGCGGACGCCGCGCGCTTCAAAGGCTGCGTCGGGAGGCGTTCGTCTTCGTATCGATCAATCAGCTCCGACTGCGTCGTGACGGTTCGGATGTCCGCGGAGGCAACACCGCCCTTTATCAAGTCCGCCGCCAACGACAGGTTGAAGATATTCTTCAGCAGGTTCTTCAGTTTGAGCGGCGCGGTCTCTATCAGCGCACCGAGCTGCGGCGCGTCTCGGCCGATCTCTGCAAGCTCGGCCGGCGACAATGCTTTGATGAGGAAGTGCCGGGCGCCGCCAAGCCGCTGTTCGGCGTAGGTTGGGTTCGGAGGATCGCCGCGCATTGCTTCGCGGAAGCGGCGGCCGTTGATCAGATCGAAGGTGCGGATCGACGCTACGATCGACCATCGGCCGCCAATCTTCGGCAGCGCGAGTTCAATCAGCGAGGCGAACACAGCTTCCGAGGGACCGCTCCGCGAGGCGTCGAGCGCGTCAATTATGAGGATACCCGGCGTTTTGCCGGGCCAAGCCGCCAACACTTCAAGAAGATCGTGTTGCAGCCCAAGTTCACCTTTCAGTGCGGAAAGCGTGGAGATGCCAGCCAACCGATCAACCGACAGGAAAACAAGCGGGGTGGGTTGCTGACGGACTTGATCGGCGAGCGTGACGAGCACGCCCGTCTTGCCTGCGCCCGGCTCGCCGATCACAAGGAGACTGCCGCCGTCGATGGCGGCCTTCAGCGCCGCTAGACATTCTCGCGCGACTGGCACGCGCCGGTCCGCCTCCAGCACCGCATGGCGCGCAAGCCGTTCACATTCGTCGCGCGTGTATTTGTGAAGAGCCGCAATATCTGCGTCGAACCCGGGAGCGCGCGTTTCGGGGTAGCCGGCGGATCGCAGCGCACGCGCCAAGCCGGGCCGATCAGCTGAGGCCCCGCTACGGATCAGCTGCCGAACAATGTCCAACAGCGCCAGGGTCGGCGGGCCACCGAGTTCCGTCCCCTCATAAAGGCGTGATCCGACAACGCTGGTCATTTCGCGCCAATCTGCGCTCGTGGCATCGACGCCAAAGCGCCGAATGCGGAACAACCTGGCAAGTTCGTCCAAGTCACCGTCAGTTATCGGCGCGCCTGTCTTGGCGTTCCAGGCGCGATCAGCGTGCTGCCTGAAGATATTGAGGGCACCGCGTTGTGCCTCGGGCACGCGCCCTAACACGTCCCCCCATGTCCCACCGCGGTCGAACTGCCGGCATGCCTCTTCCAAGGCATCGATGGATCGCGGGGCGCTTTCCGCAATAGCGAGGACCGCAGCGACCCGGCTGGGATCTAAAGCAACAGCCTTCGCTCGCCGATCGACGAGGAACGCGACGAGCTGGGCGATGGTTGTGGCGAGCGCGGAATCTGCGCCACGTTCCAGTGCTGGGCGGGTCTTGCACTGGACGTAGATTGCGCCGCCATCGGTCAGCCGCAGGACGGCATCGTCCAGAGTGTCGCCAGTTTCAAACTGCAGCTCCACGGGGCGGAGATCGACGACCAATCCGAACCGACCGCCGATAGGCATGTCGGCGACGAGGTGCGCGGCGAACCACGTTCCGACCATAGCCTGGAACGACATGCCGGCTTCGGTCGCGCGGCCACCGGCGGTTTGGTTCCCAGATCCACCCATCTATGGCGTCATCTATCGTAAAGCTCTGCTAGGTCGCGCATGGACAAGCCTCCATAGCCAGGTAAACCCTCCTTGTCCCGAATCCAGTTTTTGATCCGAACACTAGAATTATGTCCCTTGGTCGATACTGCCAAACCGCTTGCGGGAGGCGCTAAGGCTCCCCCGAGATGACCATCCTGACCCCGATCACTCGTATAGCGCAATGTCCGCATTCGAGCGACAATACGAGAGCAGCGGAAAGACCGCACTGGGCGCGAACGGACCACCGGACCAGGAATGGCCAAGGTTGCCTACGGACCAGCTTTGACCGCTGTCGATCTGCAGGTCAAAGGCCCGCTTCCGTTCGAGTACGGTTGCATGAGTTGGGGAGCGGCGGCCGGGGCCTAGCACGATTCGAGAGTGAGAGTTCAGCCGGGGCGGCCGTGACGGGTTCAGGACCGCGAGAGAGGCTCGCGGCGCTCGTCGCGGAGATCCGCGATGTCACGTTCATCGGCTCGCGCTCGTACCGGTCAGGACCGGGCGAGCCTGTATTCGGAAATCACCGACAAGATCATCGCCGAGCTGGAAGCCGGGCGCCTGCCCTGGGTCCAGCCCTGGGGCGCTTCGGGCGCTGGGGCGGCGGTCGGCCTGCCGAAGAACGCCGCCACCGGCAGGCGTTATTCGGGGATCAACGTGCTGATCCTCTGGGGCGCAGTCATCGAGCATGGCTATTCCGGCCAGGCCTGGCTCACCTTCCGCCAGGCGCTCGCACTCAGCGGCAATGTCCGCAAGGGTGAGCGCGGCACCACGGTGGTCTACGCCGACCGCTTCGTGCCCGATGCCGAGCGGGAGCGCGCCGACCGCGACGGAGACGAGCCGAGCGCCATCCCGTTCCTCAAGCGCTTCACCGTGTTCAACACCGATCAGTGCGAGGGACTGCCCGACACGATCGCATCCACGGCCCCACCGGTTCCCGAGGGCCTCATTCTGCCGCAGGCCGAGGCGCTGATCCGGGCCAGCGGCGCCGACATCAGGATCGGCGGTGATCGTGCGTTCTATTCGGTCATCGGCGACTTCATTCAGGTGCCGCCGCCCCAGGCCTACTTCGAGCCGGTGAACTGGCATCGCACGGCTCTCCACGAGCTCGGCCATAATGCCGCGATCCGGATTATGCCGCGTCTGCTCGGCCGGGCGCAGTTGGCGGTATGATCGCGCCAATCCCATCCGGCATAATCTTCGTCGCTCCAACAACATGGAGCACGATGATCATGCCTCAATATTTGCAGACCTGCATCGAGCCGTATCTGGACTCGTTCGCCGAGAGCTTTGCGGCGGAGAATTACACGAGCGGCACGGTCAAGACCTACCAATCGATCCTGCGGAAGGTGGGTCACGCGATGGATGTCGAGGGCATCAGTCCATCGGCGTTGACGCCCGACATGGCCGAGCATCTGGGACGCAAGGTGCCGCGCAAGAAGACCGGCACGATATGGCCGCATAGGTTGGCCCGCCGGTTCGCGCAGCATCTGCTCGATATCGGCGTGATGCAGCCGGTGCCGTTGACCGAGGCGCAGCAGGCGCGCGCGACCCTGCTGGCGGACTTCGAGACCTATCTGGTCAAGCATCGTGGCCTTAGCCCGCGGACGATCTATCACACCCTGCGGTTCGCCAACCGGTTCCTCGATCATCGCTTTGGCGATACGACGGTTGATCCGGGGCGGTTGCGGCCTGCCGACACGATCGGCTTCATTGAGCATGTGTTGGCGGGCGCGCGTCGCGACAAAACGATAGCGACGCATATTCGCATCTTCCTGCAATATCTGTTCGGCAGTGGCGCGACAGGGACCAATCTGGCGCTGAGTCTGCCTAGGGCGGCGAGGCGCTGGGGCGCTCGACTGCCGCGCCATCTGTTGCCCGAGGGCGTTGAGGCGGTGCTCGCCTGCGTGCGCGATAACCCTCGGCACGGCGCGCGGGACTACGCAATGCTGCTCATCATGGCCCGCCTCGGCTTGCGTGCTGCCGAGGTTATCGCGATCCAACTGGACGATATCGACTGGCGCGCGGGCGAACTGTTGGTGCGTGGCAAGGGCAAGCTTCACGATCGCTTGCCGATCAGCTCCGAAGTTGGCGATGCGCTGAGCCGCTACCTGCGCGAGGAACGCGGACCCGCGTCCTGCCGCACGATGTTCGTCACCCATCGCGCGCCGCATCGTCCGTTCAGGGACAGCCAGATCGTCAACGCCGTCCTCAAGGATGCGCTGAAGGCGACCGGCCAGAAGCCGATAACGCCCTACGTGGGATCGCACCTGCTGCGTCATAGCCTTGCCACCCGGCTGGTGAACACGGGGGCCTCGCTCGAGGAGGTTAGCGATGTGCTGCGGCACCGCTCACGCTCGTCGACCATGATATATGCCCGGCTCGACATTGATGGGCTGCGGTCCCTCGCAATGCCCTGGCCCGTGGCGGGAGGCGCGCAATGAGCCTCACCTTCCAGCTCGACCGCTATCTGGCTGTGCGGCGCAGCCTCGGCTACGACCTGAGCACCAGCGAGCGCATCCTCCGCCGCTTCACGCGGTTCGCCGACGGCGAGTGTGCCACGCATATCGACACGGCGCTGTTCTTGCGCTGGCACGCCACGCTCGGCGAGGCCAACGGCATGACGCGAGCGGCGCGGCTTACCGTCGTGCGCCTCTTCGCGCAGTGGCTGAGCAGCTTCGATCCGGCGCATGAAGCCCCGCCACGGGGGCTGTTGCCGAACACGGTGATGCGCTCGCGTCCGCATATCTACAGCGATGCCGAGGTCGCTTCGATCATCGCGGCTGCAAAAGCACTGCCGTCGATCTGCGGGTTGCGCGGACTGACCTACTCGACGCTGTTCGCACTCATCGCGATCACGGGCTTGCGCGTCAGCGAGGCGCTCCGGCTCGATGGCGACGATCTCGACGCCAATAATGGTGTCCTGCGGGTCCGACAGGGCAAGAACGGCAAGGAGCGGTTGCTGCCGCTCGCCCCCAGCACCGTCGAGCGACTGCTCGACTATCGCGTCGAACGCGACCGGTTGATCGGTCGTCCGGCGAGGCCGCTGTTCGTAACCGACAAGGCGACTCGGCTCACCGACTGTACGACCCGCTACAACTTCGCGCAGATATGTCAGCGGATCGGCTTGCGATCCGAACAGCAGTACCAGCGGCATGGCCGGGGGCCGCGCATCCACGATCTGCGCCACACCTTCGCCGTGCGCACGATGATCGACTGGTACCGGACCGGCAAAGACCCGGCGCGCGAGATGATCCGCCTGACGACCTATCTGGGTCATAGCAGCCCCTCCGCGACGTACTGGTACATGGAGGCGGTACCGGAATTGCTCGATCTGGCGATGGCCCGCGCCACCGCGAGCGGCCTGGAGATGGCACAATGAACGCCGTCACTTTGCCTGCGCTGATCCAGCGCTTCTTCACCGACCGGCTTTGCACGCAACTGGAGGCGAGCCGACATACAGTCGCCGGCTATCGCGATACGTTCCGGCTGCTGCTCAGATATGCGAGCGCTCGCCGCAAAAAGCCGCCGGTCAACCTGACGGTCGAAGACATCGACGCCGATCTGGTCGCGGACTTCCTCACCCACACCGAGACCGCGCGGGGTAATAGCGCTCGTAGCCGCAACACCCGGCTCGCCGCCATCCGATCGTTCTTCCGCTTCGTCGCGATGACCGATCCGACCTGGCTGCTGCACTGCCAGCGTATCCTCGCCATGCCCAACAAGCGCTATGTGAAGCGTGCGGTCACGTTCCTCGATGCCGAGGAAATGGCGGCGTTGCTGGCGGCTCCGGATCGTACGACATGGGCGGGCCGGCGCGACCATGCTCTGCTGCTGCTCGCGATCCAGACAGGCCTTCGGGCTTCCGAACTGGTCGGTCTCACGCGGGGCGATGTCGTGCTGGGGACCGGCGCGCACATCCGTTGCATGGGCAAGGGCCGGAAGGAGCGCGCCACTCCGCTTCGCCGCGAGACAGCCAAGCTGCTGGCGACATGGATCGGCGCCGACAAGGATGAAGGCAAGCCACTGTTCCCGTCGATCCGGGGCGAACGGCTGAGCCGTGACGCTCTTGAGCATCTGGTCCGCAAGCACTGCCTCACGGCGTCGCGCGCGTGCCCGAGCATCGGCACCAAGCGGGTCACGCCACATACGCTGCGCCACAGCACGGCGATGGACCTGCTCCACCACGGTGTCGATCAAGCGGTGATCGCGCTCTGGCTTGGTCACGAGAACGTCGAGACCACCCAGATCTACATCCATGCCGACATGCGGATGAAAGAAAAGGCCCTCGCTCGCATCGCCGCCCCAGCTACGCCGCCGGGCCGGTTCCGGCCCGACGATCAACTCCTCGCGTTCCTGGAAGGGCTCTGATTATGCCGAACAGCCGCATGGCCAATGCCGGGCTATCCGGCCTCCAGCGGAGGCCATGCGGCATAATCCGGATCGCGGCATTATGACCGTTATGCCGATATCGGCATAACGGCCACTGGTCAGGCGCGGCCCATCGGCTGGCCCGCGACATGTCCGGCGGCTTCGGCTCCGCCAGCTACGCCAAGGAAGAACTGGTCGCCTTATCTGGACAGTCTGCACCGGCTCTTCATTGAGCTCGGAGGACTTGTCCAGGTAGCGAACAGGAGGGACCCGCGCGCGACGCGCAGTGCCCTCACGAGCGACGGAGCGGCGCGCGCGGGAGGTGCCTGTTTGCCCACCTGGGCAAGTCCGGGGATGGGGGTCCGGGGGAAGGGGGCAACAGGCCATGGGTGACTTTGCGCTTGCGGCGTCGGCCATTATCTCGATCCAGGAGCGCCGAACGGCGGAAGGCCTTGACCGCCATGTCCCGATCATCCTCTGCGACGGCGTTCCCTACGACGCCGACCTCGACCGCTTCTTCCTTGATCTGCCGCTCAACGGCGTTCGCTCACCCCACTCATTGCGCGCCTACGGCTATGACGTCGCGGTGTGGGTCCGGTTTCTGCACGTCGCCTGCGGCAAGACGGTCTGGGCCGCCACGCGGGCGGATGTCGATGCCTTCCACCGTGCGCGGCGGCGCGAGGCCCCTGGTGCGCGCATCTCCGCCGTGTCCTGGAACCGCAGCATTGCCGCGCTGGAGAAGCTTTACCGGTGGGCGCAGTCGGAAGGTCTCCTCGCGTCCAGCCCGTTCACCCATCGCGATGTCTGGCGGCAGGGTCATGGGAGCGGACGTGTCCGTGTCGTTGCGCATAACGATTCCTATGAGCGTGCCGCCAGGCGATCGGATGTCCGCTTCATCTCGCTCGAGGATTACCGCGTCTTTCGCGACGTCGGGCTTCGCGGCCTGACCGTGGACGGGGCCGAGCGCCCGGGCGCCAGGGACCGCAATGGCACCCGCAACGCGCTCTTCGCCGAGCTGCTGGTCACGACCGGCCTGCGCCTTTCCGAGGCGTCGTTCCTGCTCGCGGTCGAGCTCGCGGATCTGGCGCGGCACGCCGCGCGCGGCCGCCAGGCCCGGTTCGAACTTCCGTGCGCATTGACCAAGGGCGATCGCGGCCGAAGCACCCTTCTGCCTCGACGGCTCCTGCAGCAGATCGCAGCCTACATCACGGTCGAGCGCACCCACGCCACCACCAAGTTCAAGAACGGCAAGGCCTGGAACGCGATCCAGCAGCCGATCTTCGTCCGTCGCCCCGAGCCCGACGCGACCGGCCTGGCGCTCCGCGTGGGCGGCACGATTTCGTTCGACGCCCTGACCCCGGACGAACGCGGCCGACTGCTCATCTGCGATGACGAAGGCGACCCCCAAGAGCCGGCGGCCCTGTGGCTGACCGAGATCGGCCTCCCGGTCCGGCCCAACTCCTGGGAAGCCGCCTTCGCACGGGCGTCCCGTCGCTGTGTCGCCGCCGGCGTTCCCGTGAGGGTCAACCCGCACCAGCTCCGCCATACCTTCGCCGTCCACATGCTGGCGATGCTGATCCAGCACCGTCTCCGCGATGCGGCTGGCGAGGGTCCGGTCGCCGGCATGGAAGGCTACCGCCAGCTGCTTGGCGATCCGCTCCAGCAGGTCCAGCGCCTTCTCGGCCATGCCAGCCTGACGACCACGTACATCTATCTCGATCATATCGCCGCGCGCTCCGATACGGTCGACGCGGCCGTCGAGGAACTGCTGGCTCTCGTTCCGAAGACGGCATCGTGAGTAACCGCCCGAGCAAGGGTCATCGGGTCGCCTTCGGCCGCGACGACGGCCTCGCCATCCCGTCTGATCCCGATCCCATCACCGGCCTGCGCTTCACCATCGTCGCGCAGAACGGCGGCGAGGCCCTTATCGACTTCACCGCGCTGCGGCATCGGCGCCTCGCCCTGGCCGCAGCGCGGGCGCTTCGTCACCTCGCAGCACCAGGGGGACCGCTCGGCGCCCGCATGACCGTGATGGCTTATGCCGTCACCGTGCCCAAGTTCTTCGCCAACCTTGGGGAATCCCGCGAGCCGGTCGACGGCATCAGCGCGCTGCAGGCGAGGCATGTCGATCGGTTCGAGGCGTGGCTCGAAGCGCGCGGCCTCACCCGCATTCATCTCTACACCCTGCTTGCCAAGGTCGTCGGCGTGCTCCGGCAGATCGCGATCGACAGTCCCGACGAGGTGTCGTCCAACCTCCGCGACCGTCTGCGCTATGTCAGCGCCAAGCCGTTCCAGCGTTCGCGGCCACGTGACGCCTACAGCCCTTACGTCGCACGCCAGCTTCGCGACGCCGCACGGGACGATGTCGCCGCCGTGATCCGGAGACTCCAGGAGCAACCGCCTCCGGATCCCGATCCCGTTCTGCACCGGATGCAAGCCGCCGTTCACGCCATCATCGAGGAGCGCGGCCTCGTCCGCCACAGCGAACCCGCATTCATGTCCCTCTACCATGCCCGACGGCGCCGCGGTCGGCCGAACGAGCATCTTGTCGATGAGCTCCACGGCTGCCGCTATCTCACCGACGACGATGTCGTGCCGTTCCTCGTCTTGCTGGCACTGGAGACCGGCCTGGAGATCGAGTGCTGCAAGGCGCTCACGGTTGACTGCCTCCAGAACGCATCAGGCGGGACGGTCGAGATCGCCTACCCCAAGCGCCGGGCCCGGGGTGCCGAGCACAAGCGCCTCCGGGTCCGCGACGGCGGCTCGACCACGCCCGGCGGCCTGATCCGCCGGCTCATCGAGATGACGGCGGCGGCCCGGCGGTTCCATCCGAGCGAGAGCCTCTGGGTCTATTGCGGCACCGGCAGATTCGCCGCGGGCATTCGCCACCCGCAGGCGCCCGTCGATGCGTGGACACGCCGGCACGGCATCATCGACGATGACAGGCGTCCGCTCCGCCTCCTCTTGTCCCGCCTGCGCAAGACCCACAAGGCGCTGTGGTACCTCAAGACGGAAGGCCACATGGCGCGCTTCGCGGTCGGCCATACACGCGAGGTCGCCGCGCGTCACTATGCCGACGTGCCGGCACTGCGGTCGCTGCACGAGGCGACCGTCGCTGAGGCGTTCCGGGAGGCAGTGGCCTCGGCCGTCACGCCGACCGTTCTCACCCCCGAACAGGAAGCAGCCTGGCGGGCGGATCCGGCGCACGCACCCAGCCTTCCCGGGGAGCTTGATCCTGCGGTGCTTCTCGGCGGCGAACAGGATGTCTGGCTCGCCAGCTGTGCCGGGTTCCATGCGAGCCCACACGCCCCGGCAGGCGCACCGTGTCCGCTCCCGTTCTGGGGCTGCCTCGAATGCCCGAACGCAGTGATCACCGCCCGCAAGCTCCCTGCGATCCTGTCCTTTCTGGACTTCATCGAGGATCAGCGTCGGGCGCTGCATGCCGGCGATTGGGCGGTCAAGTTCGGTCGCGCCCATGCGCGGATCACGAGCGACGTGCTCCCCGCCTTCGGAGCCGCGATCGTCACCGAGGCGCGACGGGTGCTCGCGGCGGAACCTGTGCCGATCTATCTGCCGCCGGAAGCGCGCCTGTGAGCCTCGCCATTGCGCCGCTGGAGCTGGTTGCCGTTCCGGACGCCTCTCCCGTGCTGGCGAGCGCGCCGCTGCGGCCGGGGTTCAGCCGTGATGCTCTCTCCTGCTACGGCGACGCCAGTTGGGATCTCGGCCCCGCCGTCTTCCGCGAGAATGCCCGCCGATGTCACGTCACGGTGCATTTTGGCGCCGTTCCCGATCTGTCGGTGGCGCGCTGCCTGCGGGAGCACCTGTATGCGCGCCTCAACGTTGACCTTCCCGGCATCCGGCCGCCGCTCCCCCCGGCCAGCCTCCGGCAGATATTCAACCGCGCGCGACGTTTCTTCGAATTCGTCCGAGCCGAGCTCGGCAGCTGCGATCTCGCCCGTGTCGACCAGGGCCTTCTCGACCGCTATGCCAAGCTGCTGGGCAATGGGCGATGCCGCCCGGTGATCGTCGCGCTCCTGCTCGAAGTCGTCTTCGATCTTCACGCCTACCGCGCGTATCTTCCAACCGCCGCGCTGGCCGTCGAGCCCTGGCCAGGGCGGTCCCGCTCGCAGGTCGCTGGCTATCGCTTTGTCCGCCGGGAGAATCAGACCCCACGCATCCCGGAAGCTGTGATCACACCGCTGCTCGCATGGTCGCTCAAATACGTGACCGTCTTCGCGCCGGATATCCTCGCCGCGCGCCACGAGTTCTGTCGGCTCGAAGAACGGCAGGCGGCCTTGGTGGCCGCAGATGCAGGCCTTCCCCCGAACGACCGCCGCACACGCCGCCGGGAACGCGTCATGGCCTACCTTAAGGACCGCCGGCGCCAGGGCCGCGGCGTGCCGGTGTGGACCACTGCGCATAACGGCATCACGCGCCGCGATCCCGTCACGGGCACGGTCACCCCGCCGGTGAACTGGATGCTCCTGCACCAGCACGCCGGCATCGACGTGCACGCTGAGCCGAAGGCGCATCTTCAGCTCTCGACTGGTGCGCCGGATATGGTCGCCGCCGCGATCGCCGCGACCGGCATCGAGACCGGCGGCATGGATACACCGATCGCCATCGACCCAGCCACAGGCAGGCCCTGGCGGCCTCGCTTCGACGCCAGGACACTGGTCCACGAGGAGCGCATGCTCCAGGCCGCATGCTACGTCATCTGCGCCTACCTCACCGGCATGCGCGATTGCGAGGTGCAGGCGATGCGCGCCGGCTGCCTGTCGCTGACCCGCAGCGCGGATGGCGTGATCGAACGGCATTGCGTCCGCTCTGCCGCTTACAAAGGCAAGTCGAGCCGCGGCGAGGCGGCCGAATGGGTCACCATCGAACCCGTCGCCGAGGCGATCCGCGTGTTGGAGCAGCTGTCGACACGCGCTTCCGCCCTTCGCGGATCCGATACGCTCTGGCCGGTGCTCGATCTCAGCCGCGCCAGCAAAGACCATGTGTCGGCGGAGATCGTCCGCCAGCTCAACGTCTATCGCGATCACCTCAATGCTCTGTTCGGCACACCGGACACGCCCATCGTGCCTCCCGGCCCGACCGGTGCTCCCTGGCGCCTCACCACGCGGCAGTTCCGCCGCACCATCGCCTGGCACATCGCTAACCGCCCCTTCGGCACGATCGCCGGCATGATCCAGTACAAGCATGCCTCGGTCGCCGCGTTCGAAGGCTATGCCGGGGCCAGCCGCTCGGGATTCCGTGCCGAGGTCGAGGCCGCACGCCGCCTCGGCCAGCTGGACGATATCCTCGGCTACTTCGGCGAGCGCCAAGCGGGCGCCGCGCTATTCGGTCCGGCCGCCGCGCGTGTCGGGCGCGCGCTCGATGCCGCCGCGGACGAGCTTGGGCCCTGGCCCGGCATGATCGCCGATCGCGGCCGTCTTCGCACCTTGCTGGCATCCACCGCCCGCACGCTGCATGTCGGTATCCTCGCCGACTGCTTTTTCGACCCGGCAACCGCCGCCTGCCTCCGCCAGGCCACCGATCCCGACCGCACGGCGCCCATGCTGGCACTCTGCCAGCCGACCCGTTGCCCCAATGCCTGCATCACGGCCCGCCATCGCCCCGCCTGGTCGCGCGCCGCCGCCGACGCGCGGGCGATGCTGACCGAGAAGCGCCTGTCGGCGCTGCAACGTGCGGCCCTCGCACAGGATCTCCGGCGCATCGAGGCCGTCCTCGACGGCATCCCCGACAAGTGACGCGCTGACCCGCACCACGGGGTCTGCCGTGCCGATCCGGCCGTCCTGCCGAGGCCATCCCGGCACGCGGCGGAGCGTGCGATGGCCGTCCCGGCCGCGCAACGGCTGTCGCCGTCCTCCGCTGCGCTGCGGCTCTGCGAGTGCGCAGCCGGTCCTCGGCCATCGCCCGAAGGGCTCCGCCGCCGGGGATGGGCCCCGGCGGGACAGGAGTCCCGACCATGACCGCAGAGACCCGCGCCGATATCTACACCCGCATCACCGCGGAGATCGCCGCCGCCATCGTGGCCGGTGCCGGCGACTGGCACATGCCCTGGCACCACGACGGCGGCTCCATCGCCCGGCCGGCCAACGTCGCGTCCGACAAGCCCTATCGCGGGGTCAACACGCTGGCCCTCTGGATCGCCGCACAGGCACGCGGCTACGCAAGCGGCACCTGGGGGACCTATCGCCAATGGCAGGCGCTCGGCGCCCAGGTGCGCAAGGGCGAACGCGCGACCGCCATCATCTTCTGGAAGCGGATCGGCGCCGCCGAGGACGAGCAGGATGTCGAGGACGGCGATGATCGACCTCGCTTCGTCGGTCGCGGCTATTCGGTGTTCAACCACAGCCAGGTCGACGGCTATGAACCGCCCGCTATCGACGCCTTGCCCGAAGCCGAGCGCATCCCGCACGCCGAAGCCTTCATTGCCGCCCTCGATATTCCCACGACCTTCGACGCCGATGCCGCCTATTACCGGGTCGATCTTGACCAGATCTTCATGCCATCATTCGGAGCGTTCGAAGACTCCGTTGCTTACATCAGCACCCTTGCTCATGAAGCCGCTCACGCCACAGGAGCGAAGCACCGGCTCGACCGCGACCTCACCAGCCGGTTCTCGCACCAGGCCCGGGCCATCGAGGAATTGGTCGCGGAGCTGACGGCCGGCTACGTCCTGGCCGATCTCGGACTCGCCCATCACCCACGGCCCGACCACGCTGCCTACATCGCCTCCTGGCTCAAGGTCCTGAAGGACGATCCTCGCGCCATCTTCACCGCCGCCAGTAAGGCTCAGCAGGCAGCCGACTGGATGCACGCGCAGCAGCCACACCCGGCACCGTCGTGAGATGCGTGAATGAACGACCAGTCGTCCGTCACGCTATCATCCTCGGACTGAATACCGAGAGCGACCGCCACCGCGCCTCGGGCAAACGAGCCGCAACGCCGCAATCGCCGCCGAGCCAGCTGCCGATCATCGCTATCGCCGATATACTCACCGGCATGAGCTTCGAAGAACCCAATTCCCTCCAGATCCGCGTTACGCTTGCCGGTATCGAGCCGGCAGTCTGGCGGCGCCTGATCGTGCCGCGTAGCTTCCATCTCGGCCAGCTCCACCGCGTCATCCAGGCTGCATTCGGATGGTGGGACTGCCACTTGCACGAGTTCCTGATAGGCGGCTTGTCCTACCGCGACGCCGAGGCCTGCGAACCCGAGTTCGAGGACGATGCGCGCAGCTTTGACGAGAGCGGGGTACGTCTGCGCGATTTCAATCTCAACGGGGGCCTCAGCTTTCTCTACGTCTACGACTTCGGCGACAACTGGAAACACGTCATCGAGTTCGAACGGCTCCTTGCCCTCGAACCCGCGCCGCGCGGCGCCAGCTGCATCGACGGCGCCCGCGCCCGACCTCCCGAGGATGTCGGCGGCGTCCACGCCTATGCCGGCTTCCTCGACATCATCACCGATCCCGATCACCCAGAACACCGCGACACCAAGACCTGGGCCGGTGGCCACTTTGATCCAGAGTGGTTCGACAACGAGACGACCGACAAGGACGTTCGCAACGCCCTCAGGGCCAACCGCCGCGTCCGCCTCCACCAGCCCCACCCCAAGCGCCGAGGCCGCTCACGATAGCTGTCGTTGCACGGCACCGGTATCCTCGGTGTAGCCGGCCTCGGGTTCCTCGCCGCTGAGATCGATGGCACGACACTATCCCTCCGATCTCGCTCGTCGCCGAAATTTGCGCCTCGGTGCCGTCGTGCTGAGCCCAGCCCGCGGACTGACGCTGGCGAACGAACCTACCAGCTTCATCGACAAGGGTTTCTTCGGCCGCCCCCCGATCAGGAGAGGCACCCGGATAGGGCTCACCCGCGACCCGCGCACCTTCCTTGGCGAGCAAGGCGTCGTGACATTTCGGGTTGACTGTCAGGATAACGGGCCGAGATGACGGCAGCGTTCCTCTGCGCAAACCTCGGCATCGTGCCGACCGTGCGGCACGCCGACTACATCGGCTCCTGGCTCGATGTGCTGCGCGAGGATGATCGCGCGATCATCCGCGCCGCCAGCGCGGCCTCGAAGGCTGCCGACTATCTGCTGGCGTTCCAGGCCGATGCGGGTGAGCCGGAAGCCCCCTTGGGTCTCGCGATCCCGGCCTCGGCGCTGGAGAGCGAGAGGGCCGCCGGCGTTCCGTGACGTGCCGAAGGTTCGGGAGAGAGGCTTCCGGCCGGCCCGTCGCGGAGAAATGCCATGTGCGCTGCCGAAAACGTCGACCTCCACTCCCACCATGCCGACCTGATCGCCGAAGCCCTGGCGACCGAGGGTGGCCATCTCTCGATCGGCCGGGGCGGCTTCATCCTCTGGTATCGGGACGGATGCCGGCTCCTGGGATACGATTCCGAGCCGATCAAGGCCGCCTGCATCGAAGCCGGCCTGCCGGTGATCGATAGCCGCGAGGTCGCCTTCGATGCCGTGGCGCAGCTCGTCATTCGCGGACCGATGGTCGCCGTCGGCGCGCCGCCCGACCCGCCGCCGCATGGCCCGTTCAGCTATGCGCCGCTCGCGGCGGTGGCGGCCGCCTACCGCGCCGCCGGTGCCGAGGTGGTCAACCTGCCGGAAACGGCGGCGGATGATCCCGGCGCGTGAGCCTCGCGCCGCGGCCGAGAGCGAGAGGGCGGAGGGGATTTTCGTGACGGGTCGAGCGGCTGGGAGAGGGGCTCCCGGCCGGCCCGCCGCGGAGATCACAAGATGGCTGCGACCCAGAAGATCGTCCTGAACCCGTCCCGGGACATCCCGTTCAACAAGCTCGTCCTGAGCCAGGCCAATGTCCGGCGCGTCAAGGCCGGCGTCTCGATCGAGGCGCTGGCCGAGAGCATCGCCCGCCGCTCCCTGCTGCAGAGCCTGAGCGTGCGCCCCGTGCTGGACGCCGAGGGCAACGAGACCGGCACGTTCGAGGTGCCCGCCGGCGGAAGGCGCTTCCGAGCGCTGGAACTGCTGGTGCGGCAGAAGCGCCTGGCCAGGACGGCGCCCATCCCCTGCATCGTCAAGACCGAGGGCCTCGCCGAGGAGGACAGCCTCGCCGAGAACACCGACCGCGAGGCGCTGCACCCGCTCGACCAGTTCCGCGCCTTCCAGACGCTGCGCGCGAAGGGCCAGGGCGAGGAGGAAATCGCCGCCGCGTTCGGCGTCACCGCCGCGGTGGTGCGCCAGCGGCTCAAGCTCGCCGCCGCCAGCCCAGCGCTGCTCGACGCCTATGCGGAGGGGGCGCTGACGCTCGATCAGCTGATGGCGTTCTGCGTCAGCGACGATCATGCGCGGCAGGAACAAGTGTGGGCCACGATCCAGCGCGGCTGGAACAAGGAGCCGCACATCATCCGCCGCATGCTGACCGAGGGCGCGATCCTCGCGACCGACCGCCGCGCCTGCTTTGTCGGCATCGAGGCCTACGAGGCGGCCGGTGGCATCGTGATGCGCGACCTGTTCCAGGACGACGAAGGCGGCTGGTTCCAGGACCCGGCGTTGCTCGACCGGCTGGTAGCCGAGCGGCTGGCGCACGAGGCAGATGCCATCCGCGCCGAAGGCTGGAAATGGGTCGAGGCCGCGCCGGACTTCCCCTACGGCCACCGGCACGCGTTGCGTCCGCTGCCCTCCACCAATCCGCTGACCGAGGCGGAGCAGGCGGAGTTCGATGCGCTGAAGGGCGAGTACGACGCGCTCGAGGAGCAGTATGGCGAGGCCGACGAACTGCCCGAAACGGTCGAGGCACGCCTCGCCGAGATCGAGGCCGCGATCGAAGCATTCCAGAACCGCCCGCCGACATTCGATCCCGCCGACATCGTCCGCGCCGGCGTCTTCGTCAGCATTGACCGGGACGGCGCGCTGCGCATCGAGCGCGGTTACGTGCGGCCCGAGGATGAGCCGCCGGTGGCAGCGCCCGACGATCCCGATCATGCGGCGGAGCCGGCCAATATCGCGCCCGATGCCGATCGGGACCCGTCCGCGACGGAGGCGCGCTCGACCACGACCGCCACGGCCGCCGAGCCGTCCGCCGAGGTGCCCGAGGAGGACGAGGGGCTGAAGCCGCTGCCCGAGCGGCTGATGACGGAACTCACCGCCCACCGGACGCTCGCGTTGCGCGAAGCCTTGGGGAACGACTGGGACAATTCGTTCCTGGCCGTGCTCCACGCGCTTTGCCTCCGCCTGTTCTATCGCTCCGTCGCCGACACATGCCTGGAAATCGAGGCCAAAAGCGCCGGTTTCGGGACCCAGGCTCCAGGACTGAACGACACCGCATCCGCCAAGGCCATCGACGTGCGGCACGAGGCGTGGGTGAAGCAGTTGCCGGCGCCATCCGGAGAGCTCTGGAACGCGCTCGTCGGCTTCGACACCGACACGCGCGCGGCCCTGTTCGCGCATTGCGCGGCACTGACGATCAACGCGCTGCACGAACCCTGGAACCGTCGTCCGGGCGCGCTGGCCCACGCCGATCGACTGGCCCAGGCGGTCGGTCTCGACATGGCTGCGGCCGGCTGGGTCCCAACGGTCGAGACCTATCTCGGCCGGGTGCCGAAGGCGCGCATCCTGGAAGCCGTGCGCGAGGCCAAGGGCGAGCACGCCGCGCAGCTGATTGACCACCTGAAGAAGCCGGAGATGGCGCAGGAGGCCGAACGGCTGCTCGCCGGCACCGGCTGGCTGCCCGAGCCGCTCCGCACCCCCGGGCTGCCTGAGGCTGCGGCCGTCCCTCCCGCCGCCGGTGACGATGAAGCCGAGGGCGCAGCCGACGGTGCCGCCGATGCAATCACCGCACTGCCGGCATTCCTGATCGACGCCGAAGATCCCGCCGTCGGCGCGACGGACGCCGATCCCGCCGTGCCGCAGGCCATCGCCGCTGAGTGACCGATGAAGGCCCGGGGCACTCTGCCTCGGGCCTTCCAAGCCTCGGCCTTCCCGAACCCCGGAGGAGCAACCCCATGATCGACAATCCGAACGATAGCTTCGCGCAGCACGAGGCCCAGACCCAGCTACGAGCCCGGTTGGCCTGCGAGGTGACACCCCACAACAAGGCCGCGCTGTTCGCCGTGCTTCAGACCGCTGGCATTCATCTGGTCACCGTTCATTTCGACGGCGGCGGTGACTCCGGACAGATCGAGAGCATCGATGCGACGAACCCAGACGAAACCGCCGCCGACCTGCCCGAAGGCACGATCGAGATCCGCACACCGCTCTGGGACGGCAGCGGCGTGCAGACCGCGGCCATGCCGGTGCGCGATGCCATCGAGAAGCTGGCCTACGACTTCCTCGAAGAGGTGCATGATGGCTGGGAGAACGAAGACGGCGCCTATGGTGAATTCGTCTTCGACGTCGCCGAGTGCGCCGTCCGGCTCGAATACAACGAGCGCGTGATGACGACTTCCTACTCCGAACACAAATTCTGACGGAGGCGACGATGGCTCACCCGTATCATCACGCCCTGTCCTCGGCGCGCACCTGGGGCGGGACCGCGGAGGACTACCTGCCGCTGCACACCTGGTTCGACGAGTCGAAGATGCTGACGGCGGATTTTCGACATCGCGCCCTACGCCATCATGCCGAGGGGATCTTCATGCTGGAGCGCCTGTACGGATGCACGATCACCATCTCGAGCGGGCGCGTTGTGCCGGTGCGGTTGATCGGCGAGCAGCATGTCCGCGAGGACCTCGGCTTCATCCCAAGCTTCGCCGACTGGACCCGCCGCATCCGTCCCGAACCGTGGATGGGCCGCGCCCAGCCGATCCATCGGGACGTCGATCCGTTCGCGGTGACCACCTGACGTGACCTCGATGCCGACGGCACATCACGGGATGTCAGCGGCCTCCGCCGCGGCGAGCGCGCCCTCCAGATAGCCGCCGAATTCGGGGGCCGTTTCGGCGCCGGCGAGCGTGATCCGTTCGCCCCACGGGGCCGGCAGGGCAATTGGGCGATAGTCCGGATGCGCGTTGCCGTTGGCCTGGTCGGCTTCCGTTGCGGTGAAGGGTTCGGTTGCCCAATCCTGGATGATTACCTCGCGCGGCCATGCGGCCTCCGCGCCGAACAGCGTGCCGAGTTGGCGGGCGACCAGCTCCGGCAGGGCCGCGCGTCGGGCCGCGCGCAGGGCGGGTGGCCAGGAGAAGAAGCCGAACAACGCAGCCTCGGCCGCGCCGGGGAGGCTCGCGTCGTGGAGTTCCCCGAGCGGTCCCGCCTGGCTGAACGCGCCGCCCGACAGGCCCGCCTCGCGCCAGAACGGCCGATCGTAGAGCGCCAGCGCCTTGGCTTGCCCCGCCATCCAGCCTGGCACAGCAGCAAGCGCCGCTCCGACGGAAGGCGGCAGAGCGGGCACGATGTCGATCCCGCCGATCAGCCGCGGCGGCAGGGCGAACGCAGCGCGGGCGGCATGCAGCGTCATGGGGCCGGGTCGGATTTCGGCGGTGACGGCGACGCCGCTTCCGGTCAGCGCGATGCGCCGGACCGCGTGTTCCAGCCGGACCACACCGGGCGCGAGGTCAGCGGCGACGGCTTCCACCAGCGCCGCGATGCCGCCCGTGATGCGCATGCTCGGTGGCTCCTGCGCGAAGCCGTGCGGCAGACGCTGCGTGCGCCCCGTCTGGTCCTGATAGACAAAGCCGCCCGCCTCCGTCTGCTCGGTGAGCGCCAGCCCCGCCGCGTGCATGGCCCGGGCGATGCGCGGCTGGATGGCGGGCCAGACCCAAGCGGGGCCGAGGTCGTAGGCGCCGGCCTCGGTTCGATGGCTCAGCACCCGCCCGCCAATGCGCGCGCGGGCTTCCAGCACTACCACCTCGGCGCCGCGCCCCCCCGCTTCCCGCGCCAGCGCCAAGCCGGAGAGGCCGGCACCGATGACGATCAGATCAGGCATCCCGCGTCAGCCGAGATGGCCGGTTTTGCGGTAGAGCAGCGTGCCCTCCTGGCTTGCCAGCGTCAGGCGGCTGCCGGGCGGCCGGCGGAGCCACGCGCCCGCACGGTGGGTGGCGCCGTCGATCACCAGATCACCCTCCACCACGAAGAGTTCGACGCCGCGCGGCCAGGGCTCGGCGGCGCCGGCATGGCCTGGGGCGAGGCGCAGCATCACCACAAGCTCCCACGGCGCATCAAACAGGACGGCTTCCTGCCGGCCATTGCCGAGATCGCGCCAGCGCGCGGGATCGCGCGTGTCGAGCCGGACGCGCGCGGTCTCCTCGGGCGGCATCTGGCGGAGCTTGACCAGGATCACCGCGCCCGGCGCGCTGGATGGCGTGTGGCGCGAGCCGGGCGGGTTGCGCACGTAGAAGCCGGCCGGGAAGTCCCCGGTCTCGTCGGAAAACACGCCCTCCAGCACCAGGAACTCCTCGCCGGCGCCATGGGTGTGCGGGGAGAAGACGGAGCCCGGCGCGTAGCGCACGACCGAGGTGGCGCGGGCGACTTCGTCGCCGTCGCGCTCGAGCATCCGCCGCTCCACGCCCGGCATTGACGAGGTGACCCAGGGGAGTGCCGCGCTATCGACTGTTGCGGGGCGGGAGAGATCGGCGTTCAATTGCATAGGTGGGTCCACGGGACAGAGGGACTACCGCCGAGCGTAGCCCATCGGGACCCAAAGCGGACTCCCGATCGACCCGGCACCCGTCTCGTCCGGAGATACTTCGGCACCACCCCAGGAGGCTCAACTCTCAAGACTCCCCTCATTTTTACACCGCCCCGAAAGTCTCGGCGAAGACGGGCAGTTCACCGAGCATGTCGGCGAATTTCTGGACCAGTGGCCCCAGCCGAGGCTCCGGCATGGTGGGCATGAGTTC
>JAJXXT010000122.1 GCA_021780935.1 Pseudomonadota bacterium
CCCGCCCGTTGACGCCGTTGTTGGATGGGGTTCGGCATCCTGTGGATTTGCGGAACTTTTCGCCTGAGCAGTTGCGTGTGGTGGCGGATGAGGTTCGTGCGGAGACGATTTCGGCGGTTTCGGTGACGGGCGGGCATCTGGGTGCGTCGCTTGGGGTGGTGGAGCTGACGGTGGCGCTGCACGCGGTGTTCGACACGCCGGAGGACCGGCTGCTGTGGGACGTTGGTCACCAGGCCTATCCGCACAAGATCCTGACCGGGCGGCGCGACCGCATCCGCACGCTGCGCCAGGGCGGTGGCCTGTCGGGCTTCACGCGGCGGGCGGAGAGCGCCTACGACCCGTTTGGCGCGGCGCATTCCTCGACCTCGATTTCGGCCGGGCTGGGGATGGCGGTGGCGCGCGACCTCAAGGGCGAGCAGCGGCACGTCGTCGCGGTGATCGGCGACGGCGCGATGAGCGCCGGCATGGCCTATGAGGCGATGAACAACGCGGGCGCGCTGCATTCGCGGCTGATCGTCATTCTCAACGACAACGACATGTCGATCGCCCCCCCGGTGGGCGCGATGAGCGCCTATCTCTCGCGGCTGCTGTCGTCGCGCTCGTTCCTGTCGCTGCGCGACCTCGCGGCGCGCATGGCGAAGCGCTTTCCCAAGGGCATCGAGCGCACGGCGCGGCGGGCGGAGGAGTTCGCGCGCGGTATCCTGACCGGCGGCACGCTGTTCGAGGAGATGGGGTTCTACTACGTGGGCCCGATCGACGGGCACAATCTCGACCATCTTCTGCCGGTGCTGCGCAACGTGCGCGAGGCGGAGGAGCACGGCCCGATCCTGCTGCACGTCATCACCCAGAAGGGCCGCGGCTATGCCCCCGCCGAGGCCGCCGTCGACAAGCTGCACGCGGTCAACCGCTTCAACGTCGTCACCGGCGAGCAGGCCAAGGCGCCGCCCGGCCCACCCACCTACACCCGCGTCTTCGCCGACGCGCTGATCGCGGCGGCCGAGCAGGACAGCCGCATCGTCGCCATCACCGCCGCCATGCCCTCCGGCACCGGGCTCGACCGGTTCCAGAAGCGCTTCCCCGAGCGCTGCTTCGATGTCGGCATCGCCGAGCAGCACGCGGTGACCTTCGCCGCCGGCATGGCAACCGAGGGGTTGCGCCCGTTCTGCGCCATCTACTCCACCTTCCTGCAGCGCGGTTACGACCAGGTGGTGCACGACGTCGCCATCCAGTCCCTGCCGGTGCGCTTCGCCATGGACCGTGCGGGGCTGGTCGGCGCCGATGGCGCCACCCATGCCGGCAGCTTCGACCTCGCCTATCTCGGCTGCCTGCCAGGGATGGTGATCATGGCCCCCGCCGACGAGGCGGAACTGGTGCACATGATCGCCACCGCCGCCAGCATCGACGACCGGCCCAGCGCGCTGCGCTACCCGCGCGGCGAGGGCACCGGCGTCGCCCTGCCCGCAACCCCGCAGGTCCTGCCGATCGGCCGCGGCCGCATCCTGCGCGAGGGCTCCTCCATCGCCATCCTCTCCCTCGGCACCCGCCTCGCCGACGCGCTCGCCGCCGCCGAGGACCTCGCCGCGCGCGGCCTCTCCACCACCGTCGCCGATGCCCGCTTCGCCAAGCCCATCGACACCAACCTCGTCGAGCGCCTCGCCCGCAACCACGACGTGCTCATCACCGTCGAGGAAGCCGCCATCGGCGGCTTCTCCGCAGCCGTCGCCCATCACCTCGCCCATGCCGGCCTGCTCGACCACGGCCTGCGCTTCCGCCCCATGACCCTGCCAGACCGCTTCATCGACCACGACAGCCAGAAAAACCAACTCGCCAACGCCGGCCTCGACACCCGCGCCATCATCCAAACCGCTATCAACGCCCTCCAAACCAAATCAACCCGCGCCGCAAGAGCTTGACGGCATGGCCAGGCAGCGTGCCGACCAGATGCTGGTGGCGCGCGGCCTCGCGGAGAGCCGGGCGCGGGCGCAGGCGCTAATTCTCGCCGGCATCGTCCGCAGCGGCGAGGCTCGCATCGACAAGGCCGGGCAGTTGCTGGCCGAGGATGCCCCGCTCGCCGTCACCGGCCGCGACCATCCCTGGGTCTCCCGTGGCGGGCTCAAGCTCGCGCATGGCCTGGCCGCGTTCGGGTTCACCGCAACGCAGCGCGTCTGCCTCGATATCGGCGCCTCGACCGGCGGCTTTACCGACGTGCTGCTGACCCATGGCGCCGCACGGGTGCATGCCGTCGATGTCGGCCGCGGGCAGCTCGCCTGGTCACTGCGCAACGACCCCCGCGTGGTGGTGCACGAGGGCACCAACGCCCGCTACCTGACCCCCGAGGCGATCGGCGAGCCGGCGGACGCGCTGGTCTGCGACGCGAGCTTCATCGGGCTGGCGACCGTGCTGCCGGCGCCGCTGGCGCTGTGCCGCGCCGGTGCCTGGGCGATCGCGCTGATCAAGCCGCAATTCGAGGCCGGGCCCGGCGCCGTCGGCAAGGGCGGCGTGGTCCGCGACAAGGCGGTTCACGCCGCGGTGTGCGAGCGCGTCAGCAACTGGTGGAGCGGCCTGCGCGGCTGGCGGGTGGTGGGGATGGAGACCAGCCCGATCACCGGGCCGCAAGGGAACGCCGAGTTCCTGATCGCCGCCGTGCGCGACTGAGCACGCCGCCCGTCGGGCAGCGCTACTCGGGCGCGCGCTGACGCAGATCGTGGTGCGAGATCTCGGCCAGCAGGGACCACACGCGCGCCGGTTGCATCGGCACATCGGGGTCGTTCAACAGCCGGTCGAGCTCGTCGAGCTTGTTATCGAGGTCGGGGTCCCGCATCGCCAGTCTCCGTCATCGGCCAGAACTGAACTGGCGATATCAGACAGGGCAAGTGTGACATGACGATGGCGATCGGTACCCCGCGAGTTGTTACGTCTTGTGAAGGACTCGCTGCCTCTATGTCGTGCCGGCGTTCTCGCTGCGCAGCGTGTCGATCGGCAGCCAGGCGCCGTCGCGCTCGAAATGCCAGAACAGCCAGCCGTTGCAGGAGGGCGTGTTCTGCACCGCCGCACCCACCCGGTGGATGGAGCCCTGATGCTGGCCGGAGCGGATTGAGCCATCCGCCGCCACCACCGCGCGCACCTTGCGCGTGCGGTCGGCGAGCCGCGACCCCGGCGGCAGCAGGCCACGCTCGACCAGCGCGCCAAACGGCACGCGCGGCTGCTCGCGCTTGCTCGGCGTCGTGGCGAGTGCCTCGGAGGATGCCGGTTTGACCTCCTTGAGGCGCAGCAGTGCCGCCTCGACATAGGCCGGATGGCGGTCGATGCCGATGAAGTGCCGGCCGAGCCGGCGCGCCACCGCGGCCGTGGTGCCGGTGCCAAGGAACGGGTCGAGCACGATGTCGCCTGGCGCCGTGCTCGAGACCAGCACGCGATGCAGCAGCGCCTCCGGCTTCTGCGTCGGGTGCAGCTTCAGCCCGTGCGCGTTGCGCAGCCGTTCGGCGCCGGTGCAGAGCGGGATGAACCAGTCGCTGCGCATCTGCAGGTCGTCGTTGAGCGCCTTCATCGCCTGGTAGTTGAAGCGGTAGCGCGCATCACGCCCGCGCGCCGCCCAGAGCAGCGTCTCGTGGGCGTTGGTGAAGCGCCGGCCTCGGAAATTCGGCATCGGGTTGGCCTTGCGCCAGACCACATCGTTGAGCAGCCAGAAGCCGAGATCCTGCAGGATCGAGCCGATGCGAAAGATGTTGTGATAGCTGCCGATGACCCAGAGCGTGCCGTCCTTGCGCAGCACCCGCCGGCACTCCGAGAGCCAGGCGCGGGTGAACGCGTCATAGGCGGGCAGGTCCTCGAAACGGTCCCAGGAATCCGTCACTCCATCGACCAGGCTCTCGTCCGGCCGACGCAGCTCGCCGCCAAGCTGGAGGTTGTAGGGCGGGTCCGCGAACACGCAATGCACGGAGGCGGGCGGCAAGGTCTGCATGATCCGCACCGCGTCACCACGGATCACCTGGTCGAGCGGCAGGTCTCGGACGATCTCCACTTGGTTCCTGTCGGCTCGTTGGGAGGGGCGTGGACGGGGGGAGGAGCTTGGGCGAGGCAGGCCCAGCGTGGGCTTCGAAAGGGCGGGCTTGGCGGCGGCGGCGCGGGTGCGGGTCTTCGTGAAGGGGGGCATCAGGCCGTATCGCTCGTTGGCGCGTCAACCGCGGACCGGCCCGATGGCGGCGAGCAGCCGTGCCACCGGACCGAATCCCGCGCGATGATGCGGGGTTGGACCGAATTGTTCCAGCGCCGCACGATGCGGCGCGGTGGGGTAGCCGGCGTTACGCTCCCACCTGTAGGCGGGATACCGCAGGGCGAGGCGCGCCATCAGCCGGTCGCGCAGCACCTTGGCGAGGATGGAAGCCGCCCCGATCGTGGGCTCCGTCGCATCACCGCCGACGATGCAGCGCACCTCGGCATCCAGCGGCGGCGGGCGGTTGCCGTCCACCAGCACCACGCCCGGCGGGTGCGGCAGATGTCGGACGGCGCGGCACATGGCCAGCATCGTGGCGCCAAGAATGTTGCGCGCCGCGATCTCGGCCACCGAGGCGGCACCGAGGCCGATCTCTACCCCGGGACAAGCCCGCAGGGCCGCGGCGACCGCCTCCCGCGCCGCGGCGGACATGGCCTTGGAATCGCCGATCACGCCGGCGAGCGAAGCGGGTAGCCGGCACGGCAGCACGACCGCGGCGGCAACCACCGGCCCGGCGAGCGGCCCACGGCCGACCTCGTCCACCCCGGCCACGATCAGCCTGGCGGTCATGCGGCTTTCCCCGCCAGCACGGCCCGGAAGACGGCCATCTGCCCGGCGCTGGTTGCATCCCAACTGAAATCCTCGGCATAGGCGCGCGTCGCGGCCCGGTCGGTCGCCGCCGCCAGATCGCGGATCGCGGCGGCAAAATCCTCTGGCGCGTTGGTCGCGACGATCCGCCCGGCGGCGGGCGCTGCGACCACTTCCGGATTGCCGGGAATGCGGCTGGCCACCACCGGGGTGCCGCACGCCATGGATTCCAGCAGCACATTGGCCCAGCCCTCGCGCTCCGAGGCCAGGACCGAGATATCCGCCGCCGTATACAGCGGTGCCAGGTCCGCATGCGGGATGGGGCCCAGAAAGCGCACGCGATCGCCGAGCCCGCGCGCAGCCGCCACGGCCTCCAGCCGCCGCCGCTCGGGCCCCTCACCCGCGATCAGCAGTCGCCAGCCCGGCAGCAGCGCGAGTGCCGCCATGGTCAGGTGATGACGCTTGCGGGGAATGAGACCGCCCACGGAGAGCAGCGTCGGACCATCGAGCCCCCAGGTGGTGCGCGCCGCGGCGCGCTCGGTGGGGCGGAAGCGCACGAGATCGACACCGTTGCGCAGCACCGTGACCTTGGCGGCGGGCGCGCCGAGCTCGACCAGCCGGTCGCGCAGGCCACCGCTGACCGCGATCAGCGCCGCCGCCTCGCGCAGCACGCGCCGGATCTGCCATCGCGGCCACGGATGGTCCGGCATCTGCGTGACATCCGAACCGCGGGCGGTGACCACCACCGGAATGCCGAGCCGGCGGCCGAGCGCCAGCGCCGCGACGCCATCGGGGTAGAGATAATGTGCGTCGATGAGATCGAAACGCCCCTGCGCCAGACGCGGATCGGCAAGCGCGCGCATGGCGGCGCGGCGCAACGCCAGCGGTGCCAGCCATTGGCCAAGCCCCCGCAGATGCGCGAAGCCCGGGTGCAGCACCACCCCGGCACCGCATGAAGACTCGCCGTCGCGCAGCGCCCATGGCGGGTGCGGCATCGGTGCCAGCACCGCGGCCTCCACCTTCTGGCTCGCCACCAGGTGCTCCAGCCGGTTGCGCACGAAGACGCCGTGATTCGGCCGCCCCGGCCCCGGGAACAGCGAGGTAAAGGTGAGCAGACGCAGCGCGCGTGCCGTCACCGCCGGGCCGTCGGTCGCCTCAGTGCCCAGCGGAAACCGTCGCGTAGAGTTTCTCGGCGGCGGCGCGGTCGGGGAAACCGTGCGGCTGGGCGAGCAATGGCTTGAGCACGCTCGCAGCACCCTGCTTGTCGCCGGTCTTATCCAGTGCAACAGCGTAATGATAGACGATCGCGGTGTTGCCTGGTGCGGCGGCACTGGCGACCCGCAGCAACGGCAACGCCGTTTCCGCCTGCCCCTCGCCCACCAGGATCCAGGCCAGCGTGTCGGCGATCGGCGGCGCGGGGTCCAGCAGATACGCCTTCTGCGCCGTTGCCATGGCGCGTTTGTCGCCCTTCTGCTGATAGATCCAGGCAAGATTGTTGAGCGCCAGCGCATCGCGCGCTCCCTTGGCCAACGCGCTCTCGAACAGTTTCTGTGCCTCGTCGAGCTTCTTGAGCTGGATATCGAAAGAGCCCAGCGACAGCATCGCCGGCACGTCGTCCGGGCGATTCTTCAGCCAGTGCTTCAGCGTGGTCCGTGCGGCGGCGACGTGGTTGGCGCTCGCCTGCGCCTGCGCCAGACGAATGACCAGCGCCGTCGCCGGGACATGCTTCAACGCCGCGCCATAGGCGGTGATCGCGTCCTCGTACCGGCCCAGTGACATGAGCGTATCGCCGATCAGCAGGGGCGCCACCTGGTGATTCACCGGATCGCCCGCCAGACTCTCGGCCTCCTTGACCGCTGCCTTACCGCCGCCGGCCGCCTTCTCAATGTTGATCCGCGCCATCAGCAGGGGGTAGTTGCCCGAGGAGCGCTTCATGCCGCCGTCCACGACCACGCGCGCACCCTTGAAGTCGTTGTCTTTGACCAGCAGGCCGGCGAGGGCAATGCGTATGGCAACATTGCGGGGGTTGCGTTCCAGGACGCGGCGCAGCGCCACCTCGGCATGTTTGCGCTGCTTCAGGGCAATGTAGGCGCGGGCCTCGGCCTCATCCAGCAGATCGGAGTTCTGCTGCGTCTTGGCCGCCGTCTTCACGAGGTCGAGCGCCTTACCCGGCTCGCCGACGCGGATGTAGAGATCGGACAGTGTCGCCGTAACCGCGGTGTTGGCCGGCACCGCCTGGTGCGCCGTCTCGACCAGGGGAATGGCGCGGCCGAGCTGCTTGTTGGCGACGTAAAGCTGGGTCAGGGCCGCGGCCACCTGCAGATTCGCGGGTTGCTCCGCGAGGATGTCGCCAAGCAGCTTTTCCGCGTCCTGGGTTCGCCCCTGCATGTTGGCGATGCGCGCCAGGTTCATGCGCGCCTGCACGGAGCCCGGATGGGCCTTCACGACTGCTTCGAGCGTCGCGCGCGCGCCGTCGAAGTTGAGCGCCGCCATCTGCACGAGGCCCTCGAGGTTGCCCACACCCTCATTGCTCGCGGGTACCTCCTTGAGCAGCTTCGCAACCGCTGTCTCGGCCGCCTTCAGATCGCCGTCGGCCAGCGCCGTGACGACGGAAGCAGCCAGGGTGGAGGCGTTATGGGGGGCGATCGCCAGTGACTTCTTGAGCTCCGCCGCCGCACCGGCCGCGTCGCCCGACTGCAGGCGCGCCGCCGCGAGATGCGCCATGATGTTGGGATTGTTGGGTGCCAGTTTCTGTGCGCTGACGAACGCCTGCTCGGCCGCCACCCGGTTGCCGACAGCACCATAGGCTTGGCCGAGCAGGTCAAGCATCTGGGCATCCTGGATACCGGCCGCGATCGCCTTCTTGAGAACCGATACCGCCTTCTCAGGTCGTTGCGTAGCGATATCGATGCGCGCCAGCATCTTCACGCCGTCCGGGTCCTGCGGCGCGCGCGCGACGTATTTTTCCGCCGCACTGATCGCCTGCTCGGCCTGACCAAGATTGAATTTCACGACGGCTTCGAAATAATAGGCGCGCGGGAAATGATCGAATAGCGGCTGGATACGAGTGAGCAGCGCGTCGGCCCTGGTGTAGTCACGCTGGCGCGCTGCGATGACCGCCTCGAGATAGACGCCCGCGGCGTTGCGCGGATCACGCTGCAGAACCGCCTGAGCATCGGCCAGCGCGCGCTTGTTGTGATTGGCCTCGATCAGCATGTTCGCCCGTTCGAGGCGCAGCGGCAGGTCGCCCGGCGCAAGCTTGACCGCCTGATCGAGCCTGGCGATCGCCTGCGTCCGCTGGCCGCGCGCGTTGAGAAGCTGCGCCTTGAGCAACAGCGCCTGAACATCGTTGCCATTGAGGGCCAGCACCCGGTCAACCGATTTCTCGGCGGCTGGCAGATTATGCTGGGTGGCAAAAAGGCGCGCCAACGCCATTTCCGGAGCCGGCAGATCCGGACCAAGCTTCACCGCCCGATCGATCGTCGCCTTCGCCTCGGCAAGCCGACCGAGACTGAGCTGCGCCATCCCCCGCATGACCAGCAGGGGCACGGTGCTCTTGTCGGGCGTCGCCGGCACCGGGAACTCGTCCAGCAGCTTCTGGAACTTGCCTTCCTGCATGTAGGTCTCGGCCAGCAGCCGGTCCACCGTAGCCGGCTGATAGCCACTCTCGCGGGCCAGGCGGAACTCGCGCTCCGCCGCCGCCGGATCGCCGAGCCGCAGCTGGACCAGACCGAGACGCAAATGCGCCTCCGCGTTGCGCGGATCGTCTCGCACGGCACGTCGCAGCATGATCTCCGCAGCCGGCAGGTTGCCGTGCGTCATCTCGACGCGCGCCTGTGCCAGCGGACTTGGCCGGCGAACATATTTCCACCAGGCGGCACCCGCCCCGCCACCGACGACGATGATCACAACGGCGGCGATGATGAATTTCTTCATAATCCGGTGTTCCCGAGCCACTTCGTTACAAGACTGGCGGCCAAGTGCCACCGCGACGTCACCCTAGTCGCAAACATGCTGCTATGGAATCGCCGTCACGTGTCGAACCGGAAAGGCACACAAAAAGTCACCCGAAACGACCTAGCTTCGAGAGCCGGAGGGTTTCCGCCGGGGCCTTCGGCAGCAGGGACAGAAGCTGGTGGCGGCAGGGACGATGATCTGTCGCCATCCGGCCCGAAGCGGGAGGAGTTGCGGGCTTGCTGACGACCGCAAGGGCGATGAACCGAGGCGCCTCGCCGCGCGGTCGGCGGCTGACGAGCCAACCGCGAGAATCGGGTTCTGCCGCCTGTTAGCGCGAGCCCTCGCGGAACAGCACCACCCGGACGGTCGATGCCAGGATGAGAAAATCGAGCAGAAGGCTGCGATTCTTGATGTAGTAGAGATCATAGGACAGCTTGAGCCGTGCATCCTCGATCGAGGCCGCATACGGCGCGCTGACCTGCGCCCAGCCCGTAACCCCGGGTTTCACGGAGAGGCGATCCGCATAACCTGGGATCCGATCGGCAAGCTCGCTGGTGAATTCGGGTCGTTCCGGACGCGGGCCGACCAGCGCCATGTCGCCAGCGATCACGTTGAACAACTGTGGCAGCTCATCGATCCGCAGGCGACGGATGACGGAGCCGACGCGGGTCACCCGAGGATCGCGCTCGGCAGCCCAGACCGCGCCGCGAGCTTCCGCATCCACCCTCATGCTGCGGAACTTGTAGACCGTGAATGGGCGGCCATCCCGCCCGACACGGACCTGCCGATACAGGATAGGTTTACCGTCCTCGATGCGGATGGCGATCGCGGTGCCCAGCATCACCGGCAACGACAACACCAGCAGCAGCATTGCGCCGACCAGATCCAGCGCACGATGCAGGAACTGACCGATACGCGACCGGCCCATGCGATCGGCGTAGAGAAGCCAGTCCTGGTCGAGATTATCGATGTCCAGGCGCCGCAGCCGGCTCTCGCGAAACTCGGTCTCGCTGAACAGCAGCGGGCTTTCATGGCGGCGGGCCATCAGCGCGCCGACCGGCACATCCGCGCGCGCGGCGCGGGTGACCACGACACCCCACAGCCCGCCCCGCCCGAGGCGCCGGCGGCTTCGTGTGGCCAGCAGATCGGGCAGCGCCGAGGCCGGCACGACCCCGCCAATGCGGACAAAGCCGGGCCGATGGCTTTGGATCGCACCGGCCAGGCTGGCAGCGTCGAGCGGCGAACCGGCAATCAGAACCGTGCGCAGGAACCAGCCGCGGGCAAGAGCGAATTTCAGCGACAGCCGCGTCGCCAGCAGCAGCACCAGCCAGGCAACGAGCACCTCAAGCACCGCCGGGTAGTCGCTACGCACAAAGCTGCGAAAACTATGATCCGCGACGTAACCGAAAAAGAGCATCAGCGGGAACGCCATCAGGCCCCCCGTCAGCGTGCTGCCGACCAGGCGCCGGGCCTCGACAACGATTTCCGGCCGATAGAGCCCTGCCAGCGCCGCACCCAGGCCGAGCGCAAAGGCCACGATCGCGGCCCGGTTCACCACCCCGAAATCGAGCGCGGAGGCAGCGCCCGCCGGGACCAGAACGACATAGAACAGCGCCATGCCGAGCACGAACTCGACGAGCCAGAACGCCAGCATTTCGGCTGGCAGGTGGGCCCGCATCACGCGCATGGAGTGCTCCTGCGGTCCAGACACACCAATCGTCCGCGAGGGTAGGTCGGAACGACTGCCTTCCCGAGAGTCTCATCTGATGAGTTATTTCGAAAACACGTCATTATTGAGATGATAACAGAGGGTGGATAAAGGTCAAGCTTTTCTTGCGAATTCGGCAACCCTCAACGATGCATAAACCCGTCATCCTTCTCGGTGTCAACAAAACTTCAAGGACAATCTCGTTAAATGAGACGAACTTCCTCTGGTGCTACAACGTCGCAGGTGCGACAAAAAATAGCAGTCGAAATCGCAGCATCCGTTTGCAGATCGAGAATGATTGCACCACAGTCCGCCCCGTCCGCGGCCGCAAGGCTGCGGGGATGCTGCCAACCTCGGCAGGCGCGTAGCTCAACGGCAGAGCGCTGCCTTTACCCGGCAGAGGTAGGGGGTTCGACTCCCTTCCGCGCCTAGAGGGGGTAGCTGCATCGCCTGCGACGACGAGATACGAGGACCGCCCGCCGAAGGCTCCGGCCGGAGGTTTTGGGAACCAGACACCCGGCGTCTGCCGGCCCGTCCAACCACGAACCTACTCTTTTGGTGTCCGCTTGCCTAGGATTTCCCGACGATCCGCCCCGCTTCCCGACGATCCGCCCCGCTTCCCGACGATCTGCCCCGCTTCCCGACGATCTGCCCCGCTTCCCGACGATCTGCCCCGCTTCCCGACGATCTGCCCCGCTTCCCGACGATCCGCAAGGAACCACCGATGCCCTTAACATCGCGCGCAATCCAAACCCGACGCTTTTATGCCGCCGCCGCCTCGCTCGCGCTCGCGGCCCTGGTTGCATCCTGCGCGCCACCGGCCACGCCGCTCGCCGATATTCCCGCGTCGAAACCCGGCAACAGCACATCTCAGTACGTGATCGGCGCCGGCGACACGCTCGGCATCTCGGTCTACCAGGTGCCCGAGCTTTCGGTGCCGAGCCTGCCGGTGCGCCCTGATGGGCGGATTTCGATGCCGCTGATCCCGAAGATCATGGCGGCGGGCAAGACGCCGACCGAACTTGCCCGGGATATCACCGCGCGGCTCAAGGAATACGTCAAGGACCCGATCGTCACCGTGATGGTGACGAATTTCGTGGGGCCCCTGAGCCGGCAGATCAAGGTGATCGGGGCCGCGACGCAGCCCGAGGCGATCCCCTATCGGGCACACATGACGCTGCTCGACGTGATGATCGCCGTCAAAGGCCTGACACGGTTCGCCGCCGGCAATCGGGCCGAGATCGTTCGGACGATCAACGGCAAGCAGGACATCATCCATGTCCATCTCGCCGATCTGCTGGATGGCAGCGACATCAGCCAGAATATCGAAATGCAACCCGGGGACACCCTGATCATCCCGCAGAGCTGGTTCTGAGGCGACCGCCGTGGGCGAGCTCCACGTCCTCATCCGCCGTTATGCGACGGCGGCCTGGCGGTATCGCTGGGCCACCATCGCTTTTGCCTGGGTTGTGGCTTTGCTCGGCTGGTTCGGGGTGATGCGGATCCCCAACCAGTACGAGGCGAGTGCACGCGTCTATGTCAACGCCGATGCGGTGCTGACACCGCTGCTGCGCGGCATTGCCGCCAATGCCTCAATCACGAATCAGCTCAACCTGCTGGAGCGTACGCTGCTCAGCCGGCCCAACCTGGAAAAGCTGATCTCGCAGACCAATCTCGACCTGCAGATCACGAGCCCTGCCGACATGGAGCTGATGGTCCAGCACCTCGCGCAGCAGATCCATCTGGTCCACGCGACGCAGAACCTGTTCACGATTTCCTATCGTAACAAAAATCCGCGCCTGGCCTATGACGTCGTCAACACCGTTTTGACCATCTTCATTGAGAGCAAGGCCGGCAACAACCGCTCGGAAATGAGCAACGCGCAGTCGTTCATCGACAAGCAGCTCGCCGACTACGAAAAGCAACTTCGCGCGACCGAGCAACGGCGAGCGGCCTTCATGGCGAAATACATCAATCTGCTGCCAGGCAATAACGGCATTTCCCGTCTCGATGCCGAGCGCAGCAACCTGCGCCGTCTCGAGAGTGAACTCTCGGACATGATCGCAAGGCACAACGTGCTCCAGCAGGAGCTCGCCAAGACGCCGGCGACGGTCCCGGCCGGCAGTGTTGCCGCCAGTGCCGGCGGGGTACCGGTCGATCCAGCCGTGGAGGCGGCCGTCCGTCGGCTTGCGGAACTGCAGATGCGGTTTACCAACAAAAGCCCCGAGGTGATTGCCGCGAAACAGCAACTCGAGGCGCTGCGCGCGACCTCGCCCATGCGGATGGCACCGGCCCCCGGCGCTGCGAGCAAGGGTGCCACCGGCAACCAGGTGGCAAACCCGATTGTTGAGCCGTTGAAGTTGAGCTTGCTGCAGGTGGACACGGCCCTGGCCGCGTTGCAGCGTCACGTCGCGGAGGCCCGCCAGCAGACCGCGAAGCTGGAGGCCGAGGCCCGCAACGTTCCGGAACTGCAAGCTCAGTTCACCAACATGAACCGTGACTACCAGGTGCTGCGTAAGAACTACGAGGAGCTGCTGGCGCGGCGCGAGGCGATGCGCATCGGCAAGGCCGCGGATACCAAGGCGAACAAGATTCAGCTGCAGATCATCGACCCGCCGCAGGTACCGCAGGTGCCGGTGGCGCCCAACCGGCCGCTGCTGATCACGGGCGTTTTCCTGGTGGCGCTCGGCGGCGGCGTCGGCATCGCGGTGCTGCTGTCACAGTTCGATCAGTCGTTCCACACGCTCGACGATCTGCGTGCCTTCGGCCTGCCGGTTGCCGGTTCGATCTCGCTGCTGGGTACGGTGTCGCGTTGGCGCCAGGCGGGGTCCGTGGCCGTGTTCTCGGTCGGGCTCGTCGTGCTCGGCGTCGTTTATGGCGGGCTTCTCTACCATATTATCTCCACCACCCCAGGAGCGTGACGATGACGCCCGCCGAGGGGCCGGGTTCCGGCCACCTGATCGAACGTTTTGCCTCGCGCCTGCGGGGGGTCGGTGGCCTGACGACGACGTCGGACGCCCCTGGCCAGGGCCCGGATCCAGTCGCCCCCGAAAGTGCGCCGACGCAGCCCGCCCATCCCGCAGGCCCACGCGAGCCCACCGTGCCGCTTGCCGCGCGTTTCGAGGAACTGGCGGCCGCCGTCTCAGGCCAACCTCACGCAGAGCCGGCTGAGGAACAGCCGGCAGGCGCGCAGGGTGAGACGACGCTTGTCGAGCGCCCGGGCGACACCGGCCGGCCAAGCCGACGCCCCTCGCCGGAGCCGATCCGCCCGTGGACCGGGGCACCGGTCGGGCCGGGGTCCAACCTCCCCGCCAAGCCGGTCAGCGTCGATTGGGATGTCCTGGCTGCAGCCGGCCTGGCCGTCGGGCAGACGACCCGCACCCGTATCGCCGAGGAATACCGCATCGCCGCAGGACGCGTGCTGCGTGCGGTCCGCGCCTCCTATGCCCCCGGGCGAGGCGCCGGCAACGTGGTGATGGTGACCTCCGCCCGACCTGGCGAGGGCAAGAGCTTCAACGCCCTCAACCTTGCCGGATCACTGGCACAACACACACCCCGCAACGTCATCCTGGTGGATGTCGACGCCAAGGAACGGCCGATCTCAGCCGATCTTGGCCTCGACGAGCGGCTCGGCCTGCTCGACCTCGCCGCCGATCCCTCCCTCCGGGCCGAGGAGTTGGTCCTGCAAACCGCGATTCCCCGCCTGTCGGTGCTGCCGATCGGGTCGCGCCGAGCGCATACGCCGGACCTCGCGGCGGCGAGCCCGGTGACAGCCCTGATCGAACGCCTGGCACGACGCTTTCCCAACCACCTGTTGCTGCTCGATGCACCACCCTGCCTGTCCACCAGCGACCCGAGCAGCTTCGCGCCCGTTGTCGGCCTCGTGGTGATGATCGTGGAGGCGGAAAAAACGCAGCGCAGCGAGGTGATGGCCGCTCTGGATCTCGTTCGGGCTTGCGAAAACGTCATGCTGATGCTGAACAAGATAAAGCTCACCACCAGCTACACGTTCGGAGCTTATCATTATTTCGGCACATACACCTAGGTCCGGCCGCCGCCCACCCCTGCGACGCGCCCCCTCGCGACTCGCACCTCTGTGCCGGGAAGCGGCCTATGTCCTGGGTTTGACCGCGATCACGGCAGGTCTCGCCGTGTTCGTGGCAACGCCCCAGGCCCGTGCGCAGAGCGCGGGACTGCTGCCTTCCAACGCCTCGGACGTGAACCTCGGAAACCTCCGACAATTGTTCGACTCGGCGCTGTCGACGCAACCGCCGACGATCCAACGCGGCTTTACGGTCACTCCCTCGATCACGGTCAGTGGATTCTTTGCCGACCCCGTGGAGTCCGGCAGCGGTACCTCGACGGCGAACCGCTCGGATTTCGGGACGATCATCACACCCTCGTTGGTGATCAGCGGGCAGAGCAGCCGGGTACAGGGCACGCTGGCTTACAGCCCGCAGGCGACGTTCTATGCCCAGGACGGTTCCGCCAACAGCGTCGGGCAGAATTTCGACGCCAATCTACACGCCATCCTGGTGCCGCAGACGCTGTTCCTGGACGTGCGTGGCAGCGGCTCGCTCGTGCTCGGCCAGGGCGGCTATAGCGGCAACAACGCCAATGGCTTCTCGCCGCAGCAGCTGACGCAGACCTACGCGTTCCAGTTTTCGCCGTTGCTGCAGCACAAGTTCGATGGCACCGGCATCGCGGAGCTGGGCTATACCTACGCCGAGACAATCTTCCAGAACGGCAACAACGTCCCCACGGCCACGCCGTTCGGCACTGTCGCTCCGAACCAGAACGAAATCACCAATTCGGCGCATCTGGGCTTTACCTCGGGCGAGAATTTCGGCCGCCTGCGCTACAGTTTCCTGCTCTCCGGATCGCAGAGCTCGGGGGGCGACCTTGGCACCTCGCATCGCAACATCGCGAAGACCGACCTCGCCTATGGGATCACGCGCGAGTTCATTCTGCTGGGCAGCCTCGGCTATGAGGACGTGCATTACGGCGGTACCAGCCCGGTCAATATCAGCGACATGACATGGGCCGCGGGCGCGCGGCTGATACCCAATCCGAAAAGCCGGCTCACCCTGACCTACGGCCACCACGACGGCGGCAACAGCTTCACGTTCGACGGCAGCTATCAGCTAGGCCCGCGCCTGCTGCTGAGCGGGCGTTATTCGAAGGGCATCGCGACCGCCGCCGAGAGCCTGCAGAGCGCGCTCGCCTCCTCGACGCTCAACCCCTATGGCAGCCCCATCGACTCGGTGACCGGCGTGCCGCTGATGCTCGAGGACAATTTTTTCGGCACATCGGGAACGGTTGACCGGATCGAGCGCTACAGCGCCTCGCTCGCCTGGGTGCTGCAACGCGACGTTGTCACGCTCGCCGCACGCACCGACCACGATCGCGTTTTGAGCTCATCGACGAACTTGGGTACCGCGGGTCCGTCCTCGACCTCCGGCAGCTACGTCTCGCTCGCCTGGCAGCATGACCTGTCGCCGACGGTCTCGGCCAACACCTCCTATCAGTACGGCGTGCGCAGCGGCACGGGCAGCTTCGGCGGCACCGGCACCGCGACCGAATACCTCAACAGCTTCTCGCTCGGTGCCAATTGGCGCGTGTCACGGACGCTCACGACATCGGCGCAGTATTCGCTGGGCGTCACCTCGTCGCGCACCCAGGGATATTCGCAGACGAGCCACTATGTCATCATCAGCGTGAACAAGCAGTTCTGAGGCATGTTCGAACAATTCTACGGGCTGTCCGCGCCGCCGTTCCAGCTGACGCCGGACCAGCGCTTCTTTTATCAGAGCCGCGGGCATGGCCGCGCCATCTCCCACCTCATCTTCGGCCTGTCGCAGGGCGAGGGGTTCATCATCATCACCGGCGAGGTCGGCGCCGGCAAAACGACGCTGGTGGAGCGGCTTTGGGCGCAGCTCGACCGCGAAGTGTACACCATGGCCCGCGTCAGCACGACGCAGGTCTCGGGTGACGATCTGTTCCGCCTTGCCATGGCCGGCTTCGGCGTTACCGCCGAGAGCGGCGACAAAGCGACGCTGATCGCGCGCTTCGAGGAGACGTTGCGCATCCGCCGCGCCGAGGGGCGGCGCCTGCTGCTGGTGGTGGACGAGGCGCAGAACCTCTCGCTGCCGGCGCTCGAGGAACTGCGCATGCTCTCCAACCTCTCCGAGGAGGGCCAGGCCGGGCTGCAAACCATTCTGCTCGGCCAGCCGCAATTCCGCGCCCGCATCGCCAGCCCGGATCTTGAGCAGCTGCGCAGCCGCGTGCTCGCCTCCTATCACCTCGGCCCGCTGCTTGAGGAGGAGACGCGCGCCTATATCGAGCATCGGCTGAATGCGGTGGAGTGGAAGGGCGACCCCAGCTTCACGGAAGCCGCCTTCGCGGCCATCCACCGCGAAAGCGGCGGCGTACCGCGGCGCGTCAACCGGCTCGTCTCGCGCGTCATGCTCTACGGCGCCTTGGAAGAGGCGCACAAGATTACCGGCCCGATGGTGGACTCGACGGCGCAGGAGTTGCAATACGACCTCGAGGGTGGCTCGCCGGAGACCGCCGCCAGCCTCGCGCAACCGGCTGCGGTCACGGCCGCACTGGCGTCGGTGCCGGGGCTTGCGGAGCTCACCCACCGCGTCAACGTGCTCGAGGAAACCTCGGCTCGCCGCGAGCGTGTGTTCCAGCGGCTGATGGACGTCTTCGGCGGCGTCGGCCTACGCGGCTGAGCCCGGCAATGCCAGGCGACAGGCCGTCCAGCGCGGCGACAGGCCGGACCGCCGGCGCCCCGAAAACTGGTGCGATGACGCTCGACGTCGAGGATTATTTCCAGGTCGAGGCGTTTGCCGGCATCGTCGATCCGGCGCGCTGGGACGATTTCGCCCCGCGGGTTGCCGACAATACCAGCCGCACGCTCGATCTGTTTGCCGCCGCTGGCGTGCGCACGACATGTTTCACCCTGGGCTGGGTCGCCGAACGCCATCCGGACCTGGTGCGTCGCATCGTCGCCGAGGGGCATGAACTGGCGAGCCACGGTTACGGGCATCAGCGCGTCGATCGCATCGGCGAGCGCGCGTTCGTGACCGATATCACGCGGGCCAAGGCGCTGCTCGAGGATATCGGTGGCGTCGCCGTCACCGGGTACCGCGCGCCGACGTTTTCCATCGGCCCGCGCACGCCCTGGGCGTTCGAGGCGCTCGCCGCGGCCGGCTATCGTTACTCCTCCTCGGTCTTCCCGATCCGCCACGACCTCTATGGTGCGCCCGACGCGCCGCGCGGGCCGCACCGGCGCGGGCCGATGATGGAACTGCCGATGACGACCTTGCGGCTCGGCGGGCGTAACCTGCCGCTCTCCGGCGGCGGCTGGTTCCGGCTTGCGCCCTACGCGCTGTTCCGCGCCGGACTGCGCCGCGTGCTGACGGAAGGGGGGCGCGCCATCTTTTATTTCCATCCCTGGGAAATCGACCCCGCCCAGCCCCTGATCGCCGGCACCTCGGCCCGCTCGCGCTTCCGCCACCGCGTCAATCTCGCGGCGATGGAGGGGCGGCTTGCCCGCCTGATGCGCGATTTCGCCTGGGACCGGATGGACCGCGTCTTCGCGCCCGACATCGCCGCCTGACCATGCCGCTGACGATCAAACCCCTGGAGGCGGGACGTGGGGCCGCGTGGGACGCGTTCGTGGCACAGCACCCGCGCGCGACCTTCTTTCACCGTGCCGGCTGGGCGCGCGCGATCGAGCAGGGCTTCGGCCATACAACGCATTTTTTGCTCGCTGAGCGCGACGGCGCGGTCGTCGGCATCCTGCCGCTCGGCCGCGTGAAGACGCGCCTGTTCGGCCATAGTCTCATTTCGGTTCCGTTCTGTGTTCACGGCGGACCGCTTGGCGACGAGCCGGCGACCGAGGCAGCGCTCCTGGCAGAGGCGGCACGCCTGATGCACAACACCGCCGCGCCGTTGCTGGAACTGCGGCTGCTGCACGATCTCGATCCGGCCAGCTTCGATGCCGATGCCTGGCGTGCGCGCGATGATCTCTACGTCACGTTCCGTAAGCGTTTCGGCGCATCGGACGAGACCAACCTCAAGGCCATCCCGCGCAAGCAGCGTGCCATGGTGCGCAAGGGGATCGACCGCGGCCTCACCTCCGAGGTCTCGCGCGACGCCACGGGGCTGCACCGCATCTATGCCGAGAGCGTGCGCAATCTCGGCACACCGGTGTTTCCGCGGCGCTGGTTTGCGGCCCTGCTCGATACATTCGGCGACGATGCGGAGGTGGTGACCATCCACGACCACGGCACGCCGATCGCCGCGGTGATGAACTTTACATTCCGCGACGAGATTCTTCCCTATTACGGAGGCGGAACAGCAGCAGCGCGCCAAGCCTATGCCAACGACTTCATGTACTGGGAGGTGATGCGCCGCGCGGCGGCGCGCGGGCTCACGCTGTTCGATTTCGGCCGATCCAAGCAGGGCACCGGCGCCTTCGCGTTCAAGAAAAACTGGGGGTTCGAGCCGACGCCGATCGTCCACCGCTACCTGCTGGCACCCGGCGTCGCGATCCCCGATCTCAACCCGCTCAATCCGAAATACCGGCTGTTCATCGCCGCGTGGAAGAAACTGCCGCTGCCGGTCGCGAACCTTCTCGGCCCGCCGATCGTGCGCGGACTAGGCTGACCCCGCGGTCTCGCCGGCGATCACGGCGTCAAGCCGCGCCAGCTGTGCCGCCCAGGTGAAGTCCCGCTCCATCGCGGCCCGCCCGCGCGCCGCGAGCGCAGCACGCCTGGCGGGATCGGCAAGGAGGTCCAGCACAGCATCGGCAAACTCCTCCGCCGTCTCCGCCGGTACCCCCCCCTCGCCCGCCGGCAGGCCCGTACCACGCCAGGCACCGATAGAAGCGACGACCGGAACGCCGGAAGCCATCGCCTCCAGTACCTTGTTCTGGATGCCCCGCGCCAGCCGCAACGGTGCGACAAACACGCTGGCGCGCCCGATCCAGGGGCGGACATCGGGCACGCGACCGGTCACCGTCACGCCGGGCAGCGCGCCGAGACGCCGCACCGCGGCATGGGGTCTGCTGCCGACGATGGCGAGCCGCACGCCGGGACGCCGCGCGCGGATGCGTGGCAGCACCTCGGCACAAAACCAGATCATCGCATCGACATTCGCCGAATAATCCATCACGCCGGTGAAGACGAGGAAATCCTGTTCCGGCTCCGCGGTGCCGGGAGCGAAATAATCGAGATCGACGCCATTGCCGACAACGCTGACCGGTGCGCCCGGAATGAGTGCGCGAAAATCCGCGACCTCCGCCTCGGTACACAACAGCGAGTGGGAGAAGGCATGCGCGACACGCCTCTCCCAAGCTAACAGCCGCCGCCCCTCACGCGCGTAGATCGACCGTATCGGCCATCTCGCACTTTTTCCGAGATCAGCGAATTTGCGGCTGTCGAGATCGGCGAATTCCATGATGCGCGGCACACCGGCGAGGCCAAGCGCATGCTGCGCGACGTTCGAGCTGTAGACGATCACGACATCGGGAGGCGTCATCGTGGCGGCCTGCATCACCGCCCGTCGCAGGGCCGGCTCGGACAGCATGGCGACCGAGAGCGAGCCTCCCTGCGCCAGCGCCCGCACCGCCCGCATCCGCGCACCCCACCGGGAGAGCGGCACCGCCGTCACCGACGCTACCAGAGAACGAAGAGGCTCGACGTTCGCGAGGTCGCCCTCGTCGTCGGCGAGGCAGAACACGTGAACCTCATGCGAGCGGGCCAAGTGACGAACCTGGTTGGCGGTGGCGATCTTGTCGCCACGATCCGCCGGGTAGGGCACACGATGGGCGATGAAAAACACACGCATCAGCGCACCCGCGAGAGCGGGTCGGAAGCTCCCCAAACACCCCTGACTTGGTCAATTTTCATCAACGCGAGACATCCCGGCGAAAGGACCGCAGGCGACATCCGGGCCGGCCGTACGATCCGGCGGATCGATGGAATTCCAGACATTTTCTCGGCAAAATCCCGCCTCGACCAAAGATCGAGAGGCGTCGTTAGTCGACCGGGCAGGGGCAGGCAAGGCCCGCGCGAGGTGACAGCCGCGCACTTGGCCCTGGCGCGCGGGGCAAGGGCATGGCACCAGAACGGGAATGGCGGCCCTCCGAACCCGTGCCGGCGATATCGCACGCATCCGTTACGTCCTGGCCCCGGCGCTGCCGGCGCTGGTGGTCGGCCTCGCGGTGTTGGTGACGCTGTTCCATGCCGACATCGTGGCCGCGGTCCATGTCTGGTTTTCGTCCACCGCCTACAGCCATTGTTTCTTCGTGCTGCCGATCGTGGCCTGGCTTGCCTGGGACCGGCGCGACCGGATCTTCGCGCTGCGGGCCCAGCCCGCGCCACGGGCGGCGCTACTCGCCCTCCTGCCCGGCGCGGTCTGGCTGCTGGCGGAGCGTCTCGGCATCATGGAGGGGCAACAGCTCGCGCTGATCGGCTTCGTGTGGGTGTTGTTTCTCGCGACCCTTGGGCCAAAGCTGTTCCGGGCGTTGATGGCGCCGCTGCTTTACCTGATTTTTCTCGTGCCGTTCGGCGGCTTCATCACCGGCCCGCTGCAGAACTTCACCACCCGCTTCACCGGTATCGGCCTCGACATTCTGGGCATCCCGAACGACGTCAACTCGTTCCTGATCCGCATTCCGCAGGGCGCCTTCTATGTCGCCCAGGCTTGCGCGGGATTGCGCTTCCTGATCGCCTCGCTCGCCTTTGGCGCGCTCTACGGACTGCTGATGTACCGCAGTAACCTGAAGCGCGCGGCGTTCATGGCGATGTCGCTGGTGGTACCGATCATCGCCAATGGGTTCCGCGCGCTCGGCATCGTCACGCTCGGGTATTATCTGGGCAGCGCCAAGGCCGCGGCGACCGACCACGTCCTCTACGGCTGGATATTCTTCTCCATCGTGATCCTGATCGAAATCGCGATCGGATTGCCCTTCCGCGACGATCTCGAGCCGCGCCCGCGCACGATGCCAGAGCCGGCCAGGGACGGCACGGGATGGCGGCCGGAAATGCTGGCGTGCGCCGCAGCGCTCGCGGTGGTGGTGCTGGCTCCGCTCGGTTCTCTCCTGCTTGATATGCGCAGCGCCGGCACGCCGCCGCTTGTGGCGCTGCGCCTGCGTCTGCCACCCTCGTGCACCCAAGCCGCCGGCGGCAAGGCGGTACCCGGCCTGACCGTGCAGAACCTGCGCTGCAACGGGCAGGAAGTGCGCGTGATGGTGCGGGTCGTACCCGCCGGGGCCTCACCCGCGACGGTGGTCCACGCTCTCGACACCCTCGCCGGCGCCGGCGTGGGCGGCGGCGATGCCCGCATCATCCCGCTGCACCTGAAGGGCGTGCACCCCCAGCAGTGGACGCTGGTCGTCAACGATCAGTCGCAGCGCCTGAAAACCGGCGCGCTCTGGGTCAATAATCGCTCTGTCGGCGCCGGGCTGCGCACCCGTATCGCCCTCGCGCGGGCCAATCTGTTCGGCGGCGGCACGCCGAGCGTCATCGTCGCCTTCAGGCTGAAGCCAGAAATACCCTGGCAGAGCAATGTCGATGCCGAGCGTAGCCAGAACACGCTTGAGCAACTGATCGGCGCGCAAAAGCGCTTCGACCAGCGCATCGCAGGCCTGCCGGGATGGGCAGGCAGCTAAACCGGCCGCTGCCGCCGCTCGACCGTCATCGCCGCTGTGGCGGGCGTCTGGCTCATCGCGCGTGACGCGGCGAGGCGGCGGCTGTCATCACGTTGCGCAACTCCCGCAGATAGGACGTGCCACGGGTGGTCCGCTGCACCAGCACGCTACGGCGATCCGCGGGGTCGGGCTTGCGGCGGGCGAGGTCGAGTTCGCACAGACGGTCGAGCGCACGGGTGATCGCCGGCTTGGAGATCTCGAGGTCGGTCGAAAGGCCACGCACGGTGTGCGCACCCTCCTGCAGGTAGCAGTTCAAGAACACGGCCAGCTGGCGCGCCGAGAGATCATCGCCCTCCCGCTTGACGAGAGAGCTGATCGTCTCGCGCAGAATGCCAACCAATTGCTCGCCGGTCATTGCCATGGCCATGAGTCGATTCCCTTTCTCGCACGCGCCACACTCGACGCAACAAGTCTGGCCCTACGCGCGCGCCTCTTATCGGCCGATGTCGATCTCATTACGTCCGCGCCAGTTTGACGTAACAATTGCGCGGCCGGTTCGGTCTCCGGCATGGCGAGCGGATTCGACAGTCCGACCCGATGGTCGCCAGGACTTGCGATATCGCGACGAAGCGGTTGGCGTCGCCGCCCGCGCCCGCGCCCGCCCCGCCAACCGGCCCCGTCAGCCGGCCCCGAAACGCTCCGCAATCGCCGCGGCCGCGGCCCGCATGCCCATCGCCTCGCCACCTTCCGGGCGTCCGGCGCGCGACGAGTCGTTCCAGGCATAGATGTCGAGATGCGCCCAGGGCACGCCGGGCGCGAGGAAGCGGCGCATAAAAAGGGCGGCAATGATGGCACCCGCCATCGGCTTGCTGGAAACGTTGTTGAGATCGGCGACCGGGGAGTCCAGCCAGGACTCGTAGCCGTCCCACAGCGGCAGCCGCCACATCGGATCATGCACGCGCCCGCCCGCGGCCAGCAACGCCTCGGCCCACGCATCATCGTTGCAGAACAGCGCCGGCAGCTCGGGGCCGAGTGCCACGCGCGCCGCCCCGGTCAGGGTCGCCGCGTTGATCAGCAGCGCCGGCTTGCGATCGGAGGCTTCGGCCAACAGGTCGCACAACACCAGGCGCCCCTCGGCATCGGTGTTGCCGATCTCGACCGCAAGGCCACGGCGCGTGCGCACCACGTCGAGCGGGCGCATCGCGCGTCCGGAAACGGCATTCTCGACGCAGCCGACCGCGACCTCGAGCCGCACCGGCAGCCCCGCCGCCATGATCAGCCGCGCCAGGCCCAGCATGGTCGCAGCACCGCCCATGTCCTTCTTCATTCGCAACATGCCGGCGGCGGGCTTGAGGTCATAGCCACCCGAGTCGAACACCACCCCCTTGCCGCAAAGCGAGATCAGCGGCGCATCGGGCCCGGCGCCGGACCAGGCGAACCTGGTGACCGCCGGCGCGCGGTCGGAGCCGTGCCCCACGGCGAACACGGTCGGATAGTCGCGCGCCAGCGCCTCGCCCTCGATCAGCGTTGCGGTGGCGCGATACGCCCGTGCAAGATCGGCGGCAGCCGAGGCAAGGTCCCTGGGGCCAAGCTGGTTCGCCGGCGTGTTGACCAGGTCGCGCACCATCCACACCGCCTGCGCCTCCCGCTCGGCCGGCCCCGCCGTCGCGGCACGCAGCAGCACCGGGCCCGGTTTCGCGGGCTTGAACGCGCTGTAACGATAGGCGCCGAGACAGAAGCCGAGCGTCGCCTCCGTCACGTTCTCCACGCCCTCGCCGAGCCGCCACGTTGCCGCGGGAAGCTTGGTCGCCAGCGCGCCCCAGACGAAGGGCCCCCGCGCTTGGCCAAGCCCGAAGAGCGCGTCAACACCGCCCTCGCCCGGCAGCAACAGCATCTCCTCGGCCCTCGCGGCAAAGCCCGATGCGGCGGCAAAATCCGCCTGCGCCCTGGGCAGCCTGGCGAGCACGGCCGCCAGCCCCTCCGGTCGCGCCGCATGCACCACGCGCGCGCCCTGTGCCGCATCGGTCAGCGGCAGCTTCTGTTCGATCATCACATCACTCCTTGCCGCCCGAGAGTTTCCACGAAACCGACGCGGCGGGAAGGGCCGCTACCGGGTCAGCGCGTTCTCCACGGCGCGGGCGAAGGCCGCCGGGTCGCGCGGCGCATCGCCATCGCCGATGCGTGCGAGGTCAAGCAACAGCGCGGCCTCGGCGGTGATGTCCTCGCCCGCCTCGCTGCGTGCCGCGAGGGCTGCGATCAGCTTGTGGCGGGGGTTGATCTCCAGCACCGGCTTACGTTCCGGACCGGCACGGCCGGCACGGCGAAGCATGCGCTCGACCTGAAGATCCCCGCCGCCCCCGGCGACCAGCATCACCGCGCTTTCGGTCAACAGCGAGGAAGCGCGCACGTCGCCCACCGCCTCGCTGAGGGCCGACTTCATCACGCGCAACAGGGCGCCGACATCCGCCTCCGCCGCACCCAGCTCGGCACCAGGCATCTCGACGGCGAGCGGCAACTTCGCCAGCTCGTCCTGGGCGCCGCCGGCGCGGCGGATCTTGCGGCCATCGAAACGATCGAACCGGTCGGGCCAGAACGCATCGATCGGGTCGGTGGCCAGCAGCACCTCGATGCCACGCGCCCGGAAACCCTCCAGCACCGGCGCGTGCGTCAGCGCCGCAAGCTCCTCGCCGGCCAGCATGTAGATCGACTCCTGCTCCGGCTTCATGCGCGCGACATACTCGGCGAACGAGGTCCAGCCATCGACCGCGGTGGAGCGGAAACGCCACAGCGCCGCCGCCTTCTCCGCGTCGCCCGCCTCGTCCCACGCCGCCTCCTTGAGCACCGCGCCGAATTTCTCCCAGAACGCGGTGTATGTCTCCGCATCCTTGGCGCGCGTGGTCAGTTCCGTGACCACCCGGTTGGTGACGGCGCGGCGGATGCGTCCGAGCACCGGTGTTGCCTGCAGCATCTCGCGCGAGACGTTGAGCGGCAGATCCTCGGTATCGACCACGCCCTGCACGAAGCGCAGCCAGGGCGGCAGCAGCTCCGCCTCGTCGGTGATGAACATGCGCCGCACGTGCAGCCGCACCCGGCTGCGGCGTTCCTCACTCGCCACGAACATCGGCGGCATGGCCGGCACGAACAGCAGCGCGAAGAACTCCAGCGCGCCTTCGGCCCGCCAGTGCAGCGTTGCCCAGGGCTGGTCGAACAGATTGCCAAGCCCGCGATAGAAGCTGGTCGCGTCCGCCTCCGACAGCTCCGCCTTGGGCCGCCGCCACAGCGCCGTGCCCTCGTTCGCGGCCTCCTCCTTGCCATCGCGCAGAATGGCGATCGGCACGGTGATGTGGTCGGCCCATTTGCGCACCACGGCCTCAAGCCGCACGGGGTCGAGATATTCCTCAGCATCCGCCTTGATATGCAGCACCACGTCGGTGCCGGCGGCGTCGCGCTCGGCAGCCGCGATCTCATAGCCGCCGCGCCCCTCGCTCTCCCAGCGCCAGGCGGATTCCTCCCCGGCCCGCCGGGACGTGACGACCACGCGGTCCGCCACCATGAAAGCGGCGTAGAAGCCCACGCCGAACTGGCCGATCAGGCTGGGCCGCTCCTCGGGCTTCGCGGCGTCGAGTTGCTCGCCGAAGGCGCGGGTGCCGGAACGGGCGATGGTGCCCAGATGCGCGATCAGTTCCTCGCGCCGCATGCCGATGCCGGCGTCGGAAACCGTCAGCGTCCGCGCGGCCTTGTCGGCGGCAATCAGGATCCGAACCTGCTCCGGCGGCGCCAGGTTCTTGTCCGTCAGCGCCTCGAAACGCCGGCGGTCCGTGGCGTCGGCGGCGTTGGCCACCAGCTCCCTCAGAAAAATCTCCCGCTCCGAGTAAAGCGAGTGCACGACGAGATCGAGCAGACGCCCGACCTCCGCTCCGAACTCATGTTTCTCCGCCGCCTGATCCATGCCGCACCCTCCTCGCGCGGTCGGCCATATGCGGGGCGGAGCGACGGTTTTCAACCCGCCCCGCGCGGTCCTGGAGATGTCACTTGCATTTCGGGAGTGACTGTCCTATGTGACTTGCAGAACGCTAGTAACTCGGGGCCCATCCCATGCAACGCACCCGCTTCGACACCATGCCGTGCCCCATCGCCCGCAGCCTCGATCGCGTCGGTGAATGGTGGAGCATCCTGATCCTGCGCGACGCCTTCCAGGGACTCACGCGCTTCGATCAGTTTCAGAAGAGCCTGCCGATCGCCCCGAACATGCTGACGCGGCGCTTGCAGGGCCTGGTTCAGTCGGGGCTGCTTGAACAACGGCGCTACAGCGACAAGCCGCCGCGCCATGAATATGTGCTGACCGAGCGCGGCCGGGACTTCCAGCCGGTGCTGTGGGCCCTTCTCGCCTGGGGCAACAAGCATTTCGCGCCGGAGGGCGCGCGCGTGATCCTGGTCGACCGAGAGACCGGCAAGCCGGCCGAACCGGTGCTGGCCGACGCCGTGAGCGGCAAGCGGATGAGTGCGGACGGGTTCCGGATCGCCCCCGGTCCGGCCGCGACCGCCACCACGCGACGGTTGCATGGCGCGCCCGATGACGTGCCGGGAGCGACGTCGTGACGGCTCTTCTGCTCCGCCGTGACAGCGCGGTCGTTGGTCTGCGCGCCGACCGCAAGACCTTGATCCGGTTTGCGCTCGCCGGAGCCCTGCTCGCCTTGATTGCCCTCGGCGCCGCCGCCGCCCGGCATTGGTGGCAGGTCGGCCGCTTCATCGAAAGCACCAGCGACGCCTATGTCGGCGGCAACGTGACGCCCATTTCGCCGCATGTCGCTGGCTTCGTCGCAACGGTTGCGGTGGCGGACAATCAGTTCGTCCATGCCGGCCAGGTCCTGGTGCGCCTCGGCGCCCGGGACTACCATGCCGCACTGGATGGGGCGGTTGCGCAGGTGGCGCAGCGGCAGGCCATGCTCGGGGATCTTGAGGCGCAAATCCCCCTGCAGCATGCACGGATCGCGCAGGCCGCCGCCAATCTGCGCGCCGCCGAGGCGCGGGAAATCTTCGCCCGGGCCGACGCGAGGCGCTATGGCGCACTGGCGCGCACCGCGGCCGGCTCGTTGCAAGAGGCGCAGCGTTCGGGCGCCGCGGATACCGAGGCCCGATCCGCCACCAACGAGGCTCGTGCGGTTCTGGCCGCCGCGGTCGGGCAGCTCAAGGTTCTCTCGGCGCAGATCTCGGCCGCCCGCGCGGCACTGCTGGCCGCCCGTGCGACACGGCGCAGCGCCCAGCTCAATCTCGGCTACACGGTGATCCGCTCGCCGATCGACGGCTATGTCGGCGACCGCGCGGCACAGGTGGGAAGCTACGCCACGGTCGGCGCCCCGCTGCTCTCCGTCGTGCCCTCGCACGGACTTTGGGTGGACGCCAACTTCAAGGAGGACCAGCTCGCCCGCATGCGCCCCGGCGAGCCCGTTGCCGTGCATCTCGATGTGCTGCCCGGGCGCGTGTTCCGCGGCCAGGTGCTCAGCCTCGCGCCCGCCACCGGCGCCGTGTTCAGCGTCATCCCACCCGAGAACGCAACCGGCAACTTCACCAAGATCGTGCAGCGCGTGCCGGTGCGGATCCTCCTCGATGATGTCGCCGCGAAGCCCTCGCTGTTGCGGCCCGGCCTTTCGGCCACGGTCGATGTGAACACGCGGAAAGCCCGGCGATGAACGCCAAATCATCCGATCCGTCGATCGTGCCGTTCGTCGTCATGTGCGTGGGCATGTTCATCGCCCTGCTCGACATCCAGATCGTCGCGTCCTCGCTGCAGCAGATCGGTGGCGGGCTGTCCGCCGCGCAGGATGAAATCTCCTGGGTGCAGACGGCCTACCTGATCGCCGAGATCGTGATGATCCCGCTGTCGGGATGGCTGACCCGGCTGCTCTCCACGCGCTGGCTGTTCACCATCTCCGCCGCCGGCTTCACGCTGGCGAGCGTGCTGTGCGGCATGGCGTGGAACATCCAGAGCATGATCATCTTCCGCGCGCTGCAGGGCATGCTCGGCGCCTCGATGATCCCGATCGTGTTCACCTCGTCCTTCTACTATTTCCCTGGCCCGAAGCGGGTTTATTCGGCCGCCGTGGTCGGCACCATCGCCTCCATCGCACCGACTCTGGGGCCGGTGATCGGTGGCTGGATCACCGATAATCTGGACTGGCAGTGGCTGTTCTACGTCAATCTCGTACCTGGCATCGCCATCACGCTGCTGATTCCCGCCCTGGTGCGCATCGACGAGCCGGATTTCTCCCTGCTGCGTGAGGCCGACTATCTCGGCATCGTGCTGATGGCGGTCGGGCTGGGCTCCCTCGAATACACGCTGGAGGAAGGCACGCGCTGGAACTGGTTCAGTGACTCAACGATCCGTACAACGGCCTGGATCGCCGGCATCGCACTGGTCCTGTTCGTGGCCCGCAGCCTCACGGTGCGTAACCCGGTGGTGGATCTGTGCGCGCTCGGCAATCGCAATTTCGCACTCGGCTGCTTTCTCTCCTTCGTCACCGGCATCGGCATGTTCACCACGATCTACCTGACGCCGCTGTTCCTCGGCTATGTCCGCGGGCTCAGCGCCTGGCAGATCGGGCTGGCGATCTTCTCGACCGGTGCTGCCTCCGTCGTCGGCGTGCCGTTCTACATTCTGCTGGCGCGCAAGGTGGACCTGCGCTGGCTGATGATGGTGGGCCTCGCGTCCTTCGGGCTTGCGATGTGGACCTACTCGTTCATCACCCATGACTGGGGTGGCGGGCAATTGCTGGTGCCGCAGCTGCTGCGCGGCTTTCCCCAGGTCTTTGCCGTGGCGCCAGCGGTCAATCTCGGCCTCGGCAGCCTGCCGCCGGCGCGGCTGAAATACGCCAGCGGGCTGTTCAACATGATGCGCAACCTCGGCGGGGCGGTCGGCATCGCCGCCAGTGCCGCGATCATCAACGACCGCACCAACGAGCATTTCCTGCGCATCGCCTCGCACCTGACGCCGGCGAACCTGGCCATGGAGCGGTTCCTTCATGGCGTGCAGAACCGCTATGCGGCGCTGCCGGGCACGCTCGATGGCGGGCACGCGGCGGCGCTGACCCAACTGCGCGATCTCGCCTACCGCGAGGCATCCACGCTGGCTTTCGCCGACGCCTTCCGCGCCATCATGCTCGCGTTCATCCTGGCCACTCTCCTGGTGCCGCTGATGCGCAAAGTCGGTGCCGTTCCTGCCGCCGCCGCGTCCAGCGCCCACTGATCCCCCCCTTGCGCTAAGCGTCGCGCGACCCGACCATTCATGCATGTCGGGATTCGCACCTCGGGTGCGGGCCGTTCTCGGCCCGACCAACACCGGCAAGACGCATCTCGCGATCACGCGACTGCTCGCCCATGACTCCGGCATCATCGGCTTTCCGCTGCGCCTGCTGGCGCGCGAGAACTACGACCGCATGGTGGCGCTGCGCGGCGCCGCCCAGATCGCACTGATCACCGGCGAGGAGAAAATCGTCCCGCCCGGGGCCCGCTGGTTCGCCTGCACCGCGGAGGCGATGCCGCTCGACCGCCGCGTCGAGTTCATCGCGGTGGACGAAATCCAGCTCTGCGCCGACCCCGATCGCGGTCATGTCTTCACCGACCGTCTGCTGCACGCGCGCGGCCTTGCGGAGACCATGTTTCTGGGTGCCGAGACCATCCGACCGCTGCTCACCCGCCTGGTGCCGGGGATCGAGGTCGAGACGCGACCGCGGCTGTCGCAACTCACCCACACCGGCCACGCCAAGCTCTCCCGCCTGCCGCCGCGCAGCGCCATCGTCGCCTTCTCCGCAAGCGAGGTCTACGCGATCGCCGAGGCGGTGCGGCGGCGGCGCGGCGGCTGCGCGCTGGTGATGGGCCGGCTCTCGCCGCGCACCCGCAACGCGCAGGTCGCCCTGTATCAGCAGAAGGAGGTCGATTTCCTGGTGGCGACGGACGCGATCGGCATGGGGCTCAACATGGATATCGAGCATGTCGCTTTCGCCGGGATGCAGAAATTCGACGGCCACCGCCCGCGTCGGCTGCATCCGTCCGAGATCGGCCAGATTGCCGGGCGCGCCGGGCGCGGCATGCGCGACGGCACGTTCGCCACCACGGCCGCCTGCCCACCGCTCACCGAGGCCGTTGCGGCACGGGTGGAGAACCACAGTTTCGAGCCGCTGGAGCAGCTATGCTGGCGCAATTCGGCGCTGGAGATGGACTCGGTCGCCGGCCTCCTGGCAAGCCTCGCCGCACCGCCGCCGCGCCAGGGCTTGGTACGCGGCAACGAGGCCAGCGACGCGGAAACCCTCGCGGCGCTGGCCACCGACACCGACATCCTGGCACTCGCCCGCCGCCCTGCCGGGGTGAGGCTGTTGTGGCAGGCCTGCCAGATTCCGGATTTCCGCAAACTGTCGGACGACACGCATGCGCGCTTCTGTGCCCGGGTCTTCCAGCACCTGGCGCGCGAGGGTCGCCTGCCGCCCGCCTGGATTGCCAGCCAGCTTGCACTGCTCGACCGCAGCGACGGCGATATCGATACGCTGATGCAACGCCTCGCCGGCGTGCGCATCTGGGCGTATGTCGCCGCCCGTCCCGGCTGGCTCGACGATGCGGCGCGCTTCCAGGGCGAGGCACGCGACCTCGAGGACCGGCTCTCGGACGTCCTGCACGAGCGGCTGATGAGCCGCTTCGTCGACCGCCGCGCGGCGCATCTGCTTCGACGGCTGGAGGATGGGGCCGAGGACGACCTGCTTTCCGCCGTCACCGCGCGCGGCCTCGTCGTCGTCGAGGGGCATGGCGTCGGCCATGTCGAGGGGTTCGAGTTCATTCCCGACGAGGCGACGGCCGGAGCGGAGCGGCGGCTGGTGCAGCGCGCGGCCCGCCGGGCGTTGCGCACGGAGATGCGGCATCGCGTTGCTCGGCTCGAGGCGGCCGGCGACGACGCCTTCGCGCTGCTGGCGGGCATGCGGATCACCTGGGATGGTGTCGTGGTCGCTCGGCTGCGGGCGGGGCCGTCCGCCATGCGCCCGCTGGTGGATGTGCGGGGTTCGGAGTTTCTCGACGGGCCGGAGCGCGAACGCATCCGCGCCCGCCTGCAGGCCTGGGCCGATGCCATGATCCACCGGACCTTGCGGCCGCTCGCGGAGCTGGAGGCACGAGCCGCGGCCCCTTCGCTGCGCGGGCTCGTGCATCGCCTTGGCGAGTCCCTCGGCGTGATGCCGGCGCTGGCGACCAGGCTGGCGCAACCGGATCGAAAAGCTCTCGTGGCGGCGGGCGTGCGGGTCGGGCGTTTCGCGGTCTATATGCCGGCACTGCTCAAGCCGGCGCCTGCGTTGCTGCGAGCGCGGCTGCTCGCCCTGGCGGCCGGCCAGCAGGAGCCGCCGCTGCCCGCACCTGGCCTGATCGCCGCTTCCTCCGACATGTTCGCGCCTGGGTTTTCGGTCGCGGATCGGGCACTCACGCTCGGCTGGCTGCCGGCCGGGCCAGTGTTGCTGCGGCTCGACATCGCCGAGCGCATCGCCGCCGAACTGGCGCGCGCCGCCGCCGGCGGGGCGTCGGTGCTGCCGGCGGATCTCGCGCCGCGGCTGGGCATCGTGCGCGCCAACCTGCCCTCCGTGCTGCGGGCTCTGGGTTTTCGACCGCTTCCCGACACGGTTCTACCCGATGGCGTGGCAGGCCCGCCGGCACCGCCCCGCTTCGTCGCCATGCGCCGCCATCCGCCGGCCAAACCCGAGGAGCCCGCAGCGGCGGAGGCTGGCCATGGGCCCTTCGCCGTGCTCGCGACGCTGCGGCGCCCAGCCTCCGGGCCGTCATGATGGATACCACCAGCGAGGACACCGACAGCGGCAACGCGATCAGCGGATGTGCCGAGGGCAACGAAACGAGCCCAGGCAACGCGGCAGGGCCAGGCCGCACCAGCCAAAGGTTGGACGCATGGCTGTGGTGCGCGCGCGTGCTCCGGCAGCGCCAGCAATGCGCGGAACTCGCCGCCGCCGGCGCGATCCGCATCAACCGCCGCCCGACCGACAAGCCGCACGCCGCCATCCGGCCAGGCGACGTCCTGACCCTGCCTTTTGCCGGGCGCGTGCGGGTGTTCGAGGTGTTGTCGCTCGCCACACGGCGAGGACCGCCGGCGGCTGCCCGGCTCCTCTATCGGGAGATTCCCGAGCCCGCCACGCCCTGCGCTGCGGACGTCTTGCTCTCAGACGGTAGCGGCCCCATACCGCGCCGTGATGTCAACCGCCGCGAGCGATAGAACCGGGAGCCGCCGATGACCTACGTGGTCACCGAAAACTGCATACGTTGCAAATACATGGACTGTGTCGAAGTCTGCCCCGTGGACTGCTTCTATGTGGGCGAGAACATGCTGGTGATCGCGCCCGACGAATGCATCGACTGCGGCGTCTGCGAGCCCGAATGCCCAGCCGAGGCGATCCTGCCCGACAGCGATGACCGTGCCACGCCCTGGCTCGAGCGCAATCGGGAATTCGCCGCGCAATGGCCCAACATCACCCGCAAGGGCGAGGCCCCGGCCGACGCCGACGAATGGAAGGGCAAGCCCGACAAGGAGGCGCTGTTCTCGCCCGAACCCGGCAAGCCCTGAGGCGCTGCGTCGTCCGCCTTCCCCTGCCCCGATACCGGCCCATTGCTCAGCCCCCTGACTCGACCCTTGTTTCATGGTATGGGCCTCTGGCAGGTGATTTGCCGGATTCCGGGGGCGCCGTCCGGCTCCATTTCGGCCTTTGCCTGTGTTCCGACAGGTTTTCAGGCGTCGTGGTGCGCCTCGGGCCAGATGCCGCGGGCTTGCTCGCTGCGTGACCTGGTCCGGTTCGCACGCGCCGGGTTTGGAGGATTGGCAGCGTCATGACGAAGGCAAAAAAACCCGCGGCTAAGCCCGGCGCGGCCCGCCAGGCCGCCACCGCAGCGCAGCAGCCGGCCAGACTGGCGGCGACCAGCGGACCGAAGACGGCGCAGGGCAAGACCACAAAGGTTGCAGCAAAGCTGCCTTCACCGGCCCATCGGGCGGCGAAGCAACCGACCGCGAAGCCGGCGGACCCCGCACCAACCCGAACCGCCAAGACCCGGCAGCCCGCTGCCAACAAGACGCCTACCCCGTCCGGCAAGCCCGCCGCGACGCCGACACCCAAGACCGTCGCCACCACCAAGGCGCCGGTGCCGCCTCCCCGCAAGCAGGATATCGTGAAGAACTCCCCGAACCCGACACAAGCCAAGCCCACACCCGCCAAGCCGACCGCCAAGCCCCAGGATGCCGAGACGGCAGCGCCGTCCGCGCCCAAGCTCGCGCCGCCAGCCGCGCCACGCGTGACTCAGCCCAGGCCAGCCGCACCGCCACCTGCGCCGGCCGTGGTCCAGGCCGCAGCCGCTGCTGCAGCCTCCGCCGCACCCACGGCCGCGCCAGCTCCGGAGGCACGCCCGCCGCAGGCGCCGCCGCGTCCCCCCATGCCGCCAGGGCGACCGATTATCGCGCCGCGCCTCCCGGCCAAGGCAGAGATTTTTGTTGAGGGCGACTACGTCGTCTATCCGACGCACGGCGTCGGCAAGGTCGAGCGGATCGCCATCGAGGAGATCGCCGGTCATAAGCTGGAGCTGATCCACATCACCTTTGAGGAAAACCGCATGACCCTGCGGGTGCCGGTCGCCAAGGCACGCACGGCGGGGTTGCGCAAACTCGCCAACCGCAAGATGTTCGACGAGGCGATGGCCGTGCTACGCGGCAAGGCCCGCATCAAGCGTACGATGTGGTCGCGCCGCGCGCAGGAATACGAGGCGAAGATCAACTCCGGCGACCCGATCGCCATCGCCGAGGTGGTGCGCGACCTCCACCGCAATGCCGGGCAACCGGACCAGAGCTTCTCCGAGCGGCAGATCTATGAGGCGGCGATGGACAGGCTTGCAGCGGAACTCGCCGCCCTGGACCGCACCGATAAGCCAACGGCCGCGACCAAGCTCAACGACTTCCTCAAGACCGTTACCTGACCGACGGGCGCCTGACGCGAGAAAGCGACCGAGCGACAGCGCGCAACGAAAAGGGGCGGGACCCGGAGAGGTGCCCGCCCCTTCTTTATCGACGGTCTCGCGAACTTACCGGCTGCTGCGATTGCCGAAGAGCTGCAGCATGAACAGAAACAAGTTGATGAAGTTCAGCAGCAACTGCAGGCTGTCATAAACACTGCGCTTCGCCGCCATCTCCGGCCCGTAGCTATAGATGGAGTTGACATAACCGGACTTGATCCGCTGCGTGTCGTAGGCCGTGAGACCCACGAACACCAGCACGCCGATCACCGAGATCGCGAACTGCAGGCCGGCGCTGCCGATGAACATATTCACCAGCATCGCGATGATGATGCCGATGAGTCCCATGATCAGAAAGCTGCCCATCCGCGTGAGGTCGGCGCGTGTGGTGTAGCCGTAGAGGCTCATCCCGGCGAAGGTCGCAGCCGAAATGAAGAAGACGCGTACGATGCTCTCATTCGTGTAGATCATGAAAATGTTGGTCAGCGACGCGCCCATCGCCACGCAGAACGCCCAGTAAAGCGCCTGCGCCGCCGTGGTGGAGAGACGATTGACGCCGAACGACAGCACCATCACGAACACGAGCGGCGAGAACATCGCGATGTAGGCGAGACCGCCCGGCACGTGCATCGGCCCGTTTGCCGTCTGCACCACCGGGTAGAACACATTGAACAGCGAGGTGTTGGCGATACCCCAGGCGACGATGCCGGTCAGAACCAGCCCGGACGCCATCCAGTTGTAGACGCGCAGCATGTAGGCGCGCAGCCCGATATCGATTGCCGCCGCGTCGACGGTTCCGGCAGCCGTTGGGAAGGTGCGGTAGTTCGGATTGACAGCCATAGGGGATTCCTCTCCGGGGGCATCTGGCCCCTTGAACCTCATTTTGGCGACGCTGGCCCCGGGATCAAGCAAAATTGCGGTAATGCGCCGGTTGGGCAACGACACCACGGCCAGCTTCAGCCCGCGGTCTCCCAATCCGCGGCTTTTCGCGGCCCTGGCCGTCTACTCGTTTCGCAGCAGCGGCGCTGCCTTGACCCGCAACGCCGCCTCCGTGCCGGCGAAACCCACCACCAGCATCAGCGCCAGCGAGAGCACCACCACCCCGGCCAGCGCGCCAGGCAGAAACACCCAGCTTCCGTGCATCACCAGCCGCACCACGGCCCAGCTCGCGGCGGTGCCGACCACCGCGGCCATCACGCCGGCGGTAACGCCCAGGATACCGAACTCGACCAGCCAGGCCGCCCGGATCTGCGCCCGGCTGGCCCCCAGCGTCTTGAGAATGACAGCCTCGCGCACCCGCCGCGCCCGGCCGGCAGCGACGGCGCCCGCAAGCACCAGGGCCCCGGCCGCCAGCGCCAGCGAGCCCGTCGCGGCCAACGCGGTGCCGAGCTGGCCGAACAGGGAAGCCACGGTCGCCAACACGTCCGCCACCCTGATCGCCGAGACATTCGGCAGCGCCCCGGTAAGCCGGCGCAGCAGCACGGCCTCGGCCCCGGGGGTGGTGCGGGCCGTCGCGATATACGTGTGCGGGGCGCCGGACAGCAGGCCAGGGCTCGCCACCATCGCGAAGTTGAGCGCCAGCGAGCGCCAGGCGATCTGCCGCAAGCTGGCAATGCGCAGGGTCAGGTTGCGGCCAAGGACATTGAGCGTGAGCGTACCACCGACATGCACGCCCCACCCGGCGGCAAGGTGGGTATCGAAGGACACCAGCGACGGGCCGGTATAGCCAGCACGCCACCAATGCCCGGCCACCAGGTCGGTCCCTGGTGGCGGTGTTGCGGCATAGGTCAGGCCGAGATCGCCATCGAGGGCCCAGCGCGTGCCGGCGGTCGCATGCACCTGGGCCGCCGGCACACCGTTCACCGCCACCACGTGCGCGCGCAGGCTCGGCACCATCTCGACCTGGCTGACGCCGGGCGTGGTCCGCAGGATGTGCTCGAAGGTCGCGCGCTCATGCGGCTGGATGTCGATGAAGTAAAAGCTCGGCGCCCGCGCCGGCATCGCGCCGCCCAGTTCCTGCTGCACGTTGCCCTGCACCAGCGCCACCGAGGCGAGCGTCGCGAGCCCGAGCCCCACTGAAACCAGCATCAGGGGGGTGGGCGTGCCGGGTCGTGAAAGATTGCCGAGACCGAGCCGCGCCCAGGCACGGCGCGCCGGCAGCCGCGCGGTGATCCGGACCAATACCCAGGCACCGACGCGGAACAGTGCGAGCGTACCGAGCGCACCAACGCAGAACCCGGCGGCGAAGCGGGGGTCCTGCGCGGTCACGATGGTCAGCGCGACCAGCGCCACGCCAAGCAGCAGGCCCGCGACCGCGGTGCGCCAGCCGACCCCGCCCGTCACCACGACGCTGGCACGGAAAAGTGCTGCCCCCGGGATACGCGCCGCCCGGCCAAGCGGCCAGATGCCGAAGCTCGCCGCCGTCAGCAGTCCGAACAGCGCCGCCAGCGCGAGCGGCGCAGGAAAAATGCCAAGCTGCGGTTGCACCGGCAGCACATTGCCGAGCGCCGCGACCGCGACATAGGGCAGCGCCGCCCCGAGCACGACACCGATTGCGATGCCAAGCACGGCAAGCACCAGCACCTGCAGCATCGCCAGCGCCGTCACCAGCCCGCCGGAAGCGCCGAGGCAGCGTAGCACGGCGACGCTGCGGGCCCGCGCCGCGAGCCAGGCGCCGGTGCCGTTCGCCACCCCGATCCCACCGACCAGCAGCGAGGTCAACCCCACCAGCGTGAGGAACAGCGAGGTGCGATCGATGAAGTGGGCCAGGCCCGGTGCCGCGTCCCGCGCCGTGCGGATGTGCCAGCCGTTATCAGGAAACGCCGCCGCCAGGGCATGCAGCGTCGCGGGTACCTCGGAGGGATTGCGCAGCAGCACCCGCAGATGGTCGTCGAAGAATGAGCCGGTAACGATCAGCCCCGTCTTGGCGAGGTTCGCCAGCGGGATCAGCACCCGCGGCCCCAGGATCGAGGGCGTGGCGACCCGATCCGGCTCATGCGGCAGCAGCCCGACATAGCGGAAGCTTGCATCGCCGAGACGCACGGTGGCGCCGGGCGCGATCCCCAGTCGCTCGGCGACGAGCGGCTCGGCCACCAGCCCTGCCTTGCCGCCCCGTGGCGCCAGCGCGCCCGGCGCAAGGCCGGAAGACCCGAGCAGCGGCCACGCGCTATCCACCGCCTTCAACTCCACCAGCAACTCTTTGCCGGAGGGCGCGATAAGCATCGAACGCAGGGTGACGATTTCGGAAACCTTCGCGCCTCGAGCCTGAAACCAAGCTGCGAGCCTGGATGGCAGCCGCGCCGAGGCGCTCTCGATGTCGATGTCGCCGCCGAGCAGTGTCGAGCCCTGGGCATGCAGGCCACTTGTGATGGCCTGGCGCAGGGAACCGACGCCGGCAATCGCGGCGACGCCGAGGGCGAGGCAGGCGATGACGATGCGCAGGCCCCGCGTGCCGGCGCGCAGCTCCCGCCGCGCGAGCGTGAACAGCAGCCTCACGCGATCCGGCCGTCCGCCATGGCGATGGTGCGGTCGCAGCGCGCGGCCAGCGCCTTGTCGTGGGTGATCAGCAGCAGGGTCGCACCCGCCGACCGGCGCAGCGCGAACAACAGATCCATCACCGTCCGCCCGGTCTCGCTGTCGAGGTTGCCGGTCGGTTCATCGGCCAGCAGCAGCCGGGGGCTGGCGACCACCGCGCGCGCCAGCGCCACGCGCTGCTGTTCGCCGCCGGAGAGCTGATCCGGCCGATGCAGCAGCCGGTGCGACAAGCCGACCGATGCGAGTGCAGCCTCCGCCAGCTTCCGTGCGTCGCGCGCGCCGGCCAGCTCCAGCGGCACCGCGACGTTCTCCCAGGCCGTCATGGTCGGGATGAGGTAGAAGCTCTGGAACACGATGCCGATCTGGTCACGCCGCAGTCGAGCCAGCGCGTCCTCGCCCAGTTCAGCGATATCCGTCTCGGCGAGCCTGACCCGCCCGGATGTCGGCCGTTCCAGCCCCGCGAGCACCATCAGCAGGCTGGTCTTGCCACTGCCCGATGGGCCGACCAGGCCCACCGCCTCGCCAGGCTCGACCTGCATGTCGATCCCGCGCAGGATGTTGACCGGCCCGTGCGCGGCGGGCACGGTCAGGCGTAGGTCCTCGACGGTGATCCGCAGCCCCGACATTGGCGGGCCGGCGGATCGGGAGGCAGATGACGGAGCGAGACTGTCCATGAGCGAACGATATGGCCCGTCCCAGCCGTCCCGCCAATTCCGCATCGCACGGCGCGCGCTCATCGCCCTCGCGCTGGTGGCCGCGGCGCCGGCTCCCGGCCCCAACGCTGCCCCCGGCCCCAGCGCTGCCCCTGGCCTGCCACGTCTGCTGATCCTCGGCGACTCGCTCTCAGCCGGCTACGGCCTGCCGGCGGCCGTCGCCTTCGAGGCGCAGCTGGCGAAGGCGCTGGCGAAGGCCGGGCATCCGGTCCACATCATCGATGGCGCGGTCTCCGGCGACACCTCCGCCGGCGGGCTGGCGCGGCTCGACTGGGTGCTGGGCAACGGCGCCGACGCCGCAATCGTCGAGCTCGGGGCCAATGACGGTCTGCGCGGCCTGCCGCCGTCCGACACCGAGAAGAATCTTTCGGCGATCCTCGACAAGCTCGCGGCCCGGCATATTCCGGTGCTGCTCGCCGGCATGTACGCGCCGCCCAATCTGGGCCCGCAATACGAGCGGGCGTTTCGCGCCGTCTTCGCGCGTCTGGGCGCGCGTCCGGGCGTGATCGACGAGAGCTTCTTCCTCGCCGGCGTTGCCGCCAACCCGGCCCTCAACCAGCCGGACCACATGCACCCGAACGCCCGCGGCGTGCGCATCGTGGTCGCCCATATCCTGCCGCTGGTGATCAGGCTGCTCGGCGAGGTCAAAGCCAAATGAGACTGTTTGTCGCCCTCGACCTGCCGTGGGAGGTGCGCGAGCGTCTTGCGGCACTCGGCGGCGGCGTGCCCGGCGCACGCTGGACGCCGGCGGAGAACCTGCATCTCCTGCTGCGCTTCATCGGCGAGGTGCCGCCGTTTCGAGCCGAGGAGGTGGATCACGCTCTGGCCGGCCTGCGCTCACGAAGCTTCCCCCTCACGCTCGCCACCATCGGCACTTTTTCGAAGGGCGGACGCGAGACCGCGCTGTGGGCCGGCGTGGAGCGCAACGAGCGGCTGGAGCACCTGCAGGGCAAGATCGAAACGGCACTGCAACGGGCGGGGTTGGAGCCGGAGCGACGGCGCTTCGCCCCCCATGTCTCTCTGGCCCGGCTCGACAACGCCTCCCCCGACAAGCTCGCCGCTTTCGTGCAGCGCCACAACCTGTTCCGCTCCGAGCCGTTCGTGGTCGAGCACTTCACCCTGTTCAGCTCCCGGCTGGGGAAGGAACAGGCGGTCTACGAGGCGGAAGTGGAATACAGCCTCGGCTGAGCCGTCTCAGACCACACGATCGCCTTCACGGATCGGTTCGCCGCGGCCGAAGCGGCGCATGTTGTCGAACATGCGCGTGACGGTGGGCACGAAATTGTCAGCGGCCCCGGCCGCGAGATGCGGCGTGACGACGGCATTGGGCAGCCCCAGAAGCGGGTGATCGGCCGGTACCGGCTCGATCTCATAGACATCGACCGCCGCGGCATGGATGGAACGGTTACGCAACGCTTCCACCAGCGCCATCTCGTCCACCACGCCGCCACGCGCGACATTCACCAGCACGGCGCTGGGTTTCATGGCGGCGAGCGCCCTGGCATCGATCAGGTTCGCGGTCGCCGGCACCAGCGGGCAATGCAGCGAAAGCACATCGACCCGGGACAGCATCTCACCGATCGTCGCGTGGGCGACACCGAGCGCCTGTTCCTCCGCCGGCGGCAGCGGCGTCGGCTTGTTGTAGAGGATGGTGCAGCCGAACCCCGCAAGCATGCGCGCGACGTTGCGGCCGATCGCGCCAAAGCCCACGATGCCGACGACCTTGCCCGAAAGCAGCCGCGCCTCCTGCGGCATGGCGCCGCCGGCCCAGCGACCCTCGCGCAGCTCCGCATGGCCGTAACCGATGTTGCGCAGCGCCGCGAGCATCAGCCCCAGCGTGTGTTCCGCGACCGCCATGGCGTTGCTGCCAGTGGTGCGGGCCACCGCGATGCCGCACGCCCTTGCCGTTTCGATATCGATATTATCGACGCCGACACCCCATTTATGCAGGAGCTTGAGCCGCCGGGCCGCGCGCAGGACCCGGCCGGTGACTTCCACCTGGCCGGTGATCGCGTAATCGGCCTCGGCGATGATCGCGCAGCGATGCTCCTCGCTGCGCTCGGTGCCGTGGGTCAGGATCATGCCCGCCGGCAGCAGCTCGCGCAGCTTGTCGGCACGGGACGGGTTCATCATGTCGAGAATGACGATTGTTTCGGTCACGCGGGCCTCGGGTCAGATCGAGAAACGCACGCCGGAGCGCGCGAGCCCTCCGGAGATTGCAACGGGCGTGCCATCGGCCCGCCAGCAGGCAGCACCGGTCATGGTGCCGTCGGCACCCCAGGCGATGGCGCTCATGCCGCCGGCGATGCGCGGCACGCGGACGATGCGGTGGCCGCGCGCGGCCAGCGCCGCCGCGGTCGCATCGGGGATCGCGGGTTCGAGCTCGAGCACATGCCCCTGCATCCAGACACGCGGCGCCTCAACCGCCTGCTGCGGCGTCATGCGATGGTCGATGAGGTTGATCAGCGCCTGCATCGCCGAGCCGAAGATGCGCAAGCCGCCTGGCAGGCCGAGGGCGAAGGCGGGCCTGCCGTCGCGCAGGGCGATCATCGGCGCCATCGAGGTGAAGACCCGCTTGCCCGGCGCGATGGAGAGCGCGTGGCCGGGATGCGGATCGAAATTATACATGTAGTTGTTGCAGATCAGCCCGGTGCCCGGCACCGCGATACGGGCGCCGAACAGCCCGTTGATGGTCTGTGTCGCGGCCACCACGTTGCCCTGATGGTCCGCCACGGTGATATGCGTGGTGTCGGCGGACTCGGTCAGCGCGATGCCAGGTTTCCAGTCCTGGGCCCGGTCCATCAGGATCGCGGCGCGTCGCTCGGCGGCATAGGCGGGCGAGATCAGCCGCTCCACCGGCACCTCGACGAAGGCCGGATCGGCGGTCGCGACCGCGCGATCGGCAAACGCGATCTTCAGCACCTCGGCCAGCAGATGCGCGCCGTCCGGCGTGGCGAAACCGAGCCGCGCGATATCAAACCCGTCCAGAATGCCAAGCATCTGCGCGATATGCACGCCGGCGGAGGATGGCGGCGGCGGACCGATGATCTCGTGGCCGCGATAGGTCGCACGGATCGGCGCGCGGGTGATGGGTCGCACTGTGGCAAGGTCCTGCTCGTCGATCAGGCCGCCGGTGGCGCGCATGAAATCGGCCAGCGCCGCGCCGAGCCTGCCGCCGTAGAGAGCAGAACTTCCCTCCGTCGCGATCAGCCGCAGGCTCGCCGCATAATCCGAGCGGCAAAGCCGCGTACCGGCCGGGATCGGCTCGCCACCGGGCAGCAGCAGGGCCGCAAGTTCCGCGTCGTGCGCGAGGTCGGCAGCGGTATCGGCGACGCACTCGCGCAGATAGGGTGTGGTGGTGAAGCCGCCCTCGGCGAGGCGGATCGCCGGTGCCATCACCTCGGCGAGCGGCCTGGTGCCATAACGGGACAGCGCGTCGCACCAGGTGGCGAGTGCCGAAGGCACCGCGACGGCGAGGGGCCCCACGAGGTTCTGGCGCCCCACCGTCTCCTGATAGTCCGGCAGCACGTCGGAAACCGGCTCATACATCGCGGCTTTGGCGCGCGCCGGCGCCGTGCTGATCCCGTCGAGTACGACATGCTCGCCCGATGCGAGGCGCAGATGTATCAGCCCGCCACCGAGCACGCCAACCATCATCGGCTCGACCACGGTGAGCGCGAACAGGGCCGCCACCGCCGCGTCGATCGCGTTGCCGCCGGCGAGCAGCATCTCGCTGCCGGCCGCCGAGCCCAGCGGATGATTGGTCACAACCATGCCGCGCGAGCCGGCCGCAGGCTGTTTCTCGCAGACGAAGGGAAACACCGTCACCTGATTCTCCGGAACAACGCCAACACGCTATGACCGTCGCATGACCCGCTCAACCCACGCCACCGCATGCCTGGACGACGTGGCGGCAGAGGCCCGCGCCTGCCGGTTCTGCACCGACCTGCCGCTCGGCCCGCGGCCGGTGCTGCGCGTCTCGGCCACCGCCCGGCTGCTCATCATCGGCCAGGCGCCGGGGACGAAGGTGCATGCGAGCGGCATTCCATGGGACGATGCTTCGGGCGCGAGGCTGCGCGCGTGGCTCGGGGTCGGCGCCGACACCTTTTACGATGCCGCGCGCATCGCCATCATGCCGATGGCATTCTGCTATCCTGGCCGCCTGCCCCGCGGCGGCGACGCACCACCTCGCGCGGTCTGCGCGCCAGCCTGGCATCCGCGGCTGCTGGCACTGATGCCGGCGCTGGAACTGACCCTGCTGGTCGGCAGCTACGCCCAGGCGCGCTATCTCGGCCCCGGCTCCGTGGCGGCGCATGTCGGTGCGTTTCGCCAGCACCTGCCGCGCTTCCTGCCGCTGCCGCACCCGTCCTGGCGCACCATGGCATGGGAGAAGCGCAACCCCTGGTTCGGCGAGGAATTGCTGCCGGTGCTGCGCGCACGCGTGGCGGAGCTCACGCGGCCCGCCGCCGCCACCCGATCGCCCGCCCGCTGAAGCCGAGACGCGATGCCACCGCGCGGACCGTCGTGATGGGCCGCTCGCGCCAGCGTCTCGTCATCGGCCGGCGCATCGACCATGATACCCCCCCCGCCGCCAAGAACGGAGAGAACGAATGGCCACTATCGCCAAGCTCACCAAGGCACAGCGCAAGCAGATCCCACCGGCATGGGAGCTGGTGGAGGGGCGGGACGCCATCGCCCGCGCCTTCCGCTTCGCGGACTTTTCCGCCGCCTTCGGCTTCATGACCCGCGTCGCGCTGCTGGCCGAGAAGCACGACCACCATCCGGAGTGGTCGAACACCTACAACCGCGTCGACATCGTGCTCTCGACCCATGACGCACGCGGCCTGTCGCAGCGCGACCTCGACATGGCGCTCGCGATCGACCGGATGGTTGGTAACGCGCCGATGGGCGATGCCGGATCCTGAACGCGGGCGGCTCGTGAGCGAGGCGCGCGACGCTGCCAGCCGGACGCGCGCCATCCACCGCGCGGCGTCGCGGTTCTGCCGCGCGCGAGGCTGGTCGCCGCTCGCCGAAATGCCGCTGCCCAACGGCCGACGCGCCGATATCCTCGCCTTGCTGCCCGATCGCGGCTTCGTCTGCATCGAGGTGAAATCCGGCCGCGCCGATTACGAGAGCGACCGCAAATGGGAGGAATACCGCGATTTCTGCGACCGGCTGTTCTTTGCCGTGGATGCCGATTTTCCGCGCCAGCTGATCCCCGAGACCACGGGCCTGATTGTCGCTGCCGACGGCGAGGCGATCGAACTGCGCGCGGCACCGGAGCACCGGCTTTCCACCACCCGCCGCCACGCGCTGCTTGCCGCCTTCGCGACGCTGGCAACCGGCCGGCTGAACGCGCTGCTCGACCCGCTGCCCCAGGGGACCTCGCGGCCCGATTGAGCCGGGACTCCCGCCCGGGCCGCTTCCGGGTCTAGGCTCGGCCCCGAAGGGCGTCACGCCCGAAGGGCGCCCTCACCACCGGGAGGGGACGCCATGGCCGGAGACAATGTCGCAAGAACCCCACGCGCGGTCGCCCTGGTAGGGCCCTCGGGGAGCGGAAAATCAACGCTTTTCGACGCCCTGCTGGAGGTGGCCGGAACCCCCGCCCGTCGCCCGACGGACCCGCGCAACCGACCGCCCACGACCGAGACACGCCTCGGCCACACGACCTATCTCGGCGATGAATGGGCGATCATGGATTGCCCGGGCTCGGTCGAGTTCGCCCATGAGGCGACGGCGGCTCTCAGCGTCGCCGACATCGCCGTCGTGGTCTGCGACCCCGCGCCGGCGCGCGCGCCGACCGTCGGGCCGATCCTGCACCTCCTCGCGGAGCGGCACATCCCGCACCTGATCCTGATCAACCGGATCGACACGCTGGAAGCCGGGCTCGCGGCAACCCTCGCCGCCCTGCAGGCCCAGACGCGGATGCCGCTCGCGCTGTGCCAGGTGCCGATGACCGAGGCCGGGCACGTCACCGGCTATGTCGATCTCGTGAGCGCGCGGGCCTACCGCTACCGCAGCGGCCAGGCCTCGGAGGTGATCGCCGTACCGTCCGGCATGCAGGCGTCGGAGCAGGCGGCTCGCGACCGGCTGGTCGAAGTTCTGGCCGATCATGACGACGCGTTGCTGGAAAAGGTGCTGGACGACATCAAGCCGACGCCGGAGGAGCTTTACGCGGACCTGCGTAAGGACCTCACCGCCGGACGGGTGGTGGAGGTGCTGCTCGGCGCCGGGCAACCGATGCATGGCGTGCGGCGGCTGTGGAAAAAGCTGCGGCACGATACACCCTTCGCGCCGGCGACGGCGGAGCGGCTTGGCGTCGCCGCATCCGGCCCACCACTCGCACAGGTCTTTCGCACCCGACACGCGGGGCATGCCGGCAAGCTGTCCTTCGCGCGCGTCTGGCGCGGCGCGTTCAACGACGGCGCGATGCTGGGCGGCAGCCGGCTCGGCGGCATCCAGCGCTTTCCCGCCGGCGAGGCCGCGAAGGCGGCCCAGGCCCAGGCCGGCGAGGTGGTGGCGCTGGGCCGGCTCGACAGCGTGGCCACCGGCGCCACTCTCGCCACTGGCCAGGTCACGGCGCTGCCTTTTCCCGCGCCACCGGCGCCGGTGTTTTCGCTGGCCATCGCCACCACCGATCGCAAGGACGACGTGAAACTCTCCGGCGCCCTGCAAAAGCTGCTGGAGGAGGACCCCTCGGTCACGCTGACCCACAACGAGGCGGGCGAGACCGTGCTGCACGGGCAGGGCGAGATGCATCTCGCCGCCGCGATCGAGCGGCTCGGACGGATCGGCGGGCTCAAGGTCACCAGCCATACGCCTCAGGTCGCGTATCGCGAAACGATCCGCCGCGGCGTTCACGAGCACGGGCGGCTCAAACGGCAGACCGGCGGCCATGGCCAGTTCGCGGATGTGAAGATCGAGATCGCGCCCCGGCCGCGCGGCGCCGGCTTCGCCTTCATCGACCGCGTGGTGGGCGGCGCGGTGCCACGCAATTTCATCCCCGCCGTCGGCGAGGCGGCGGAGGAGGCCGCCGGCAAGGGACTGTTCGGCTATCGTGTCGTCGACATCGCCGTCACACTGCACGACGGGCAGTTCCATAGCGTCGACAGCTCCGACATGGCGTTTCGCGCCGCGACGCGCCAGGCGATGCAGGAGGGGCTGGCAAAGGCGGACCCGGTGCTGCTGGAGCCGATCGAGCGCGTCACCATAAGCGTCCCCGCCGAGTACACCGCGCGCGCGCAACGCCTCCTCACCGGGCGGCGCGGGCAGATTCTGGGCTATGCGGAGCGCGCCGACTGGCCAGGCTGGGACGATGTCGAGGCGCTGGTGCCGGCGGCGGAACTGCACGACATGATCATCGAGCTGCGCTCGCAAACGATGGGCCTCGGCACGTTCACGCGCCGCTTCGACCACCTCGCGGAATCGCGCGCCGAACCCCGAGGTGGCACTGCATGAGGAAGTGCCGGAGCCTCGGCCCATGACCGATCTCCTGCAGGACGCCCGCGCCCGGCTGCAACGCTACCACCCCGAACTGACGGAGATCCGCCGCGACATCCACGCGCATCCCGAGATGGGGCTTGAGGAGGTGCGCACGGCCGCCCTCGTTGCGGCCAAGCTGCGCGAATGGGGCGTGGATGTCACGGAGGGCGTGGGCAAGACCGGCGTCGTGGGTACCATCCGCGGCCGCCGGCCGGGACAGCGCGCGATCGGCCTGCGCGCCGACATGGACGCGCTCGCCATCCACGAGGAAACCGGCCTGCCCTATGCCTCGCAGCACCGGGGCGTGATGCACGCGTGCGGCCATGACGGGCACACCACAATGCTGCTGGGCGCCGCCCGCTGCCTCGCGGAGAATCCGGATTTCGGCGGCACCGTCCACCTCATCTTCCAACCCGCCGAGGAGGGCCGCGGTGGCGCCAAGGCGATGCTGGCCGACGGATTGTTCGACAGATTTCCCTGCGATGCCGTCTATCGCCTGCACAATTCGCCAGGCGTGCCCGTGGGCCAGTTTGCCACCAGGCACGGTGCGATGCTGGCCGCCGGCGACCGCTGGTCGGTCACGTTTCGCGGCACCGGCGGCCACGGCGGCTCGACACCGCATCTCGCCACCGACGCGACGGTCGCCCTCGGCTATTTCCTGCTGGGCCTGCAAACGATCGTCAGCCGCAACATCGCCTCGGCGGATCAGGCCGTGATCAGCGTCGGCCATATCGCCGGCGGGTCGGCCGAGTCGCCGAACGTGATGCCGGCCGAGGTCATCGTCTCCGGCACGGCCCGTTCCTATAAGGCAACGGTTCGCGACATGCTGGAGCGGCGGGTCCGCGAACTCGCCGCAAGCCTTGCCGCGGCACAGGGCTGCGCCGCCGAGGTGACCTATCTGCGTCGCGGCACGGCGCTGGTAAACCATGATGAGGCCGTGCCGGTGGCGATGGCGGCCGCCGCCGCGGTGGCCGGAGCCGACAAGGTCGATGGCAACGTCACACCCTCGACCGGCGGCGAGGATTTCGCCGAGATGCTCTTGCGCTGCCGTGGCGCGTTCATGCGCATCGGCAACGGCATCGACCCGCGCGGCGGCGCGCTGCATACGCCGATCTTCAACTTCAACGACGACATCATCCCGCTCGGTGCGGCCTACTGGGTGGCTTTGGTGCGCGAGGAACTGGGCTCGGCTGAATGATCCCGCACGACCCTGGGCCGCACGCGCATCGGCGTCATTCGCCGGCACCTAGCTTCGGACCCGACGCGTTGAACTCGTCAAGCATGCGGTCGGCTTCCGTTTGCAACCGATCCAGGCTCGCCACCAGAACCTCCGCCGCCCCCTTCGGCAACGTGGCCAACAGCCGGCGCTGACGCTGGCGGGCCACCGCCAGAATGGCGTCGTGCATCTCCCGCCCCGGTTTCGCGAGCCAAATCAGAATGCGACGCGCATCCCGCTCATCGGGCGTTCGCGTGACATAGCCGCGCCGCTCCAACCGCTCGACCGAAAGCCCGACCCACGCCTTGTCGGTCGCCAGCACGCGGCTGATGTCGCGCGCCGTGGTGGGTTCGGCTACGCCGATGATCGACATCACGCGCCACTCCGGCAGCGTGATGTCGAACTGCTCACGATACCGGCGCGCGGCATAGAGCGCGAACGTGTTGGACAGTCGCAGCACCCGATATGACACCATGTCGGCGACGGAACGCGGCTCGCGCATCCCTCGGACCTAGCCTTGACCCTCGCCGCGATCAAGTCATATGGTAGTGATCACACCTATTTAGGCGGGAAACGAGGCGCTTGGACATCGTGTGCATCACCGCGGTCTCCTGCGATCTCGGCGAGTCCCTCTACTGGGACGCGCAGGCGCGCCGGCTGCGCTGGGTCGATGCATGGAAGTCGCGGGTCTTCTCGTTCGACCCGGTGACGAGCGAAACCGCCACCACAGACCTGGCGCAGGCGCTGGGGGAACGCCCCATCGGCTCGATCGCTGGGTGTCATGACGGCACTCTGGTCGCGGGTGTGAGGGGCGGCTTCTACCGTATCGATATCGAGACGAAACAGGTTGAGCTTCTGGCCGCCGTCGAGACCGACCGTCCGGCAACCAACCGGCTGAACGACGGCAAATGCGACCGCGCGGGCCGGTTCTGGTGCGCCTCCGTGAACACCGACCACCAAAGCCCGACCGCGGCTCTGTGGTGCCTCGCGGCCGGACGTACGCCGGCGCTGAAGCAGGACGGTCTGACGGTCGGCAACGGCATTGCCTGGAGCCCCGACGACCGGTGGATGTATCTCGCCGACACCTTCACCGGCACCGTGTGGCGCTACGCGTTCGACCTCGCCTCGGGCTGCCTTGCGGAACGGCAGCGCTTCATCTCCACCGCCCATATCCGCGGCGATGTCGACGGTGCGACGGTCGACGCCGATGGCTGCTACTGGGCGGCCCTGTTTCGCGGCGGCGCGGTGGCGCAGTTTGATCCCCTGGGGAAGCTGATCCGTCATCTACGTGTGCCGGTCTCGAATCCGACGATCTGCGCCTTCGGCGGGCCGGATCTCGACATTCTCTACGTCGCCTCCGCCAGCCGGTTTCTCGACGCCGCCGCGCGGCACGCGCAACCGCTGGCGGGGCATGTCTTCGCCATCCACGGCCTCGGCACACGCGGTATCGCGGAACCGAAATTCGCCGGCTGACCCACGAACCGGGCGGGCGGCGGGCAACAACAAAAGGGAGGATGAAATGTGGACACGGACAGGACGGCAACGCCAGCGGCTTTGGGGGATGGCCGTGGCGTTGGCTTCGGGACTTGCCTGGGCGGTCGCGGCACTTGGCGTGCCGGCCAAGGCCCAGGCGCAGCCGCCGCTCAAGGCGAGCGTCGGCTATTATCCCGGTGCGTTGATCTCGCTGCCGGTGCTGGTTGCCCACGATCGGAATTTCTTTGCGCGTGACGGGTTGTCGGTTCGTCTCGTTCCCATCGCGACCGGCCCCGCGATGACCGCGGCCGTCGCCAGCGGCAGCGTGACCTTCGTCAACAACTCGTGGGACAATCTTCTGGTCGCCGTCCAGCACGGATTGCCCATCCGCGGTGTCGTGGGCTCCACGGTCAAGGTTCCGTTTGCCCTGGTCGCCCGCAAGGGCATCGCACTGCCGCATCTGGCGCAGGGCTACCCCGCCGTTATCAAGGATCTCGTCGGCAAGAAATGGGGCGTGCTCGCGCTCGGTGTTTCCCTGCAGTATATGGACGAGAAACTGCTGACCGATGCCGGCTACAAGGCCAACGCCGTGACCTATCTCGCGGTCGGCCTGCCGAACACCGCTCTGCCCGCGCTGCAGCGTGGCATCGTCGATACCTATCTCAGCATCCAGCCGCTGCCCGCGATCATCGAGGCCACGCATGAGGGCACCGTGGTCGTCGACCTCGCGCAAAATCAGGGGCCGGCGGCGTTCCACAACCTTGGCTACAACGGCTGGTGGGCGTCCACCGACACCATCGATCACCACCCCCAGGTGGTGGCGCGCTTCGTAAAGGCGATGGAAGACTCCTACTGCTGGTATCGCAAACCGGCCAATCTCGACGCCGTAGTTGCGATCATGCAACACTACGCCAAAGTGCCGCAGCTCTCCGCCGCCGAGTACAAGAGGATGGTGCAACGCCTGATCCCCACCTTCGGCCTCGCCATCACCAGGCACACGATCGATACGTGGTCGCAACTTCTTCAGTCGCAGGGACAGCTTCATGCGCCGGGGAAGCGATCGCAGGTCATCATCAAGACATCGGCGGAGCACTTCGCCTGCCGGGGTTAGGGCGCCGATAGCGCGATGTCCAGCACCGCGGCAGCCGCCGTCCCCGACATCCAGGTACGCGAACTTGTTGTCCGCTTCGGTACGGCCGGGCCTGTTCTCGCCGGCGTCGATCTCGACGTGCCGAAAAGCCAGTTCGTTGCCTTGATCGGCGCCAGCGGCTGCGGCAAGACGACGCTGCTCAACGTGATCGCCGGCCTGGTCCCAAAAACCGGTGGAACGGTCGCGATCCGCGGCCGGCCACCGGCGGCGGGGCGCTCCGACATCTGCTATATTCTGGCCCGCGACGCGCTGCTGCCCTGGCGCACGGTGCTCGGCAATGTCGCCTACGGAATGGAGTTGTCAGGCATCGAGCGCGCCGAGCGCAACGAACGCGCCCTTACCTATCTGGGAAAAGTGGGTCTGCGCGACTACGGCGACTTCTATCCCTCTCGGCTGTCCCAGGGCATGCGCCAGCGCGCCTCCCTGGCCCGCGCCTTCGCGGTGGAGCGCAGCCTGTATCTGATGGACGAGCCGTTCAGCGCGCTGGACTCGCAGACGAAGCTGATCCTGCACGACCAGTTGCTCGGCCTGTGGGAGAGCAGCCACGCAACCGTCGTGTTCGTGACACACGATATCGGTGAGGCGATCACGCTGGCCGATCGTGTCATTGTCATGTCGAAACGCGGTTCTGGGGTGGTGGAGGAGATCCGCGTCGATCTGCCGCGGCCACGCTCGGCCGAAGCTCTCCAGGCCGACCAAGCCTATCACGAACTCTATCGCCGGACATGGACCGCGCTGAAGGCGAGCGCCGCATGACCGACATCGTCCGCAGCGAGGCCGGGCTGGGTGCTGCATCCGCCCCACCGGGTCGCCGTTCGGCGGCGGTTCTGGTGGCACGTTTCGCGTTTCTTGTCGCCTTCCTTGCCTTGTGGCAGGGCGTGGTCGCCACCGGCCTCGCCAATCCGGCCTTCGTGGCGACGCCGCTCGGTGTTGCGCGCTCGCTCGTCGCCTTGATCGCGAGCGGCGAGCTGCTGCCCAACCTCGCGACCACGCTGATCGAGATCCTGATTTCCTTTGTCGCCTCGGTGGTCTTCGGGGTGGCCTCCGCGATTGTTCTGGACCGCAACGATCTCCTCCACCGGGCGCTGTCGCCGTTTCTCACCGCATTCAACAGCATGCCCCGCATTGCGCTCGGTCCGCTGTTCATTCTCTGGTTTGGCATCGGCATCACCTCGAAGGCCGTCCTCGCCTTCTCGCTGGGATATTTCATCATGCTGCTCAGCACGCTGGGCGGCCTCAAGAATGTCGACCGCGACCTGCTGCTGATGTCGCGCCTGTTCGGCGCATCGGAAGCCCGGCTGTTCTGGCATGTCCGCCTGCCGTGGGCGCTGCCCAGCGTGTTCGCGGGGCTGCGCCTCTCGCTGATCTATTGCAGCGCGGGTGCGGTGATCGGCGAAATGATCGCCGCGCAGAGCGGCCTGGGATTGCTGGTGCAATCCTTCAGCGGGCGGTTCGACGTCGCGGGCGTGATGGCAATCATCCTCGTCGTGGCACTCATGGTCATGGTGCTCACCTCGCTGATGGATCTCTGCGAGCATCGGCTGCTGGCGTGGAGCAGGGGCAGCACCAACGTCCCCGGCTGAACGGCGCGCGTCGCACCTCGTGTCAGGCCGCCGGGGTCGTTACTCCATCACGTCGTGTGCCGACGGCTTTGCGACGATGGTCGGGCGGCGCATGATGAACAGCAGCACGATCGCGGGCAGCGAGGTCCACACCATCAGCTTGTAGTCGTCGATATAGCCGATAACGCTGGCCTGAAAGTTGATCATCTGGTCAAGCACCGCCGCACCCAGCGGGTTGTTGGGCGAGAGCCCCGCGCCAAACGGGATCGTAGTCGTCGCCGGCAGGCTGAGCGGTGCCAGCGACAGCGCCGATCCCAGTGGCTTGATCGGTGCCATCGCGGCACCTGGTCCCGCACTCAGGAGCCGGTTGAACGGTGTGATCAGAGCAGCCAGCGCGGAGTGCACGATCTGCTGGTTGCGTGCCAGCACCAGCTCGGTCACCGAGACCCCAATGGCCGAGCCGATATTGCGGAACAGGCTGAGCAACGCCGTGCCATCGCCACGCATGGCAGGGTCGAGGGTAGCAAACGCCACGACCTGCAAAGGCACAAACACAAAGCCCATGCCGAAACCCTGGACGATGATGGTGGTAATGATCTCCCGCTCACCGACGTCAGGCGTCCAGGTGGCCATCTCCCAGAACGACCAACACATCACGGCAATACCGAAGCCCATCAGCTTGCGCGGATCGACGCGCGTGGTGAGCCGGCCGACGATCATCATCGCCGCCATCGTCCCGATGCCACGCGGCGCCATGATGAGGCCCGCGGTCTCCACAGGATAGCCGGCCAGCGTCTGCAGATAGGGCGCCAGCAAGGCCGAGGAGGCGAGCAGCACCACCCCCACCGAGAACATCAGCGCCGACGAAGCCGAGAAATTCGCGTTCCGAAAAATTCGCGGCGGAATGAACGGCTTCTTGGCAGTGAAAATGTGCACGATGAACAGATAGAATCCGACGCCCGCGAGCACCGCCTCCACCACGATCTCCCGCGCACTGAACCAATCCTTGGTCTCACCGCGGTCGAGCATCATCTGGAACGCGCCAACCCCCATGGCCAGCGCCATGAACCCGGTCCAGTCGAAGCGCATGCCGGTGTTGGGCTCGCCTCGCGACATGAAGACCATGAGGCCCGCGATCGCCAGGATGCCGAATGGGAGGTTGACGTAGAACACCCAGCGCCAGTTGTAGTGCTCCGTCAGAAAGCCACCGAGCGTCGGCCCGAGGATGGGCCCTACCATCACCCCCATGCCCCAGATCGCCATCGCCTGGCCGCGTTGCTCGGCGGGATAGATGTCGAGCATGGTCGCCTGGCTGAGCGGCACCAGCGCCGCGCCAAACATGCCCTGGATCAGCCGGAACGCTACGATCTGAACCAGCGACTGCGCCGCGCCGCAGGCCATCGAGGCGACCGTGAACCCGGCGAGGCAGGCGACGAAGAGTTGCTTGCGCCCGAAGCGCATCGCCATCCAGCCCACCGGCGCGGTCATGATCGCCGCGGCGACGACGTAGGAGGTGAGCACCCAGGTGATCTGGTCCGTGGTCGCGCCCAGCGCGCCCTGCATATAGGGCAGCGCCACGTTCGCGATCGTGGAATCCAGCGCCTGCATCAGCGTCGCCGCCATAAGGCAGACGGTGATGATGCCGCGATGCGGTGTCGTCGACGGATTCACGGCGCCACCCGGCGGTTACCAGGGCCAGAGGTCGGAGAACGTGCGCACATGGCTGGTGTCGATATTCGCGGTGACGCTCATCCCCGCGCGCAGCGGCGGCGCGCCCTTCACGGGCTTGAGCACGATACGCAGCGGAATGCGCTGCACCACCTTGACCCAGTTGCCGGACGCGTTCTGTGCCGGCAGTACCGAGAACTCGGCGCCCGAGGCCGGCGCGATACTCTGCACCACACCCTTCCAGACGCGGCCGGGATAGGTGTCGACGGAGACGCGCACCTTGTCGCCGGGCTTCACCCAGGTCAGCTCCGTCTCCTTCGGGTTGGCTTCAACCCAGGGATCGGTATTGGAAACCAGGCCGAACGCCGCCGTCGCCGCCGGCAGATAGGTACCGACGGTCAGGTTCGACACCTGCGTGACGATTCCGGGAAACGCCGCCCGAACGATGCTGTGATTGTATTCGCGCTGAGCCTCGGCAAGCTTCGCCTGCATGGCGGCGACTGCGGGCAGTTGGTCAACCGGCAGGTCCGGGCTGCCGCCAATCTGAATCAACTGGACCTGCGCCTGCTCCTGAAGCGAGCCGAGCGTGGCGCTGTCAGCCGCAAGCTTGTAGCGCGCGGCGTCGTAATCGGAGCGAGCAACAACCCCCTTGCCCACCAGCCGCGCCGCCCGCTCGAACGTGATGCGGTCAGAGGCAACGTTGGCGGCCATCGCCGCCTCGTCCTTCAACATGCGCTGGTAGTCGCGCTGCTGCGCCATGGCGTTGATGCGCGCGGCGGCGAGATTGGCGCGGGCGAGGTCGATCGCGATCTTGAAGGACCGCGGGTCGAGCCGGAACAGAACCTGGCCCTTGGTGACGCGTTCGCCCTCATGCACGTCAATGCTCCCGACGATCCCGGAAACATCGGTCGCCACCAGCAGTTTGCCGGCCCGCACGTAGGAGTCACTGATCGACACCCAGCGGCCGCTGTTCAGCCAGTATGCGACCGCGGCGATCAGCACGAGTGCGATGCCACCCAGCATCAGCAGCGGGCGGAGCACACGCGTACGATTGCGAGGGCGCGCGAGCACCGCCGCGTCGCCGACGCGGCCGGTAACGGTTGCTTCGGACATCAGGCGGCCTCCACCTCGCGGGCACGCAGGCCGGCGATCACATTTTCCTTCATCCGCTCCATCGCTGTCGCGACCGCGGCAATCTCGGCGCGCGAGAGCCCCTTGGTAATCGCGTCCAGCATATCCGCTCGCTCATGCGCCAGCGCCTTCAGCGCCGGAGCGGCCCCCCGCGTGAGGTGCAGGCGCCAGATCCGCCGGTCGGCGGGGTCATCGCGCCGCTGCACCATGCCGCTGGCCTCCAGCCGGTCGATCAGCCGCGCGATGGTGATCGGCTCGACCTCCAGGATCTCGGACAGTTCCTTTTGCGAGAGCCCGGGCTGCCGTTCCAGGTACATCAGGATCTTCCACTGCGCGAGCGTCAGGCCCTGGGAAGCAGCGCGGCGGTCCGCCTCCATCCGGGAATGCCGGGCGAGGTCGTGCAGCAGGAAAAGCAGGTCATCTGTCATGCCGCATATAATAAGCAGCGTTATGATATTGTCAGCCACCCAACCCATGCGCCGGAAGCAGCCCAGCCCAGCCGGGTGGGCGCCTTTCCGCCGTCACCGCGCCGCGAGAACCGCCAGCGTCTCGCGCGCGATCGTTGCCTCCTCGTCGGTTGGGATGACATAGGCGGCGACCCTGCTGTCCGCGGCGGAAATCAGCGGGCCATGGACGGCATTGCGCTCGGCGTCGAGCACCAGGCCGAACCAGGCGCAGCGTGCGGCGATGGCGGCGCGCAGGGCAGCATCGTTCTCGCCGATCCCCGCGGTAAAGATCACCGCGTCCACGCCGCCCATCGCCGAGGCCAGCGCGGCAAACGCGGCGGCCGCGCGATAGGCGAAAACATCGAGCGCCAGCTGTGCCCTGGCGCCGCCATCGGCCCGCAGATCACGCACATCGCCGGAGATGCCGGAGAGCGCCTTGAGGCCACTCTCGTGATAGAGCAGATGCTCGATGCTCGCGGCGTCCATCCCTCGCTCCATCAGGTAGAGCACGACCCCGGCATCAAGCTGGCCGGGCCGTGTCCCCATCACCAGCCCATCGAGCGCGGTGAAGCCCATGGTGCTGTCAACGCTGCGCCCGCCGACCATGGCACAGGCCGAGCAGCCGGACCCGAGATGGGCCGCGATGAGGCGCCCCGCGGCAAGCGCCGGCGCCATCGCCGCAAAGCGCCGCGCGATCCAGGCATAGGAGAGGCCGTGAAAGCCGTAGCGCCTCACGCCCTGGGCATAGAGTTCCTCCGGCAGCGCAAAACGGTCCGCGATTTCGGGGTGATCGCGATGAAACGCGGTGTCGAAACACGCAACCTGCGGCAGAGCCGGCGAATGGGCACGCAACCGGCGGATGGGGTCGAGATTATGCGGCTGATGCAGCGGCGCCAGCGGCACCAGGGCGTCGAGTTCCGCGAGCAACGCGGCATCGACCAGTGCCGGGCCGCGGCGCTTCGCGCCACCATGCACCACGCGATGGCCGACGGCGCATGGCGCACCCCCGCCATGCTCGCCGAGCCAGTCCAGCAGCATCCCCAGCGGATCATCCCCGGCACCGAGCACCCGCCCGGCGATCGGCCCTGAAGCGCCATGGACAGAGAATGACGGCGCATCGCTGCCCAGCCGCTCAATCTGCCCGCGCAGCACCCGCCGCGGCGCCGCGTCCGGCATGGTCGGCGCCGCCAGCTCGAACGCCTGGAATTTGAGGCTGGAGCTGCCGGCGTTGATGACGAGCAGCGGGCCGTTCATGGCACGACCTGTGCCGCGACCTGCGCCAGATGTTGCGTATAGAGAACGGCCACGGCGCAGGAGGCCAGCCGCGAGCGCCGGCTGTCGGCGCGACTGGTGAGGATGATCGGCACGCGCGCCCCCATCACGATCCCCGCGGCGTCGGCACCGCCGAGAAACGTGAGATTTTTGGCCAGCATATTGCCTGCCTCCAGGTCCGGCACCAGCAGGACCTGGGCACGTCCGGCCACCTCCGACTCGATTCCCTTGATCCGCGCGGCCTCGGGGTCGATCGCATTGTCGAGCGCCAGCGGGCCTTCGAGCAATCCGCCGACAATCTGCCGCCGGTCTGCCATTTTGCACAGCGCTGCGGCATCAATCGTGCTTGGTATCTTCTGCGTCACAGTCTCCACCGCCGACAGAATGGCGACCCGCGGCGGGCCGAGGCCAAGGCCGCGATGCAGATCGATCACGTTGCGGACGATGTCGGCTTTCGTTTCTAGATCGGGTGATATGTTGATCGCGGCGTCTGTGATGAACAGCGGCTCGCGATAGCGCGGCACGTCCATGATGAAGACATGGCTGATGCGTCGGCCGGTGCGCAATCCCGCCTCGTGGGCCACGACCGCGCCCATCAACTCGTCGGTATGCAGCGAGCCCTTCATCAGCAGCCGCGCGCGCCCCTCGCGCACCAGCGAGACCGCACGGTCGGCACTGGCATGGCTGTGCGGTGTGTCCTCGATCGGGCAGTCCGCGAGATCGAGCCCGGCCTCGGTCGCGACGCGGCGAATGCGCGCCTGCGGCCCCACCAGGATCGGCGCGATCAACCCTTCCCGCGCCGCCTCCAGTGCGGCACCGAGCGAGGGTGCATCGCAGGGGTGCGCCACCGCGCAGACCGTGGGCGGGATCGCCGCAGCCCTGGCGATCAGCGCGTCGTAGTGCGGATGGCGGTTCGCAGGCTGGGTCACGTCAGAATGCCACCACGCTGCGGATGCTTTCGCCGCGGCGCATCAGTTCGAAGCCCTCGTTGATGCGCTCGAGCGGGAGCACGTGCGTGATCAGATCGTCGATGTTGATCCGCCCGTCCATGTACCAGTCGACGATGCGGGGCACATCGGTCCGGCCACGCGCACCGCCGAACGCGGTACCCATCCACACCCGCCCGGTGACCAGCTGGAACGGGCGCGTGCTGATCTCCTGCCCCGCGCCGGCGACGCCGATGATGATGGATTTGCCCCAGCCGCGATGCGCGCATTCCAGCGCCTGGCGCATGACCTTGACGTTGCCGATGCACTCGAAGCTGTAATCGGCTCCCCCCTTGGTCAGTGCCACCAGGTGCGGCACGAGGTCGCCCTCAACCTCGCTCGGGTTGACGAAATCCGTCATGCCGAATTTTTCCGCGAGCGCACGTCGCGCCGGGTTGAGATCGACGCCCACGATCTGCTCGGCGCCGACCATGCGCAGCCCCTGCACCACGTTGAGCCCGATGCCACCAAGCCCGAACACCACGGCGCGGCACCCGGCCTCGGCCTTCGCGGTGTTGATCACGGCGCCGATCCCCGTGGTGACGCCGCAGCCGATATAGCACACCTTCTCGAACGGCGCGTCCGGCCGGATCTTCGCCAGCGCGATCTCTGGCAGCACGGTGTGATTCGCGAAGGTCGATGTTCCCATGTAGTGATAAATTGGTCCGCCGGTGCAACGGAAGCGGCTGCTGCCATCGGGCATCACGCCCTTGCCCTGGGTGGCGCGGATCGCGACACAGAGATTGGTCTTGCGGCTGAGGCAGTATTCGCATTGCCGGCATTCCGGCGTGTAGAGCGGGATCACGTGGTCACCGGGCCTGAGCGACGTGACGCCAGGCCCCGTCTCGACCACCACGCCCGCTCCCTCATGCCCCAAAATGCAGGGAAACAACCCCTCGGGATCGGCGCCCGAAAGGGTGAACTCGTCGGTGTGGCAGATGCCGGTTGCCTTGATCTCGACGAGCACCTCGCCCTGCCGCGGACCTTCGATCTCGATTTCCTCGATGCTGAGCGGTTGTTTGGCGGCGTGGGCAACGGCGGCGCGGGTCTTCATGGTGATTTCCTCAATGGCGTCAGGATGGTTCTATCGATCGAGCGTCTGGCCCGCGAGCCAGGCCCGGCCGCTCGCATACAGCGCCCCGACCTCCGGTCCCTTGAGTCCGGGCATGTCGTGCTTGACGGAGTAGCCGATGCGCGTCTGCAGATAGGCGAGATGACGATATCCCTCGGGAAACTTCGCCAGCAACGCCGCGTCGAGCACCGGCACCGTGCCCGGCGTCACCGGGTCCATTCGGTCCTTCTCGTAGATTGGCTGGCGCAGCACCATGCCCCAGCCTCGCCCACGCTTCTCCAGGAAGTCGAAGAATCGCCCGGTGCAGACCACGTCGCACACCACGCCCTCGACGGCGGCGCGCTGGGAGATCGTCATTTTGGTCTGCACGACGGCCCGGCTGCCGGCGAGCTCGATGGTCATGCCGCCGAGGAAGTGCAGGATGCTGACGCCGCGCGCCCAGCCCTCACGGCTCACACGGATGAAATCCTCAGCCGATCCCTGAAACCAGGTCGCCATCATCCGCCCGTCGCGGTGCCAGACGGTGCGGAACCGCTCCCAATCCCCGGCGTCACGCCACAGAACCCAATTCTCGATCAGCTCGCGGATCACGCGCTTATCCTGGGTCTCGTCCATCGGTTCCTCCGCGGCCCTTCGATGCGAAGCCGCGCGCCCGATGTCAATCGTCGGTCGGTGTAGCAAGGCCGGCGAGGCGCACGCATTTGAGCATCAGGCTCGGCAGCCCTGCCTGCGCGAGCCGCGCCGCGGGCACCCGTTCCCCCGTGGCGTGGATGCGGGCAACCCGGCCCCGCAGCACCGTGATCTCAAGCTCGGCATGGGTGAAGCCGTGGCGCACGCTACCCAGTTCCCGCCACGCCGCCTTCGCGGGTGCCATGGCCAAAGCCTCCTCCGGCTCCCAGGCCGCCGCACGCCATGGTGTTCCCGGCAGCGCCATCATGCCGCCGAGCAGACCGTCACGCGGGCGGCGACACAGCAACACACGGTCCGTTGCGTCCTGCAGCAGGAAGTGCACGCCGAACCAGTGGGACCGCTGCTTCTTGGGCGGGCGCACCGGCAGGCGCTCCGCGATGTCACGCCCGGCACAGCCATCGCGCCACGGGCAGGCGAGGCAGGTCGGCGACGTCGGCGTGCAGATCGTCGCCCCAAGGTCGAACAATGCCTGCGCGAAGTCGCCGGCGCGGGCGCGCGCCGCTTCCTGCTGCCCGATCACGGCCGCCGCCGCATCGATCGTGCGTTTGGCACCCGGCAGAACGTCCTCGACGCGGGCGACGCGGGCCATCACGCGCTCGACATTGCCGTCCACCGGCACCACCGGCAGGCCAAGCCCGATCGCCGCCACCGCCGCCGCCGTGTAGGCGCCCACGCCGGGCAGCGCGCGCAACGCCTCGATGTCGGTCGGGAATCCGCTCGCCGCGATGATCCGCGAGGCCGCATGCAGGCGCCTCGCGCGGGCATAGTAGCCAAGCCCCGCCCACAACCGCAGCACCTCCTCTTCCGCCACCGCGGCCATCGCGATCGCGGTAGGGAAACGGGCCAGGAAGCGCGCGTGGTGCGGCAACACCGTCGCCACGGTGGTCTGCTGCAGCAGCGTCTCGGTCAGCAGCACCTGCCAGGGGTCCACGGCGCCGTGCCGCCAGGGCAGGTCGCGCTTGTGTCGATCGTACCAGTCGAGCAGTTTGGCGGCGGAAACCACGGAACTGGTATGACGAGCGACAGCCAATCCGTCCATGCACGACGCAGGATGGCGCCGCAGGCGTTGGGGGCGGTCCTGCTGCCGCTGGTACGCCCGGCGCTCAGAAAACGCGCCCCCTCCATTGCGGCCCTGCTAGCGGAGTGGGAGGCGGTGGTGGGCCCCGCGATCGCCGCCGTCACGGTGCCGAAGCGCCTTGCCGCCGGCACGCTGACGCTCGCCGCCAGCCCGCCGATCGCACTGGAGTTGCAGCACCTGGGGCCGCAATTGCTCGCGCGGATCAATGCGTATCTGGGTACCGAGGCGGCGGTCCGGCTGCGTTTCGCACCGAGTGCTGCGAGCCCCGTGCCTCGCCTGGTGCCGCCACCGCCATCGCCCGAGGACCTGGCCCGTGTCGCTGCCGCGGTGGCGCCGCTGCCGGATGGAAACCTGCGGTCGGCGCTCGAAGCCCTCGGCGCGGCGCTCGCCGCCCGGGCTGCGCGCGAGGCGACGACCGGACGGATGACAGGAATTCAACCCGCCGCCCCCTCGACGACACGGCTCGACCCCGCTTAAGACATCTTCGCAATTTGGCCGGAGATCGCCATGCAACGCCGTGCCCTGATCGCTGCCGGAGCCGCCATCGTCGTCGTGGGCGGCGGCGCCACGGCTTGGTATGAGACCCGCCCTAGCGCAAAGCCGCCGGCGCCGGCCCCCGCCAAGCTGCCGACAGCGCTGCCGTCGAGCAATCCCAAGATGGCGATCCGAGCCATCGGCAAGCCGGATGCGCCGGTGACGGTGATGGAGTTTTTTTCCCTCACCTGCCCGCATTGCGCGCGCTTCAGCCGCACCACGCTGCAGGAGGTGAAGAAGAAGCTGGTGGATACGGGCAAGCTGCGCATCGTCTTCCACGACTTCCCGCTCGACAATCTTGCGCTGCTGGCTGCGATGGTCGCCCGCACCCTGCCTGCGGACAAATACGAGCCGTTCTGCGAGGCGCTGTTTTCCTCCCAGGACACCTGGGCCTTCGCGCGCAACGTCGACAATGTCGCCGAGCTCGGCAAGATCGCGGCGCTGTGGGGTATGCCCGACCAACAGTTCCGTGCCGCCGTCGCCGACACGCCGCTCAAGGTGGCCCTGCTGCAGCGGCAGGATGCGGATCAGAAGCGGTACGGAATCGACAGCACGCCCACCTTCGTATTCAACGGCCCAGGCGCCAAGAACACGAAACTCGTCGGCGAGATGCCATATTCGGATTTCGCCGCGGCCGTCGCCAAGGCCGCGGCGTAGCGCGGTCGCTGAACGGGCGCCTTCGCCCCGCCAGCTCCCGCCCCCGGCGCTATTCCGCCGGCCGGGCAGCGAGCGCTGGGGCGCGACCCGACGTTCGCAGCGCCACCAGCACCCCCGCCGACACCACCAGCACCACGCCCGCCAGCGACAGCGCGAGGGTGAAATTACCGGTTACCTGACGGATGGCACCGAAGGCGAACGGCCCCGCGAAACCGCCAAGATTCCCGATGCCGTTGATGACCGCAATGCCAACGCCGGCGACCGAGGCCGGAAGCACCTCCGACGGCAGCGCCCAGAACGGCCCGAACCGCCCATAAAAGCAGGCGAAGGAGAGCGTCAGCAGCACGATCGTGGCGCCGATCGCATGAATCCCGGAGAACTGAGCGGCGATCAAGAACAGGCCAGACAGCGCGGACATGACCACGGTGTGCCATTTCCGTTCCATCCGCCGGTCGCTGCTGATCGCGACGGCGAGCATCATCGCCGCCCCGGCGGCGAAGGGGATGGCGCTGAGCAGCCCCACACTCATGATCGACAGGCCCGCCTGCTTGAGCACGCTCGGCAGCCAGATCGTCACGCCCCAGTTCGCGGCCAGGGCCAGGAAGTTATAGACCGCGATGATAACGATGCCGGGATGCCACATCGCAGAGAGCCAATGTCCGCGCAGCGGCACCTCTGCCGCGCGCTCCGCTTGCAGCGCCGCAACGAGGCGCGCGCGCTCGGCCTCCGGCAGCCAGGCCGCCTGCTCCGGTCGGTCGGCGATCGCCACCGCCCAGAACGCTGCCCAGACAAAGCACGGCACCGCCTCGATGATGAACATCCATTGCCAGGTGGAGTAGCGCAGCACCACGCCAGAGATCGGGTTGGCGATGACCGAGCCGAGGGCGAGGCTCATCAGGAAAATCGTGTTGGCGCGCGCCCGTTCCTCGCGGGTGAACCAGTTGCGGATCAGCACCAGGGTGGAGGTCAGCACGCCACCCTCGGCAATACCCAGGATAAAGCGGTTGGCGATCAGCTCCGCCTCCGTCCGCACCAGCGCGGTCGAGGCCGAGATCAGGCCCCAGAAGATCAGCAAGCCGAAGATCACCCACTTGGCGCTCCAGGTCGAGGAAAGCCGCCCGGCCGGCACCTGCAGCACGACGTAGCCGAAGAAGAACGTACCTGTTGCGAAACCGATCCCCGCGTGACTGAGCGCCAGCTCCTTGCGCATTGAAGGGATCGCCATCGCGATATTGGTTCGATCAATCATCGAAATGATATACATCAACAGCGCAATCACCAGGATGCGTACCCAGCGATTACGCGACCATCCAACCGGCTGTCCCGGCATCGCCGTTGTGGCGGACATGGCTTACTTCCCTCCCTGGCGCAGCTTGCTCGCCGCGTCTCACATCACCTCGGCACGAACGGCACGACTACAGGATTCGCGGGCTGGCTCCCGGCACCGGCGAATGGCCCAGCACCCCCCGCGCCAACACCGCGGCGCGCCCACCGAAGGCCGCGACCCGTGCCGCCTGGTCGGAATGCGCCAGCGCGTCCGCGGCATCTGGGTCAACCACCGCCCGCAGAGCGCGCTCGCAATCACCAACGAGGCCGGCATAACCGGGGGCGGTGCCGAGATCGCGCTGTTCAAGGGGATCGCTGGCCAGATCGAAGAGCTGCGGCTTCATGCCGACATAGTGGATGTATTTGAAATCGCCCTTGCGGATCATGAAGGCGCCGGTCGCGGCCCCGACGGCGTGATACTCGCTCATCACCGTCGCTCGCGGCGCCTGCCCGCGCGCCACATCGAACAAGTTGCGGCCGGGCAGATCCTGGTCCGCGGGCGACGGCGTGACGCCGGCGCAGGCGAGGATCGTGGGGAAGCCATCGACGAGCGAGACGGGCTCGTGGCACGCTATGCCGTGGGGAATGCCGGGCCCTGCCATGATCATCGGCACACCGACCGCATCCTCGTAAAGATTGGACTTCCCCCACAGGCCGCGATTGCCGAGATTGTCGCCGTGGTCGCTGGTGTAGATCACCCTCGTCGTGTCGCCGAGCCCGCTCTCGCCGATCGCGCTAACAATGCGCCCGATATTAGCGTCGAGGAACGTTACCATCCCAAAATAGGCGGCGATCGCACGGCGAACCTTCGGCGGGTTGAAGGCGCGATCATAGATGATGGTCTCATTCATCTTCGCGATGAACGGATGGGTCGGCCGCTCCTCCGGCGAATACAGCAGCGGCCAGGGCACCTGGTCCTCGGGATAGAGCGAGTAATATTCCGGGCGTGAGACCAGCGGAAAGTGCGGGCAGACCAGCGAGACAAACAGCACGAAGGGCTTGGCCGGGCGGGTTGCGCCGTCGCGCCGTGCGCGCGCCCGCAGCCAGGCGATCGCGGTCTCGGTGATCGAGTCGTCGTAGCGCTGATAGTCGCTGTCGCCGGGCCCGGCCTCCTCCGCCAGCATCAGCGAGACCTTGCGCGGCTTCATGTCGTCGCGGATCATGCCGCTGAGGTCGCCAATCCCCTCGATGACATGCAGTGGCATCACCTCCTCGGTGAAGCCGTTGTCGTCGTCGGCGGAACGGAAATGCAGCTTGCCGATGGAAACGGCGTCATGCCCCGCCTCGCGCAGCCGATGGCCCCAGGACGGCACGCTGCCATCATAGGGGTTGCCGTTATCCCAGAAACGGATCTGGTTGACGTGCCGCCCGGTCGCGAAAGATGCGCGTGAGGGCACGCAGATCGGCGAATTACAGTAGGCGTCGGTGAAGCGCACGCCGCGTGCTGCCAGCGCGTCCAGGTTCGGGGTGCGGATCATCTCGTGGCCGTAGCAGCCGAGCACGCGGCGGCTGTGCTCGTCCGACATGATGAAGACAAGGTTTGACGTTTCCATGAACCCAGGTTGACAAGGGCTGCGCCGGCCGGGCAAGTCCGAATTGGAACATAGGCGATAACTTCTGGTGATCGCCACCGCGGAGGCCCACGCGATGGACATTCGTTCGGTCGACTACGTGCTCGCCGTCGCCGACCACGGCAGCCTGCGCGCAGCCGCCGCCGCCATCGGCATCACCCAGCCGGCATTGACCAAGGCAATCCGCCGCATGGAGGACGAGACCGGTGTGCGGCTGTTCGACCGCACCGCGCGCGGTGTGCGTCCGACCATCTATGGCGATGCGATGCTGCGCCACGCCCGCAACCTGCGGGCGTCGCTGCGCGCCTCACGGGCGGAGATCGCGGCACTGCGCGCGGGAGCGGCGGGCAGCGTGCGCGTCGGCGCCGGCCCGTCATGGGAGCGCGCGGTGCTGCCCCAGGCCATCGCCCTGTTCCGCGCCGAGCGCCCGGATGTGCGTATCCATGTCCTCGGCGGCACCGATGACGCGCTGAAGGTCCGCCTGCGCGAGGGCGCGCTCGACTTCGTGCTGGCGGCGACGCCCGATTCGCCGGCGATCGAGCCGGATCTGGAATGGCAGACACTGCAGACCGACAGTTACTGCGTCATCGCCGCACTCCGGCACCCGTTGCGTCGGCGCCGCGCTATCCCGCTCGCGGCCCTGGCGGCCTATCCCTGGATTCTGCCCGGGTCGCATTCGCTGATGGTGCAGCGGTTGCACGGGCTGTTCCGCGCCAACGGCTTGGCCGCCCCCGAACCCGCGATCGAGACCGATATCGTGGTGCTGCGCCACCAACTGCTCGCAACCGGCCCCTATGTCAGCTTCAGCGCCGCCGGATTCGTGCGCGAATTGCACGACCGCAGCATCATCCGCCTCGATGTCCCGGCGGCGCTGAACGCCCGTGCCGCCGGCGTCATCACCCGTCGCGGCATGGAGCCCAGCCCTGCGGCCGCCCGGCTGATCGCGACCATCGGCCAGGCCGCGCGCGCGGATGCTCGACTCCTGCCACCGCGCTGCTAGATTACCAGATACGGTCACCCCCTGAAAGTTATCCACAAGCTGTAGGGGTGATGAGCCAGGAGAGCCGCTTGCCCGTCCGCTTCACCCGCCTGCGCATTGCTGGCTTTAAGTCCTTCGCCGAGCCCACCACCGTGGAGATCCACGAGGGGTTGACCGGCATCGTCGGCCCCAACGGCTGCGGCAAATCCAACATCGTCGAGTCGTTGCGCTGGGCAATGGGCGAGACCTCGGCGAAGTCGCTGCGCGGCGGCGAGATGGAGGACGTGATCTTCGCCGGCACCACCGCCCGTCCGGCGCGCAACCTGGCCGAGGTCACCATCTCGCTGGAGGAGACGCAGGGCCGCGCACCGCCGCCACTGCACGAGGCGGCGGAGCTGGAAATCTCGCGGCGGATCGAGCGTGGCCAGGGCAGCCTGTATCGCATCAATGGCCGCGAGGCCCGCGCGCGCGACGTCCAGACCCTGTTCGCCGACCTCGCGACCGGCGCTCACAGCTCGGGCATGGTCAGCCAGGGCCGCATCGCCGCTGTGGTTAGCGCCCGCCCGGATGAGCGCCGGGCGATCCTGGAGGAAGCCGCCGGCATCACCGGCCTGCATGCCCGCCGCCATGAGGCGGAGCTGAAGCTGCGTGCCGCGGAAGCCAATCTCTCCCGCGCCGAGGATCTGCGCGGCCAGCTCGAAGCGCAGCACGAGGCGTTGAAGCGCCAGGCCCGCCAGGCGGCGCGCTATCGCAATATCTCCGGCTCCATCCGCAGCGCCGAGGCGGAACTGCTCAGCATCCAGCGCGCCGCGGCCGTGGCGGCTGAACAGGAAGCCGCCGCAGCGCAGGCCACCGCGACCAGCGCGGTCGCCGCGGCAACGGCCGATGCGACAGCGGCCGCCGCCAGCGCCGTCGAAGCCGCCGCGTCCCTGCCGCCACTGCGCAGCAGCGAGGCCGATGCCCGCACGGCACTCGAACGCGCCCGCATCGCCGCGGAACAGCTCGCCGCCGAGGCCCAGCGCGCCCGCGACGCCCTCACGCAGGCGGAACGCAACCTCGCCCATATCGAGGCCGATCTCGTGCATGCTTGCGCGGCGCGCGGCGATGCCGAGGCGGCGCGCGAACGCCTCACGCGCGAACGCGTGGCGCTGGCCCGAGAGTCCGACACCCTGCCGGCGCGCATCGCCGAGACCGAGGCTCTGCTCGCCGGCGCCGCCGATGCCGTCCGCGCCGCGGAGGCCGAGGCCAACCGGGCCATCGAGCAAGCGGCGACCGAGGAAGCGGCGGCACGCAGCCGCAACGAGGCCCGCCTGTTCGCCGAGGCGAGGCTGAAGCGCACGGACGAACGCGCCCAGCGCCTCGCCGCCGAACGCGCGCGCATCCCGACGCCTGATCCCGGGGCGCTGGAAGCCGCGCGGCATGAATCGGCACAGGCCGAGGCGGCGCTCGCCGCCCTTCGCGCGGCGCTGGAACAGGCCGAAGCGGATCGCGCCACCGGCGACCAAGCCCGCATGGCCGCCCGCGACGCGGCCGAGGCCACGCGCACCCGCACGGCCAGCCTCGCCGCTGAAATCCGTGCGCTCGAGGAACTGGTGGGCAACGCATCCACCCTCGCCGGCGCGCTCGGCGTTCCGGAGGGGCTGGAAGCCGCGGTTGCCGCGGCCATCGGCGAGGCGCTGGAAAGCGGCGAGTGGAACGAGCTGCCGCCGCTGCCCCCACCCTCCTGGCCGGCGGGCGCTCAGGCACTCGCCGCCAGCGTCACCGGCCCCGCCTCGCTCGCCCGTGTGCTGGCCTGGGCGGCCGTCGTCGAAGCGGATGCCGACCCGGCCGCGTTGCAGCCGCTGCTGGCACCGGGACAGATTCTCGTCTCGCGCGAGGGCGCGGTCTGGCGCTGGGACGGATTTTCGGTGCCGGCCGGCGCACGCTCGCCGGCGGCGGTCCGCATCGCGCAGCGCCGGCGCCTCGGCGAGGCCCGTGCTGCTCTGACCGAGGCGGAGGCGGCGTCCAGCAAGGCCCGCCAGGCGCTGGACGAGACCGAGACCCGGCTGCGCGCGGCGCGCGAAGCGGAGAATGCGGCCCGCGGCGCCCGCGGCGAGACGGAACGCCGGTTGGAGCGAGCCCGCGCCACGGCGGCGCGCCTGGCCACGGAGACTGCCGCCGCCACCGCTCGCCTCGACGCCGCGGACCAGGAAGCGGCGCGGCTCAACGCCGACCACGAGGAAGCGCGCGCGGCGTTCGATCAGGCGATGGCGACCATCGCCTCGGCCCCCGACACCTCCGCCGCCCGCGCCGCCGTCGCCGTGGCTCGCGACCGCCTCGCCGAAGCGAGGCGCATGGAAAACACGGCCCGCGCGGCCCATGGCGAAGCGCGCCGCGCTCTGGAATCGGCTCGGCATCGGTTGGCCAGCCTCGAATCCGAACTCGCGGAATGGTCGCGCCGGCACGCAGACAGCGAGGCGCGCGTCACCGACCTCGAGGCTCGGCGCGGCGACGCCGCAGCGGCCCGCGACGGATGCGCCGCGCTGCCCGACGCGATCGAGGCACGCCGAATTGCCGGAATCGAGGCATTGGATGCGGCCGAGCGCACGCATGCGGCCTGTGCATCCGCCTTGCATGCTGCCGAGGAAGCGGCGGGTGCCGCGGACCGCGCCGCACGTACGGCGGAATCCCGGCTCGCGCAGATCCGTGAGGAGGCCGTGCGCATCGCCGCCGCTCGGGAGGCCGCAACCGCGGCCGTCGGTACCATCGCGGAGCGGGTGCTGGAGCGGCTGGGTGTGGACGCGGTGCTGCCGGAGCCGCCGGCCGGGCTTGACGAGGACCGCGCCCGCCGCAAGCTCGATCGGCTCTTGCGCGAGCGTGACGAGATGGGCCCGGTCAACCTGCGCGCCGAGGGGGAGGCGGAGGAGATCGCTGCCCGGGTCGAGGAAATCCTCAGGGAGGGTGCGGAGCTGACCACGGCGATTGCCAAGCTGCGTGGCTCCATCGGCCACCTCAACCGGGAGGGGCGCGAGCGCCTGGCCGCGATCTTCGAGCAGGTGGACAATCAGTTCCAGGCGCTGTTCGCCCGGCTGTTCGGCGGCGGGCGGGCGCATCTCGCGCTCGTCGGCTCGGACGATCCGCTGGAGGCTGGGCTCGAGATTTACGTCCAGCCCCCCGGCAAGAAATTGGCAACCCTGTCGCTGCTCTCGGGCGGTGAGCAGGCGCTGACGGCGCTGGCGCTGATCTTCGCGGTGTTCCGCTGCAATCCGGCCCCCGTCGCGGTTCTGGACGAGGTGGACGCGCCGCTCGACGATGCCAACGTAGAGCGGTTCTGCAACCTGCTCGAACACATGGCGCGCGACGGCGGCACGCGGTTCATGGTGGTCACGCACCACCCGATGACGATGGCGCGGATGGACCGGCTGTTCGGTGTCACGATGCAGGAGCGCGGCGTCTCGCGCCTGCTTTCCGTCGATCTGGCCCGTGCCGCTTCCATGGTGGAGGCGGCGCCCCTCGCCGCGGAGTAGCGCCCGCGGCACCGGCACGACGACCGGGATCGGGCATCATCTCTGTTTCGCAACATTGACGCGATCGCGGGGTGCGTTACAGCTTCCGGACGGGAGAGACGCTTGTCGAGCACCAGGAATACGCCGCCGCGCCGCGCCGAGTTTCAGTTTCGACCGGGATTGCTGGTTCTGGGGGTGCTGCTGTCTGGCGGCAGCGGCGGGCTGATTGCGACGTCGATGTGGAACCAGCCGCTCTGGCATGGCCGGCATCATGTGCTCGACATTCAGCTTGTCGAGAACGACATCGTCGCCGCACTCGGCCTCGCGGTCGCTGCATTCCTGCTGCTCACTCTGATCGCGCGGCCGCGCCTGGTCATCGGCTTCGACGGCCTGCGAAGCAATGGCTTCATCCGTCATCGCTACGTCCCCTGGGACCAGCTCGGCCGTTTCACGGTGATCGACGCCTCGGATGGCCGGCGACGGCTGGAGGCGATCACGATGCCGCCCAAGGGATCGGCGGGGAAACCGTCGCGCCTCTTGATTCCCGACGTCTACGACGCGCCACCCGCCGCCATTGCCGAGACGATTGAAGCGGTCCGGCTGCAGCATGGCCTGGAGCCCGCGGCCCGCGCGCCCGCGCCGCTGGCTGCGGAACCGCTCGGCCTGCCGGGCTTCGCCGTGCCCTGGGTCACGCTGTCACTGTCGCTCGTCATGTTCGCGATCTTCATCGCCGAACTCGCCCGGCGGGGCGGGGCTGCGCACGGTGTCGTCTCACGCCACGCGCTGGTCGCCATGGGGGGCCTCACCCGCGCCGGCGTGCTGAACCGCGGCGAATGGATGCGCGTGCTCACCGCGACCTATCTGCACGCGAGCTTCGCCCACATCATGGGTAATATCGTCGTGCTGCTGCTCATCGGCTGGCGGCTCGAGCGGCTGATCGGCCATGCCTGGCTGGCTGCGGCCTTCATGCTCGCGTCGGTCGCGGGATGGCTCGCCTCGCTGGTCGTGCTGCCGTTGGGCGTGGTCGCAATCGGCGCCTCCGGCGGCATCATGGGGCTGCTCGCCTGCGCCTTTGTCATAAGCTTCCGGCTGCCGGAGGGCCATGGTGAGCGGCGGCGCCTGCAGCTCTGGTCGCTGCGCATCGCGGTGCCGGCGCTGCTGCCGCTGCAGGGGCTGCATAGCGGCCTGGTCACCGACTACGCGGCCCACACGGGTGGCCTCGTGGCGGGCTGTCTGCTGGGGCTGCTGCTGCTGGTGACGTGGCGCCACCACAAACGGGAGCCCGAGCTGGGCTGGCAGGAACTGCGTATCGCCCTGCGTGGCTACCGATCGACGACACTGCCGCCGGCGCGCAGCCTCGCCATGCTCATCGCGTTCGCCGGCTTCGCCACGACGGCGTTCGCGGCCTATGGCGTGGTGCGCGGCTTCATCGGCTAAACGGCGGATTTGCCCCCCACGTCACAACGCGCGATGTAAGCTTATGTTCGCGTTTTTCGAGCGCCTGCTGGAACCGACCTCGATCGATCCCTCGGCGCCGCCACCGACGATCGATTCGGCACGTGCGCTGAGCCGCTTCTACTGGCACTTCATGCGCCAGGCGCGCGGCCTCGTCGTGGCCCTGGTCGTCGCCGGCGGCACGGTGGCGCTGCTCGACCTGCTGATCCCGGTCTTCATCGGCCGCATCGTCGCGCTCGTCACCGCGCGCGGCACGGCGATCCTCACCGCATGGCCGCAGCTGCTCGGCATGGTGCTGGTGCTGATGATCCTGCGCCCGATCGCGATCCTGGGGCAGAGCCTGATCACCGAGCAGGCGATCGCGCCGGGCCTGTCCAACCTCATCCGCTGGCAGAACCACTGGCATGTGGTGCGCCAGGGCTGGACGTTCTTCCAGAACGATTTCGCCGGCCGCATCGCCAACCGGGTGATGCAGACGGGCCCGGCCCTGCGCGATTCCATCGTGCAGTCCATCGTCGCGGTCTGGTACATCATCGTCTATGGCGGCTCGGCGATGCTGGTGCTGGCGGATGCGGACTGGCGTCTGGCCATGCCCATCGCAGGCTGGTTCCTGATCTACGCTGCCCTGCTGCGCTATTTCGTGCCGCGCATGCGCGAACGCTCGCGCGCCGTCGCCGAGGCACGCTCCGGCCTCACCGGGCGAATCGTCGATTCCTACACCAACATCCTGACGGTGAAGCTGTTCGCCCGCGCCGTCGAGGAGGACGCCTTCGTGCGCTCGGCGCTCGACCGGCACACCGAGGTGTTCCGCCGCCAGTTGCGCATGGTCACCACTTTTCGCGTCACGCTCTCCTTCACGAACACGCTCATGGTCACGGGCACCGGCGCAGTCGCGATCCTACTGTTCGCCGCCGGGCGGATTCCGCTGGCGACGGTGGCGACGGCCCTGCCGCTCGCCTGGCAGATCGCCAACATCGCCGGCTGGGTGGCGCAGAACGTCACCACCATCTTCGAGAGTGTCGGCATCGTGCAGGATGGCATGCGCTCCATCGCCGTTGCACGCAGCCACCCCGACGCGCCCGGCGCCGTGCCGCTGGTGGTGAAACGCGGCGAGATACGTTTCGATAACGTCAGCTTCGGCTATGGCACCGACCGCGGCGTGCTGCACGACCTGGCACTCACCATAGCCCCTGGCGCGCGCGTCGGGCTGGTCGGACACTCGGGCGCCGGAAAATCCACACTGGTCAACCTCCTGCTCGGCTTCTACGCGCCGGAGGCCGGGCGCATCCTGGTCGATGGGCAGGACATCGCCGGCGTGACCCAGGAGAGCCTGCGCGCCGCGATCGCGATGGTGACGCAGGATACCTCGCTGCTGCATCGCTCGATCCGCGACAATATCCGCTATGGCCGCCCCGAAGCTGGCGAGGCGGAGGTGCACCGCGCCGCGCGGCAGGCGGAGGCCGGCGAGTTCATCGCCGGGCTTGAGGACTGGCAGGGCCAGCGCGGCTATGACGCGCAGGTGGGCGAGCGCGGAGTGAAGCTTTCCGGCGGCCAGCGCCAGCGCATCGCGCTCGCCCGCGTCATCCTGCGCGACGCGCCGATCCTGGTGCTGGACGAAGCAACCAGCGCGCTCGATTCCGAGGTCGAGGCGGCGATCCAGACGCAGCTCGAACGGCTGATGGAGGGCCGCACGGTCATCGCCATCGCCCACCGCCTGTCCACCATCGCGCGCATGGATCGTCTCGTCGTGCTGGAGCGCGGCCGCATCGTGGAGCAGGGCACGCATGGCGAACTGCTGCGCGCCGGCGGCGCCTATGCGCGGATGTGGCAGCGCCAGTCCGGCGGCTTCCTGGAGGCGGCGGACTGAACCACGTGACGGGGGGCTGGGAAACGCCCAGCACCTTGGGCAGGATCATGCCATGACACTGCGCTCCCGCATCACTGTCGAGGGCATGGACCGCGCGCCCCATCGTGGCTTCCTGCGCGCCATCGGCCTTTCCGAGGACGACCTGCGCAAGCCCTTCGTCGGCGTGGTCAGCACCGAGGCGGAGGTCACGCCCTGCACCATGGGTCTCGCCGCCCAGGCCGATGCCGCCCGGCGTGGCATCCACGAGGCCGGCGGGCGCGGCTTCTCCTTCACCACCATCGCCGTCTCCGACGGCATCAGCATGAACCATCCCGGCATGCGCTTCTCGCTGGTGAGCCGGGAGATCATCGCGGATTCCATCGAGACGGTGGCGGAGGCGCATCGCTACGACGCGCTGCTGGGCGTCGCCGGCTGCGACAAGACGCTGCCTGGGGTGATGATGGCGCTGGTGCGCTGCAATCTACCCTCGGTCTTTCTCTACGGCGGCAGTGCCGACACCGGCACCTACAAGGGCCGCGATATCTCGATGCTCGATGCCTACGAGGCGGTGGGCGGCGTGATGGCCGGAACCGTCGGGGAAGCCGAGCTGGCGGTGATGGAACGTTGCGCACTTCCCTCGATAGGCGCCTGCGCGGGGCAGTTCACCGCCAACACCATGGCAATGGCCGCGGAGGCGCTGGGCATCGCCCCGGCCGGCAGCACCATGCTGCCCGCGACGAACGCAGCCCGCCCGGGTGTCGCGGCCGAGGCCGGCCGGACGCTGATGACGATCCTGCGCCGCGGCGGGCCGCTGCCGCGTGACCTCATCACCCGCGAGTCGCTCGCCAACGCCGCGGCCCTGGTCGCGGCGACCGGCGGCTCCACCAACGCCGGGCTGCACCTGCCGGCGATCGGCCACGAGGCCGGCATCCGCTTCACTCTCGCCGATGTGGCGGCGGTGTTTCATCGCACGCCGGTGATCGGCGATCTGCGCCCGGGCGGGCGTTTTCACGCCAAAGACGTGCATGCGATCGGCGGCTGCCAGGTGCTGATCCGCGAGTTGATCCGCGGCGGCTTCATGGACGGTCGCTGCCCTACCCTCGCCGGCGTCACGCTTGCCGAGGCCGTCGCCGACGCGCCGGCGCCGGATGGCGCCGTGGTTCGCCGCTGCGAGGACGCGCTGACCCCGACCGGCGGGCTGGTGGTGCTGCGCGGAACACTTTGCCCGGATGGCGCCTTGCTGAAAGTCGCCGGCCTCAGGCGGCTCGCGTTCCGTGGCCCCGCCCGCGTCTTCGAGAGCGAGGAAGCCTGCACCGAGGTGGTGCGCGCGCGCGCCTATCGGGATGGCGAGGTGTTGGTGATCCGTAACGAAGGCCCGGTCGGCGGTCCTGGCATGCGCGAGATGCTCGGCGTGACCGCGCTCATCTACGGCCAGGGCATGGGCGAAAAAGTCGCACTACTGACCGATGGCCGCTTCTCCGGCGCCACGCGTGGCATGTGCATCGGCTATGCCGGGCCGGAGGCCGCGCGTGGCGGCCCGCTCGCGCTGCTGCGGGACGGCGACATCATCGACATCGATGCCGCCGCGGCACGCATCGACCTGCTCGTGCCCTCGGCGGAGCTCGCGGCACGCCAGGCCGCCTGGCAGCCTGCGCCGCGACGCCTGTCCGGCGTGCTTGCCAAATACGCGGCCACGGTCGGCCCGGCGCATCTCGGCGCGGTGACGCACCCGGGCCCGGCGACGTGAAGCCCGATCAGCGCGTCGCGCAGCTCACCGCGACGCGCACGATCGCGATCTCGACCGCGTGGAATCTGTTCGGCCGCCTGTTTCCGCTGCTGATCGCCCTCGTCGCCACACCGCTGCTGCTGCATGCGATGGGCCTGGTGCGCTGGGGTATCTTCTCGCTCGGGCTGGCGCTGATGACGACCTTCGGCATTTTCGACATCGGCCTCGGCCGCGCCCTGACGCGCACCATCGCGCACGCGATCGCGCATGGCGAGGACGCGACGGCGGCAGCGGCCACCAAGACCGGTATCCTGGTGCTTGCCGGCCTCGGCGTCATCTTCGGCATTCTGGTGGCGGTGGGTCTGCATTTCTATGTCGGCCACGCGCTGAGGATCCCGCCCTCGCTGCGCCCGGAGGTGATGACGGCACTCGACCTGCTCTGCATCGCCGTCCCGCTCGTCGTGGTGAACGGCGCGCTCTGGGGCGTGCTTGCGGCGTATCAGAGCGTGGGCGCCTACACCGTCATCAACCTGCCGATCCTCGCCCTCTATTATCTCGGCCCGGTGGCCACGCTCGCCATCTGGCACAGCCTGGTGCCGGTGATGGCGGTGCAGGTGTTCTGTCGCGCGCTGATGACCCTCGTCGCCTGGCGCCTCACGCGGCGCGTCATGCCGGGGCTCGCCACGGCGCGCGTCTCGCTCGGCGCGATCCGCCCGGTGCTGCGCCTCGGCGGTTGGATGACGGTGTCCAATCTCGCCTGGCCGGTGCTGCTTTATCTCGACCGTTTTGTTATCGCATCGGTTCTGACGCCGGCGGCAGCGGCGTGGTACGCAACGCCGTTCGACGTCATCTTCCGCTTCACCACCATGCCGCAGGCGGTGATGGCGGCGGCCTTCCCGGCCATGACAACGGCGCACCGCGCGGCGCCGCAGCGCGCCGCCCTGCTCTACCGGCGCACGCTGCTTGCGGTCGGCGCCATGGTGCTGCCCGCCTCCCTCGTCGCGATCGCGATGGCGGGGCCGCTGCTGCGGCTCTGGCTCGGCGCGCCGTTCGCGCTGCACGCAGCACCGGTGCTGCGCCTGATGGGCTTCGGCGTGCTGTTCTACAGCCTCGACATTGTCGCCAACGGCCTGGTCGACGGGCTGGGCCGGCCAGCCTTCAACGCCTGCCTCGCCGTGCTCGAAATCGCCATCCTGATTCCGCTGCTGCTGGTGCTGCTACCGCTGTGGGGCGTGGTCGGCGCGGCGGCGTCATGGGTGGCGCGGATCGCCATTTCCTTCCTGCTGAGGCTGTGGCTGCTGACGCGGATCTTCCCGGAGGCACGGGGCGTGCTGCGACGGCTGGCACCGGTCTTCGGGCTCGCGCTGCTGGCGCTGTTCGGCGCGCTGGAGGGCCCGATCGCCGCCGCCGCCGGGCTGCTCGCGGTGTTCGGCCTCGCTTGGGTGCTCGGGCTGGACGGCGCGGAGCGCGCGGCGTTTCTGGTCCGCCTCAGGCGAGCCCCTGCTCCCTGAGCGCATCGGTCAGCGCCTCCGCGACCCGTGCCAGCTCGGACTCCGTGAGCGTGGGGTAGGAGGGCAGCGACAGGCCGCGCGCCGAGATCGCCTCCGCTCTCGGGAACCGCTCGCCCCGCGCATACATCGGCATCGTGTGCGCGGGGTAGAAGACGGGCCGCGTCTCCACCGCGCCGGCGGCCATGCGCGCCATCAGGCGGTCGCGGTCCGTCCCCTCCGGCAACAGCAGGCTCACCAGCCATTCCGGCCCATCGACGCCATTGCCCGGGCGCTGGAACGTCACCTTCAGCCCGGCCAGCAACGCGCGATAGCGGGCCGAGACCTGGCGCTTGGCGGCGACGATGGCCTCCAGCCGCTCGATCTGCGCCAGGCCGATCGCGGCCACGATGTTGGTCATGCGGTAGTTGAACCCCATCACCTCGTGCCAGTAGCGGCGGGTGAAGGACTGGCCCTGGCCGCGCGCCTGCAACATGCGCCGCCCCAGCGCCTCGTCGTTGCAGATCACCATGCCGCCCTCGCCGGTGGTGATCGTCTTGTTGCCGAAAAAGCTGAACGTGCCGGCATCGCCGAACGTGCCGACATGGCGGCCGTGAATCGTGGTGGTGAACGCCTCCGCGCAATCCTCGAGCACCGCGATCCCGCGCGGCCGCGCCAGCGCCATGATCGCGTCCATGTCGCAGGCCGCGCCGTAGAGATGCACCGGCATGATCGCCCGTGTGCGCGGCGTGATCCGGGCCTCGACATCCGCGGGGTCGAGCAGCCAGTCGCCGTCGCGACTGTCGGCGAAGACCGGGGTCGCGCCGCATTGCACGATGGTGTTGACCGAGGCGATGTAGGTGAAGCTCGGCACGATCACCTCGTCGCCGGGCCCGATGCCCAGGGCGTGCAGCGCCAGGTGCAGCGCCACCGTGCCGTTACAGACGCCATAGGCATGCACGGCACCGACAGCACTGGCGAACGCCGCCTCGAACCGCGCGATATAGGCGCCGTTGGAGGAGATCCAGCTGCTCTCGATGCAATCGAGCACGTAGCGGCGCTCGTTGCCCGAAAGGTCGGGCCGATAGACCGGGATGACCGGGCGGGCAGTGTCTGGGGCGGTCTCGTTCATTGCGCCAGACTAGCGCCGTCGCGCACTCCTGTCCCGCCCAGCAGATCGGTGAGCGCCGCTCCGAGGCGGCCGACCGCGGGATCATCGGGACCGACGCCGAACGCCGCCATCCGGGCGCCGAGCGAGCGGCCGGTGCCGATCGCCGCCGCGCCCAGCATGGCCTGAGGAATGAAGTCGAGCAGCCCCTCGGCGTAGCGAGCCGGGTCATGCGTGGCGCCGGCATGGGTGCGGGCGCGGGCCGCCATCCGCAGCGCGGGCTGGCGGTCGCCGAGGATCGCGGTCAGATGGCGCGCCACATCGGCTGCTTCCGCGCCCGGCGCGCAGGACAGCACGAGATCGTCGGGCACCTCGGCATAGACACCCTGCCGCGACACCAGCACCGGCCGCGCCGACAGCATGCCGACGATGAGCGAGGCCGAAGCCCCCTCCAGCGCCGGATGGCGCAGGCAGGCCACCACATCGATCGCGGCGAACTCCTCGGCCAGCGCGGCATCCGAAACCTCGCCCGCGAAACTGACCTCGACCCCGAGTTCGCCGGCCAGCGCTTCGAGCCTGGCGCGTTCCGCGGGCTCGGCGGCACCGATGAGGCGATAGCGGATGCGCCCTGCCCCGCCACGGACGGCCGCGATGCCGCGGATCACCTCATCGGCCCGCTTGTTGGGCCCGAGGCGACCGATGGTCGCAACGCACAACACATCTGATGTGGCGCGCGGCGGCGCCAGGTCCGGCGCGCGGTAGGCGAGCGGCAGGACGCATACCGGCCCGGGGCAAGCCGCGCGGACCCGCGGCGCATAGTGCTCGGCATGGACGATGGCGCCCGCGGCACCCGCCGCGAACCACTCCGTCATCGGCCGGCTCGCCGCATCGGCGTCGGGCGGCAGGTCGGTCACCACCGGTTGCACGCCATGCAGCGCGGTGGCGGCCCGCGCCAGCGTGTCGCCGCCGGCCCCGCGCAGCAGGTTGACGACATAGGCATCGTGCAGGATCGCGACCGCCGGCACCTCGCCGTACAGAGACAAGGCGCCACCGTGAAAGCCGTAATGGTCGCCGATATTGATGAGAACGGCATCGTGGTCGCGCCAAAGCTGCCAGGGATCGACCTCGCCCGCCCACAGGATCGCGCCCGGCGCCGCAAGCGAGGGCTCGGCCGCATCGGCGCCGACCTCGCTGCGCACGATCTCGACCTCCACGCCGCCGCCGGCCAATCGTTCCACGACCATCGCGCCGAATTGGGCGATGGCGGAGCGCGCGTTCCACGGCCCCACCCATGCGATGCGCCGGATCATGCGAGGAGCCGCTCGATCGTGGCGGGCCAGGTGATGCCGCGAGCCGCCATGGCGGCATGGCCGGCGCGCCCGAGTTTGCCGGCGCGGGAAGCGGTGAGGCCGCGCAGCGCGCCGCCCAGCGCCTGCGCCTGCGGTGCCACGACCAAGCCGGTCTCGCCGTCGCGGACGAGTTCCAGCACGCCGCCGGAATCCGTTGTCGTGAGGACCGGCTTGCCGGCGAGGAACGCCTCCATCGTGACATAACCGACGGAATCCTCGTCGAACGGAAGATAGGCAACCGCCGTCGCCCGATTGGCCAGCGTCGCAAGCTCGGCGCGCGGCAGCAGGCGCAGGTCGAGCCGGACACGATCGGCCACACCCTCCGCCTCGACGAGAAGCCGCAGCGCCGCGGCCTCCTCGGCACTGTCGGGCGGGCCCGCGATCACCAGCCGCGTCTGCGGCGCGTGGCGCAGGGCTTGCACCAGCAGCGCCTGGCGCTTGGCCGCACCGACCCGCCCGGCGGCAAGAACATAGCCGTCATCGCCCGCGTTCTGGAACATCTCGGGGTCGTTCGGCGGCGCCGGCAGGCTCGGAACCTTGAGCCCGTTATACTTGGCGACCCGCGCCTGGCTCACCGGCGAAGCGGCGAACATCGCCCGCGCACCGGCGAAGGCGGCATTGTCGGCCGCCACGATCATCGCGCGCAGCGCAGCACCGCGCTCGCCACCCCCGAGATCGCTCTGGCCCGCGTCCCACAAATCATAGGCCTGGCGAAACTGGTGCAGCAGCCAGATCACCTTGTTGGGGTGCTCGACGAGATAGGTTGGGAATTTCAGCGCGATCACCCGGTCAGCGTTGGCAATCTGTAACGAGCGCGCGATCAGCATCTCCTCAATCACGGCTTCGGGCGGGTCCCAGGCGAAGGGAATGCGCATCGCCTCCGCCTCCGCGCCGGCCTCGCGCAGGCGGCGGACAAGGTGAATCGCCAGTTCCTCGGCGCCGCCATGGACGAACGGTGCCATGTTGTTGAGGACCAGCACTTTCACGCCAGCAGCCTCGCGATGACCTGGTCCCACGCGATGCCGCGCTCCGCGATCATCGCCTCCGCCGCGGCACCGAGCGAGGCGGCGAGCTTGCGGTCCAGGAACAGCCGGTCGAAGGCGGCGGCGATGGCCTCCGGCTGCGGTGCCGCAACCAGGCCGTTGACGCCGTCGCGCACGAACTCCGCAACCCCGCCGGCATCCGCCACGGTAACCGTGGCACGCCGAGCGTGCGCCGCCTCGATCGTTGGATAGCCGTAGGAATCCTCGTCATAGGGGACATAGGCCGCGGCCAGGGACGACCCGAGCGCCGCGGCTTTTTCCTCCTCCGTCACCCAGCGGCTCTCGATCGTCACCCGGCCCGCGAGCGGGGCGGCAAGGGCGCGCAGTTCATCGAGATAGGACGCCGCACTGGCCACGCCGCACAGGCGCAGCCGCACGCCGCTGTGCACATGCCGCATGGCCTCGATCAGCAGATGCTGGCGCTTATGGGACTCCATCCGGCAGACGCAAACGATCTCGTCGCCACGCGAACCCTCGGCGAAGATCTCGGGGTGGGCGACCGGCGGATAGAGGACCTCGCTCTCCAGCCCGTTGAACTGGCGCAGCCGCTCGCCGACGATACGCGAGTTGGTGAACAGACGATGCGCCTCGCGCAACGCCGCGGTGTCCGCCTCCACGATCGCCTCGCGCAGGCCGGAGGTTGCGAGTGTTGCGGGAAAGTCACGATATTGCGTGTCCCACAGGTCGTAGAAGATGCGGATATGGTGGATGAACCACACCACCTTGCAGCGATGTCGCACGACATGCGCCGGCGGGCGAAACGTGATGACGCGCTCGAACGCCTCGAGCCGCAGCAGACGGAACGCCATCGTCTGCTCCAGCACCGTGCGGGGGTCGTCCGCGAAGGGCACGAAGATCGTTTCCACGTCGTGACCGTCGGCGACCAGCTTCTCATGCAGCCAGTCGACGATGAACCGTGCGCCGCCCTGGATCAGCGGCACCGCCGAGGAAACCAGGCCGATCCTCATCGTGCCCGCGATCGTTCCGGTAACGGTCGCGCCGGCATGCCGGCCACGCGGCTGCCATCCGCGACATCCGCGACGACCGCGGCACCGGCGCCGATGACCGCGTCCGCGCCGATCCGAATCCCGGGCCGCACCACTGCACCCACGCCGATCAAACTTCTCTCCCCAACGACGACGTCACCCGCCAGCACCGCACCGGGAGCGACATGCGCCGCCGATGCAATGCGGCCGTCGTGTTCGACGATCGCGGCAGAATTGAGGATGCTGACATCGCCGATCCTGGTCTCGGCGCCGGCGAAGGCGAGCGGCATGACGACCACGCCGTCTCCAAAACTCGCACTTTGGGAAATAATGGCACTTGGATGAACGAGACTGGGCAATCTGAAGCCCATCGCGCACAGACGTTGCGCCAAAAGTTGCCGCAGCGCGTTGGCGCCGACAGCGACAAACGCCGCCTCCATCCCTTCCGCACGCAGACGCGGAAGATCGGCATCGGTGCCGATCACGGCCACACCCATGACGGATGTTCCTGCCGGCGCCTCGGCAACCAGCCCCGCGATCTCGATGCCGCATGCCCGCGCCACCTCGATCACCGCCTTGGCGTGCCCGCCAGCGCCGAGCAGCAGCAGTTTCACGCGAAGGTGAGGCCCGAGTGACGTCCGGCGGTACCCCGCAACAGCAGCAGATTCACCGAGAACACGCCTGCGAGCTCGCCGCGATCGAGTACCCTGCAGGTCGCGTCCGTTTCGTTGACGACATAACCGGAAAACCCGCCCGCCAGCAATGTATCGAGCCAGGTATCGAGCGAGGTGCCCACGCGCGCGAGATGGCTCGGGCCGAACTCCACCAGCACCGCGACGTCGTAATTCTCCGCCAGCACGCGGCGCATGCCGGCCCACACGTCGAGTTCCGCGCCCTCGGCGTCGATCTTGATCACGTCGACGCGCGTGCCGGCCGGCAGCACCTCGTCCACCGGCCGGACCGCCACCGGCACGCGCGCGATCTCCCCCTCGTCGAGCGGGAGCAGCGAGGAATGGCCATAGGGCGTGCCGACATGCAGCAGCGCGATCCCTGGCGCAGCGCCCGCCGCCGCCTCCACGCAGCGAACCCTGCGCGCGACGCCATTCGTCTCCAGGTTGCGACGCAGCAGGGCGGCCAGCCGCGGCACCGGCTCGAACGCATGCACGACGCCCTCGGGGCCGACCGCGAATGCCGCCGGCAGCGTCAGCGTGCCGATATGCGCGCCAATCTCAAGACAGGTCATGCCCGGGCGCAGCAGCGCGGTCAGCACCCGCCGCGTGCCCGGCTCCAGCACCGGGGCGGCGCGCATCGCCGCGACCAGCCTGCCGTCCTCGGCGGGAACCAGCAGGTAGCCGTCCGGGCTCCAGATGGCGATTTCGGTGCCGAGATCGGCCTCCGTCCGGACGGTCGGGGTCTCCGGGGTCACAGCCCCCGCCGGCTGACGGCCTGACCTCGCGCGGTCGCTCACGGCCAGCAAACGGGAAACCCGCTCCGCGGTCTGCGAGGTATCCACCGCGCGGCGCATACGCGCATCGAGGCGGCGCAGGACCGGCCCCAGCAGCGCACGCAGCATGCGCCGCACCAGCCCGCGCAGGCTGCGCTCGCGTGGCCTGGCCTGCAGCTGGGGTGTCGGCGCGACGGTTCGCAGCATGGCGCCGCCACGCACCGCCTTGGTGAAATCGACCGCCATTCTTGTGCCCCCCTGGCTCACTTCGACCACGCGAACGTGGCCCGACCTGCCGGCGTGACGTGCGGCCTACCGGGGCCGTGTGTCAAATCGGCGCCTCACGGTCCCATGCGGCCGCACTTCCCTGCGATGCCAGCTCCGCCTTGCGCACCTTGCCGGTCTCGGTCACCGGCAGGGCCAACGCGAAAGCGAGGAAGCGCGGCACGGCAAAGCGCGGCAGCAGGCGGGCCGCATGGGCAGCCAGTGCTCGCGGGTCTTCCGCCGCCCCCGCCCGCAGCACGATTGTTGCCATCACCTCCTCCTCACCGAGGGGTGAGGGCACGGCATAGGCCGCGGCGTCCGCGACGTCCGGATGCGCGCGCAGCGCCTCCTCGACGTCGTGGGCGGCAATGTTCTCGCCGCGCCGGCGGATGAAATCCTTGGTGCGCCCGACGAAGCGGAACCACCCATCCTGCTGTGCCACCGCGTCGCCGGTACGGAACCAGCCATCCCGCCAGGCCGCGTCGGTGGCGGCCTGGTCGCGCCAGTACCCGGCGGAAAAGGCGAGCGGATGTTCGGGCCTGACCCAGAGCACGCCCGTCTCGTCCTCGACGCGGGCCACGAAACCCGGGCGCAACCGCCCCATCCAGCCAGGGCGCTGCTCCGACACGATCGAGCCGATGACGAAATTGGTCTCGGTCGAGCCATAGCCATCCACGCAGATAATACCGGTCCGATCTCGGAACGTCTTCCGCAACCCGGGCGGCGTGCCGGGCGCGAGGGCGACGCGCACGCGATGCGCCCGCTCCGCCGCATCCGGCGGGCGCGACATCAGCATGCCGACCATGGCACCGAGCAGATAGGTGACCGTGGCGCCACACGCCGCCATCGCCGCCCAGTAGCGCGACACCGAGAACCGGTCGAGCACCACGACGGAGGCACCGGTGACAAGCCCCTGGAACAGCGTGTTGAGCGCGTTCACGTGATGCAGCGGCAAGGCGGTCGCCAGCACGTCCGCCTCGCTCACCTCCAGCAGATCGGCGGTGTTTGCGCCCCACCAGGCAAGCTGGGCGTGCGGGCAGATCACGCCTTTCGCCGGCCCCGTGGTGCCGGACGTGCCGAGGATCGCCAGCGGTGTCGCCGGCCCGACATCGCCTGCCGGCAGCGCCGGGCCCGTGCCGAACCCGTCGAGCGCGACGACCTGATGATCCGCGATCGAAATCACTTCCAGCGCCTCGCGCAGCGCCGCCTCGACCAGCAGCACCCGCGCACCGGAAAGCCTGATCGCATGCGCAAGCATCGCGCCGCGCATCTGCGCGCCAAGCGGCGCCGCGATCGCCCCCATCCAGCCACATCCCAGCACCGCCGCCGCCAGTTCCGGCCGATTGCTGCTCATCAGCGCAACGACCTCACCGGGCCGCACGCCGAGTGCCGCGAGCGCCCCCGCCGCCCGCGCCGCGATGGCGGGCCCGTCGGCGAAACGCCAGACCGTGACCTGCCCGTTGGCCGGCCACGTGACCCAGTCGCGCGCGCCATGCCGCGTTGCCGCCCCCAGCAGCGCGGGCACCGAGATGTCGGTCACAGGCCGCCACCGAGATAAGTCGCGGCGAGGCGCGGGTCGGCCAGCAGCGCCGCGGCCGGGCCGGTCATCGCCACCGCCCCCTGCTCCAGCACCGTCGCGGTGCTCGCACTCTGCAGCGCCGCACGGGCATTTTGTTCTACAAGCAAAACGGAAACCCCATCCTCGCGCAGCGTGGCGATGATGCCGAAGATCTCGCGCACGATCAGCGGCGCCAGACCCAGCGACGGCTCATCGAGCAGCAGCAGCCGTGGGCGTGCCATCAGCGCCCGGCCGAGCGCCAGCATCTGCCGCTCGCCGCCCGAAAGCGTGCCGGCAAGCTGGCCCATCCGTTCCTCGAGCCGCGGGAACCGCGCCAGCACGTGCTCCAGGCTGCGCCGGTTCGCCGCCCGCTCACGCCGGCGCGAAAACCCGCCGAGCAGCAGATTGTCCCGTACGCTCATCTCCGCGAACAGCGCCCGGCTCTCCGGCACCAGAACGATGCCGCGCTCGACCCGCGCCTCCACCTCGACGCCGGTGAGATCCTCGCCCTCCCACAGCACCCGCCCGCGCGCGGGCAGCAGGCCCATCAGCGCTGCCAGCAATGTCGTCTTGCCGGCACCGTTCGGGCCGATGACGGTCGCGATCTCGCCCGGCGCCACCGCGAGCGACACGCCGCGCACCGCCTCCACGCGGCCATAGGCCACATGCAGGTCCTCGACCACCAGCGCCGAGGTCAGGCCGCCATCCGCGCGCGTCGTCACGCGACTCCCCCGAGATAGGCTTCCTGCACGCGCGGGTCGGCGCGCACCGTCTCCGGCACGCCCTCCGCGATGCGGGCGCCGAAATCCATCACCACCAGGCGATCGACCAGGTCCATGACGAAGCCCATGTCATGCTCGACCAGCAGGATCGCGACCCCGTCATCGCGCAGCGAGCGCAGCAGCTCCGCCAATTCCCGCTTCTCGCCAGCCCGCAGCCCCGCCGCCGGCTCGTCGAGCACCAGCAGCACCGGGTCCGCGGCCAGCGCCCGCGCCACCTCCAGCAAACGCTGCTGCCCGAGCGCGAGGTTGCCCGCCGGCTCCCCGGCCATTCCCGCCAGGCCCACCCGCGCGAGGGCGTGCATCGCCGCCGCCGCCGCGCGCCGGTCCTCGACGCTGCCGAGCCCGAGCAGCCCGCTGAGCACACCGCCCCTGGTGCGCAGATAGGCGCCCAGCATCACGTTCTCGAGCGCGCTCATGCGGGGGCGCAGCTTCACATGCTGGAAGGTGCGTGCCATGCCGAGTTCGGCGATCGCCGGCGCCCGCGCCCGCGTCGTCTCTCGCCCGAGGAAGCGGATACGTCCGGCGGTCGGCGCCAGCGTGCCGGTCAGCAGGTTGAACAGGGTGGACTTGCCGGCGCCGTTCGGCCCGATAAGGCCGAGGATCTCGCCCGTCGCAAGGCTGAACCCGACATCGTTGACCGCGACCAGGCCGCCGAAGCGACGGATCAGATGTTGCGCTTCAAGAACAATCGTGCCGCGCGCAGGCATCGTCCGCCGCGGCAGGTCCGCCGCCTCCGCGGGAGGCGGAGCAGGCCGGCGGCGCGCCGGCAGCAGGCGTCGGAACGTCGGGATCAGGCCCCCCGGCGCCAATTGCATCATGGCAATGAACATCGCGCCGAACACCACCGTCTCGGCCTGCCCGGCATCGCTGAAAATCAGCCCCAGCCAGCCCTGCAGCAGGTCGCGCGCAACAACAACGGCGAAGGCCCCCAGCAGTGCGCCCCAGATCTGCCCGGCCCCGCCCAGCATCGCCATGAACAGGTACTGGATGCCGGGCTCCACATCGAAGGCCGGCGGCGAGACGAAACGCTGGGTGTGCGCCAGCAGCCAGCCGGAAGCCCCGGCATAGACGCCGGCCAGCACGAACACGGCAAGCCGCAGCGGCTGCGGCGCGATGCCGAGACTCTCCGCCATCGCGGCACCACCACGCAGCGTCCGGATCGCCCGCCCGGCGCGCCCGGCGAGGAGATTGGCCGACAGCGCGAGCGCCACGCCAAGCACCGCGGCAATCAGCCAGAACGACCCGCGCGGCCCGGTGATCGGATGGCCGAACAGGAACGCCGGCGGCACATTGCCGATGCCGTCATGCCCGCCGGTGATCGCAAGCTCGCCGAACAGGTAATAGATCGCCAGGCCCCACGCGATGGTCGAGAGCGGCAGCAGGTGCCCGGGCAGGCGCAGCGTCACCAGCCCCAGCACCAGCGCAAGCCCGCCCGAGGCGAGCAGCGACGCGAGCAACCCCAGCCAGGGATCCACCGCGAAGTGGGTGGCGAGGATGGCACTGGCATAGGCGCCCATGCCCGCGAACGCCGCCTGGCCAAAACTCGTCAGCCCGCCGACGCCGGTGAGGATCACCAGGCCCAGTGCCACCAGCGCCGCCATGCCGACATAGCCGAGCAGCGTGAGCGTGTAGGCGGGCGTCACCAGCGGCAGCACCAGAACGACCACGACATAGAGCACCGCGACCCAGCGGCGCGGACGTGCGATCACAGCTCCTCCGCCTCCTCGGCCTCGGTCGTCATCGCGGCGGTGCCGGGCAGGAGCGAGCGCAACAGCAGCACCGGCACCAGCACCGCGAACACCGCGACCTCCTTCAGCGAGGAGTTCCAGAACGCCGTGAAGCTCTCAAGCTGGCCGACGAACAGCGCGCCCACCACCGCGCCGGGATAGCTCACCAGCCCGCCGATGATCGCACCGACAAACGCCTTCAGCCCGATGATGAAGCCGGAATCGAAGGCAAGTGTCGTCATCGGCCCGATCAGCAGGCCGGAGACGACCGCCAGCACCGAGGCGACCAGGAATGCCACCGCCCCGGCGAGCCGCGGGCGGATCCCCACCAGCCGCGCACCCGTGCGATTGAGTGCCGTCGCACGCAAGGCGCGCCCGAGATAGGAGCGGCCGAACCCCTGGAACAGCACCACCGTCGCGACCGCCGCGCCCGCCAGCATCAACAGCGACTGACGCGTCCAGTACAGCCCCGCAATCTGCAACCCGCCGCCCAGCAGCGGCGCCGGGCGCATTCCTTCCGGCCCGAAAAAGATCAGCGCCACGCCGGAAATCGCGAAATGCAGCACCACGGAGACGATCAGCAGCACCAGCACCGGCGCCTCCTCGATCGGCACGAAGGCAATGCGCCACAGCAGCGGCGCGATCGGCAGCACCAGCAGCACGGTGAGCGGGATCAGGCTCCACGCTGGCGGCCCCACGGCCAGCGCCACACCCGCCACCGCAATCGGCAGCCCCGGCAGCAAGCCCCAGGCAAGCAGCGCGCGCGGCATGCGCCGCCAGGCCCGCGCACCGGCCAGTGACCCGAGTTCGAAGCACAGCGCCAGCAGCACCAGCACAACATCGAGCCACAGCGTGCCGGGCCGGTGCCCCTCCTCCAGCGCAGCGAGCGTGAGCGAGGTGTAGGCGACAATGTCCCCGAACGGGACGAAGATCACCCGGGTGACGAGGAAGAGCAACACAATGCCCAGCGCCACGAGCACGTAGATGGCGCCGTTGGACAGGCCATCCTGCGCCAGCAGCAGGGCTAGGTCCCAGCTCATGTTCCTCTTTCCTTGAAGCTTCAAATAATGCAGCATCCGCGAAGCAACGATCGTGCGCAAGCAGGCACCACAAGGAGGAGTTCACATGAAGGGAAGTTTCAGCCGGCTCGCCGGCACCGTAACGGTCGCCGCCCTGCTCGCCGGTCCGGCGCAGGCCGCCGAGGTGAAACTGGGCCTCATTCTCTCGCTTTCCGGCCCGATCTCCTCGATCGGCGTGCCCTACAGCAAGGGCATCAAGGCGTGGGAGGCCGGCCACCATAACAAGATCGGCAGCGACACGCTCAAGGTCATCCGGATCGACGACGGGTCGAGCACGGACGCTGCGGTCCGCGCCGCCAAGAAGCTGATCGAGCAGGACCATGTCGATATCATCATGGGCTCGGCAGGCACACCGGCCTCGCTCGCCATCTACCACGTGGCCGCCGCCGCGCATGTGCCGATGATCATCACCGCCAACGGCGAGGTGAAGGGCAAGGCCGGGGACTGGGAAATCACCGTTCCGCAGCCGACGCCGCTGATGGTGTCCGACGACATCGCCTACATGAAGGCGCACAACATTCATCGCGTCGCCTTTATCGGCTTCAACGATATCTGGGGCGACACCGTCTATAATGCGCTGCTGCAGACGGCGAAGCCGGCCGGCATCCAGGTGATTTCCAACGAGCGCTATGGCCGCGCCGACACCTCGGTGACACCGCAGATCCTCAAGATCATGGCACTGCATCCCGATGCGGTGCTGACCGGCGGCTCCGGCTCCCCGGGCGCGCTGCCACATATCGCATTGGCCGAGCGCGGCTATACCGGGCCTGAATTCGCCTCTCACGCGGTGGTGAACTCGGAGTTCGTGCGTGTCGGCGGCAAGGCCGTCGAGGGGGTCATCGCACCGACGGGCCCCGAGGTTGTTGCCGGCCAGCTTCCCGACAGCAACCCCATCAAAGCCGTCTCGATGGAGTATCGGAAGCTGTTCAAGGAGGCGAACGGCGTCGCCGCCACCGACGCCTTTCCCTGCTACGCCTACGACGCGTTCCTGCTGATGGCGAACGCGATCAAGCAGGTCGAGGCCAAGGGTATCGCACCGGGTACGCCCGCCTTTCGCCTGGCACTGCGCGACGCGCTGGTCAGCACCCATAACGTGGTTGGCACACAGGCGGTCTATAACTTCACGCCTGGCCACCGCTTCGGCACGGACGAGCGCTCGCGCGTGTTGGTGCAGCTCCAGCATGGCAAGTGGAAACTGATCCAGCCCTGAGCGACTGAAACACGGTCCGGCCGACCGGAGGATCGCAACCGGTCGGCCGCGTCCGGTCCGGCTTCGGCGGCCTGTCAGCGCGTACGGGCATGCCGCCAGGCCGTGTAGCCCCACCAGCGTCCGCGCAGCGTCTGGAAGTAATAGGCGATGCCGGTTCGGTCCGCGCGCAAGGCACTCAGCACCATCCCCCCGAACGGGCGCACCAGATAGCGGGCGACCGTGACGACGCTGTAGCGGTGGTGCCGCAGGCAGGCGCCGAAACCCGCGCCACTGCCGTATGCACGGGCGATTCCGGACGGCGACATCCGTCGATCCGGGTGAAGCACGATGAGCGAGGGATCAAACACCGCCGGAACGCCGGCCGCGAGCATCCGCAGGGCCAGGTCCGCCGACTCGCCGCTGGCGAACGGCGTGCCGAGGCCGAAACGCGGGTCGAACCCCCCCAACCGTTCGAGCACATCGCGCGCGACAAACATGCCGGGCTCGCGTGCGGTCACGAAGACGTTGTCGCGGGTTACCGGCCCCGCCTGCATCGGCGCCCGCCCGCCGGCGCTTGGCGTTCCAACCTCGCTGGCAACGAGCGCGCTCACCATGCCGGCGGCGGGCAGCGCCGCGAGGCTCGCGGCAACCCTCGCGAGCAAACCCGGCGCATAAACGCAGTCATCATCGGGAAAGGCCACGATCTCGCCCTGGGCGAGGGGAATGCCGGCGTTGCGGGCAAGCGTGGAGCGGCCCGGCGCCATGCGCAGTCGCACAAAGGGAATCTGCGGAAAGGCCGCGAGTACCGGCTCCAGGCGATCGTCCGGGTTCTGGTCCACCACGATGACCTCACGCACCTGCGACGCGTCGCCGAGGCTGGCGAGAAACGCCCGCACGTCGTCTACCCGACCGACAGTTGCGAGAATCAACGAAAACGGCACGGCTCATTCTCCGCTCGCAGAACAAACCCGCGATGGTATAAACTCGCGTTAGTCCGTCGGGCCCGGCCAAGCGAGAGAGCGAGACCTTATGCCACGCCGCTTTTCTTCCGGCACCGAATACTCCACGATCCGTGATACCATGCGCGCACGCAAGCAGCGACCCACGCCGGAATGTTGCGGGATTGGTTCGTCCAGCCGCCCCCACGGCACCGGCCGTACGGACGCCGGCCGGACACGCAACGTCTAAAATGTCGGCCCAGCCGAGCCCCACGCTGCGCATCGCCGTGGGCATCCCGACGGTCGGCCGGCCGGCGATCCTGGCCGAGACCCTCGCGGAACTGGCGCACCAGACCCGCGCGGCGGACGAGGTGTTGATCTGCCCCACCGGCCCGCGCGACCTGCCGGCCTGGGCCGAGGCCGTCGAACAGCCGCGCATCGTGCCGCTGCCGCCGGGAGCGACCGCCGGCGCCTCCGCGCAACGAAACCTGCTGCTCGATGCCACGACGGCCGATATCCTGCTCTTCCTCGATGACGATTTCTTTCCCGCCCCAGACTATCTCGCCGCGGTCGAGACGGCTTTCATCGCCCACCCCAACCTTATCGGCAGCAGCGGCATCGTGCTGGCCGACGGCGCGACGGGGCCCGGCATCACGCCGGCCATGGCGCGCGAGACGCTGGCCCGAGACCGCACCGCCAGTCCCGCTCGCGGCACGAACATGAAACTATCCGGCACCTATGGCTGCAACATGGCCTTCCGCATGGCGGCGGTACGCGCGCACGATCTGCGCTTCGACGAAAACCTGCCATTGTATAGCTGGCAGGAGGACAATGATTTCTCCCGCCGGCTGGGCCGGCACGGCGATATCCTGTGCCTCGTCGATGCGCGCGGCGTCCATCTCGGCCATAAAGGTGGCAAGACTTCCGGATTGCGTTTCGGCTATTCGCAGGTCGCCAATTTCGTCTATCTCGTGCGCAAGGGCTCCGTGCCTGGCCTCGTCGCGACGCGGCATATCCTGCGCAACATCGCCGCCAACCTGCTGCACGCGGCCCGGCCGGAACCCTGGGTGGATCGGCGAGGGCGGCTGCGCGGAAACATGCTGGCGCTCGCCGACCTCCTGCGCGGCCGCTGCGACCCTCGTCGTATCGTTTCGTTATAGCGCCGCGGCAGCACTGGCTATTTCAGCCTCGGGTCGCCCGGATCGCGCGCTCGACGGCGGCGGTGAAGTCGCGGCGAAAGTTTTCAATTGAGAAACGTTTAGCCGAGGCGCGGCAACCCGAAGCGGTGATATGCGCCTCGATGGCAAGGAATTCACGCACACCCGCCATCACTCCCTCCACACTCTGCTCGCTGAACAGCACGCCGGTCGGCGCGGATGTCCCGGATCCCGCAACGATCTCCCGCGCGCCGCCACGGTCGAGGGCAATCACCGGGGTGCCGCAGGCCTGCGCCTCCGCCATGACGATACCGAAATCTTCCTCGCCGGCGAAGACGAAGCCGCGCGCCGCCTGCATGCGCGCCGCCATCTCGGCCGGTGCGCACGGGTCCAGGAAGCCGACATTGGCTACCCCGCCAGCCGCTTCCCGGATGCGCCCATGCTCCGGCCCCGCGCCGGAGATGACGAGCCGCAGATCGGGCATACGCGCGAAGGCTGCGGCGATAAGGTCGATGCGCTTGTAGGGAACCTGGCGCGAGGCAACGAGAAACGCCTCGCCACGCTCGCCGCCGGGCTGAAACAGCTCGGTGTCCACAGGCGGCGGAATCACCTCGGCCTCACGGCGATAGGCTTTGCGGATGCGCCGTGCGATATAGTGCGAGTTGGCAATGAACGCATCGACCCCGTTGGCCGTGCGGACGTCCCATTGCCGCAACCGCGAGAGCAGCCAGCGCGCATAGGCGCCCTTCAGGCCGCGGTCGGTCCGGCTCTGACGCAGATACTGATGCTGCTGGTCCCACGCATAGCGCATCGGCGAATGCACGTAGGAGATATGCGGCTGGTCGGGCCCGGTGATCACCCCCTTGGCCACCGCGTGCGACGAGGAAATCACCACATCATACGCCCCCAGATCGAACTGCTCGACCGCCAGCGGCATCAGCCCAAGATAGGAGCGATAATGCCGCCGCGCCAGCGGCAGGCGCTGAATAAAGGAGGGTGTGACCGGCCTCCCGCTCAGGAAACCCCGCTGCTCTGGCGGCACGAAATCGACCACGCAGAACAGATCGGCCGAAGGGTAGCAGGCGATGATCTGCTCCAGCACGCGCTCGCCGCCCGCGTAGCCGACCAGCCAGTCATGCACGATCGCGATTCGCATATCCCTATCCTACGCGATGCGCTCGAGCGCGCCGAGCAGCCTCTCCGCCGCGCGCTGCCAGGTGAAGCCCGCGGCCCGCGCAAGCCCAAGCTGGCGCAGCCGTGCGGCCTCCGCCGGCTCGTCGAGAAGGCGGAGGACTGCGGCGGCGAACTCCCGCGGCTGCTCCGGTGCGGCGAACAGCGCAGCCTCGCCGCATACCTCGTGCAGCGCCGGAATCGACGAGGCGACCACCGGGCAACCGCAGGCCATGGCCTCGACCACCGGCAGCCCGAACCCCTCGTAGCGAGAGGGAAAAACGAGGCACGCGGCTGCACGATAGAGCGCCGCCAGGGTGGCGTCGTCGACCCGGCCGAGCGGGCGAATGCCCCCCGGCCATTCAGTCGCGCCAAACACGCCACCGGCCACCCCGCCGGTCGCCACGAGATCGATACCGCGTGCCCGCAGCACCTCTGCCGTCGCGTCGAGTGCCGCCAGGTTCTTGTGCGCGGCCGGCGTGCCTACGGCGAGAACGTAGCTGCCGGCCGCGAGCGGCGGTGCCACCTCCGGCTCGCGCAGGATGTGCTCGGCTCCCTCGCCCAGCACCGCGACGCGTTGGCGCGGCACACCGAGCCGGCGCTCGATCTCGCCGCGAGAGAACTCGGACACCGTGGCGAGCGCGGTGCCGCGCCAGGCGAGTGCGCGATGCAGAAGTTTGTACCAGGCTCGAAACGATCGGGAATAGGCCTGCGGTGTGGCAAAAACGCCGGCATCGTGGATCACCAGAAGCTGTCGGCGGCGCAGCAGGGGCGCGGTGTTCGCGAGGTTGACCAGTGTCGCGCCACCGGCCGCATGCGGCAGCGAGAGCTGCTCCCATGTCTGCCCCTTCGCACGGGGGTGCGTCGCCAGCCGCCAGCCCGCCGCACGCCAGTCACCGGCCAGCACCGTTCCCGCAGGTCCGAGCAGCAGCGGCTTGTCACGCAGCTTCCCAAGGGCAAGCGTTATTTCGCGAGCGAACCGCTGTACGCCGGTGGTCGGCTGCGCGAGGAAGCGCGCGTTGATCACGAGCTCGCCGTTCACGCTGTGACGGCTCGACCCGAGGGCAGGATCACGGCCCTGTCAAGCACCGCCACGCGTATCGACGCGGCGATCAGGATCGCCAGCAGCAGGTAGAAATCGAGGTCGATGATCTCCGGCGCCGAAATCAGCGCCGCCAGCACCAGTCCGGTACAGGCGGCACGCGCTGCCTCGATCGCCCAGAGATCACGCGCGTCGGCACCGGCGATCTCTCCGGCGCGGCGGGCGCGGCGCAACAGCTTCGCCACGCGCAGCGCGAACCAGAACACCAGCGCCGTTCCCCACGCGCCTAAGCCCGCGATGGTGCCGGGCAGCAGGCTCGACGAGCGAAAACTGCCCCAGCCGGCACCAAACCCGTACGTGGGAAAAAGCGTGGCCAACCCATCCAGGTCCTTCTGTGTGCGATCGGAGAAACTCGTGGATTGCTGCTTGTTCACCGTCGAGGCATAGACCACCGACAACGAGCGCCCGATACTAGGTTTGAGCGTGACAATGACACTGCCGACGACCACCAGCCCGATCAACAGCGGTATGCCGACACGGACCACCCGGCGCGCCACCACGGTGCGCTTGCGCAACACCGGGATCATGGCACTGCCGGCAGCACCCAGCACCAGCATCGCGATGCCCGTGGTCGAGGTCGAGATCAGCATTGCCAGCGCACCGGCAACCAGCGTGAAGCGCGGCAGCTTCGACGGGTAACCGCGCAGGACGAGCCAGCCGCTGGCGAACACGATGCCGGACATATAGTGCGCAAGATCCGAGGGTTCGACGAACGAGCCGTTGATGCGCGGCACGAAGCTGAGCGTCTGGGTGTTGGTCACCAGAAATCCGGGATTGTTCGAAATATACGCATACGGAAACCAAAGTCCGGTGAGTTTTTGCGCAAGCTGCCAGACACTGAAAACGATCGCGAGGACGCCGCTCCACAGATAAACTCGAATCAGTCGGTCAAGATTGACGTCACGGCGCGCGAGATACAGCGTGGCGGCCACGAGCGTGGCACCGGTCATCACCAGATAGAAGCTCTGCGTCACGTTCCCCTGGCTCGGCATCAGCGGCACCCGGCCGTAGATCACGCCGATCTTCTGCGGCCAGACCAGCACCTGGCGGGCAAAGAGGCGCGGCATCACGTAGGCGGAAATCAGGCCGTAGGCCACCGCCAGCAAATAGGGCTCAAGTGTCCGCAGGACCGTGCGCGCGCCCTCGAACTGCACGCCGAAACCAAGCTGGAAGCCGACATAAAGCACGAACATCGCCGCCGGCACCGCCATCGGCGGCAACCCCAGCGAGCCGATGATCACCGGCGTGCCCGCCCCGAAGACGCCCATGACCAGCAACAGCATCAGCAGCCGTTCCGGCCGCGGAAACCACAGCACACAGAGCGGCAGGAGGATGAAGCCGAACAAGGTTACATGCATCGGGGTCCGCCTTCAGCCCCGCGCCGATCGGCGGCGTGGGGACCGATGGTTACTGGTAGTAGCTGCCGTAGTTCCGATACAGATAGGCGTGACTGCCCTCGCTGGCGGTGAGCGCGCGCAAATCGGCCTGGGTTATCACCGTGCCCGCCACGCGCGTGCCGAACCCACGCAGCATCTTCAGGGCGCCGGAAACCATGGCACGCGGCGTGTCGCGCCACTTGACCACCATGATCGTGGCATCCGCCACCGTCGCCAGCACCCTTGCATCGACGAAGGCCAGCACCGGCGGCGCGTCAATTACCACGAGATCGTAACGGGTGCGCGCGGCATCGACCAGGCCGCGCAGCGCATCGGACGTTACCAGGTCCTGGACGTTGTTGCCGTTGCCCTCGGCGGGAATGATATCGAGTTGGGTCACGTCGTCGCGCTGGATCAGCCGGTCCAGCATCGCATCATGGTCGCCGCCCGTCCCGACCAGCGCGTTGAGGCTCGACTGAACCGTGATACCGGCGGTCCGAGCGACCGAGGGGCGACGCAGATCGGCATCGATCAGCAGGCTGCGCCCGCCCGAAAGCGCCACCGCGCGGGCCAGCGAAACAGCGAAGAAGGTCTTGCCCTCGCGCGGCAGCGCGGAAGTGACGAGCACGACCCGCGGGTGCCCCGCCGCGTCCGACATCAGCAGCGCGCCACGCACCGCGTTCACCGCCTCGACATAGGGCGAGCGCTGTTCCTCCATCGCTAGCGCAGCCTCGGGCTTGCGCGCCACAGGCAGGAACCCGATCGTCGGCAGGCCCGTCTCCTCCTCAAGCTGCTCGGCGCTGCGAAAACCTCGCTCCAGCCGCTCGCGCAGGAAGGCCGCAACGACGCCGAGCACCACGGCAGCCAGCACGGCAATCGCACCATATTGCCCACGAGTGGGCGGCGCCGGCGACAGCGGCACGCTGGCAAGCGAGATCAGTTCCGCGTCGGGCTGCTGAATGTTACGTTCGTTGCTGGTCTGTTCGGCCTTGTTCAGCGTGTCCAAGTAGACACGCCGCGCAGCGCTGGCCTCGCTCTCCAGGGCGCGGAGCTCGATCTCGGCCTCGTTCTGCTTTGCGACTCTGGCCTCGGCGACAGCCAGCCGCTTCTTGAGCGAGGCTTCCCGTTCCGCGGCCGACGCAGCCTCGGCGCGAATCGAGCCGACGATCTTGCCGATCTCGGTCTGGATCCGCGCACCGATCGCCGCCTGCTGCGCGTGCAATGAAATTAGCTGCGGGCTGGCTGCAAGCTGCGTGGTGCCGAGATCGGCGATACGAGCGGCAATCTGGGCCTGCTGCGCCAGCAATTGCTGGATCAGCGGCGAGGCCACCACCTCCGGCACGCTGTTGAGGTCGCCCTGCCCCTTCTGCGCGGCCTCGATCTGGGTGAGGCTGGTTTCCTTCTGCACCCGATAGCTGGTCGCCTGCACCAGCAGCGCATTGATCTGCGCGAGCTGCTCGCCGGCCACCGTCGCGTGACGCTGGTTGCTGCTGGTGCTGGGGCGAACCTCGATCAGCCCGTGCGCCGCGCGGAAACGCGCAATCGCGGCCTCGGCCGACTTCAGCTTGTCTTGCAGCGGCGCGACGCGCTCGGCTAGCCACGCATCTGCACGGGTTATGGCGCGATCCTTAAGAGCGCGGTTGAAGTCGAGATAGATGCGCGCATAGGCGTTTGCGATCCGCGCGGCGAGGGCAGGGTCCAGGGCCCGGACCTGGATGCCGATGACATAGGAGCGGCCGTCATTGATGACGGAGAGTTTGTTGTTGAGCAGGATGCCGGCGGCGAGCTGGGTGCGCTGGACCGCCGACAGCGGCGCATGCGGCGGCGGCGGGAACCCCAGCATGCGCGCCACGCGTTGCTTGATGCGCTGGATCAGCCCTGGCGGCCCGTCAATCGCGTTCTTGAACTCGGGGGTGGCCGCGAGGTCGAGCTGGGTGGCAACCTGCTCGGCCAGCGCCGGCGAGCGGATAATATCGACCTGCGTCAGCATTTGCACGGCGTCGGACTGCAACGCCCCGCTCGAGATTGCCTGCAGGTTGGAGAGCGTATTCTTGCGCGTGTCGACCAGCACCAGCGCTCGCGACTCGTACTGCGGCACCATGCGCATGATGACGATGATGCCGAGCGCCAGCACCAGCGAGGCGACAACAGCGAACGTGATCTTCCGCCGCCGCAGCACGTCGAACACCATCCAGGGCGAGACGGAGTCGATCGCGCGTAGCGGCCGTGTGGTCTCGGGAACCGGAAGGTCGCCGGGGTGGGTCACCGACATCAGCCGGCCCGGGCATGGTCGCGCCGCCACGGGCAGCGGCCGGACAAGCGGCGATGCCGCGGCCGAGCCCACTCGGGCGGACAAGGTACCGAACGGGCGTGCAACGGGCACGACGGCTGGCGCAACGCTCGCAAACTCTTTACCCCCTCGCTACCGTCGGTCGCCCCGCCACCCTCTTGGGCCGCGCATCAGCCTGGACCGAATCGGACCTAACGGCACTCGGCACTCCTTGGTGTCCAGCAACCGCCGTTCCATTAAGCAGAGATTCGTCGATTCGCGAAAACATCACAGTCACTCGCGAATTTGCGCCGGTCGCGAGATGCGCCCATGAGGAGGCGGCGGATTTTTCTTAGTTCTCGTCGCAATATGCGACGCAAATTGCGCCTCGCACTTCTCGGCTCCGCAAGCGTCGGGGCCTTGGGTTTCGTCCTCACCGGCGCCCGCGCGCAGTATATCAGGCAGTTCTTCCCCGAGGGTCTGTTCGGCACCGGCAACCAGCTCGGGGTCACCGTGCTCTCCCGTGCCCGCCCGGAAACCGACTACCAGGGCGTGCAGGCCGGCAGCTTCCTGATCAAACCAAACCTCATCGAGGGCATCGGCTACGACAGCAACCCGATCGGCACCCCCCAGGCCAAGGGCGCGGCACTGTTCGACACCTCCGCCTCGGTCGCCGTCAACTCGCTGTGGTCGCGCAACGCGCTCGGCGCCTATGTCTCGGTCGACAACCACGAATACCCCTGGCTGACGAAACAGAACTCTACCGACTGGACCGCGGCCATCGGCGGCGCGCTCGATATCGGGCGCGACCGCATCACGCTCGGCTATTCGCATCTCTCACTGCACCAGACCGCCCTGTCGCTCGACGCGCCGCAGCTCGACGCACCAGGTCCGTTCTCCGTCGATACGGTGCGCGCCGACGCCACCATCCGCGCCGGCCGCTTCACCTTCATCCCCGCCTTCACGATCAGCCAATACCGTTTCCAGAATGTGAGCATCGCCGGCCTGCCGGTCTCCCAGGCGGCGGCCGACCGGGTGGAGTTCCAGTCCTCCCTCACCCTGCACTACGACGTCGCGCCGCTGCGCAGCCTGGTGTTCGCCCTCCGCGAAACCGAGATCCGCCATACCGAGGCGCCCGCCGGCATACCGAGCACCGACAGCCATGGCGTGACGGTGCTGGCCGGTATCGACTACGCCTCGTCGGCGATCTGGCACATCAGCGCACTCGCCGGCGTCCAGGCCCGCACCTACAACACGTCCGCCTATGGCAGCGATGTCGCCCCGGTGGCGGAGGTCAATGTCGTCTGGCAGCCGACGGGGCTGACCACCGTCACCGGCTCACTCGACCGCCATATCGAGGACGCCGCGGAGGAGGGCTTCGTCAGCTACACGGTGACCAGCGGCCGGCTCTCCGTGGATCACGAGCTGCGCCGCGACGTGCTGCTCGGCGCCCATGCGACCTATGATATCCTCGCCTACAACCATGGCGGCGGCACCACCACCTACGCTGGCGGCGGCGCCTCGGTCACCTGGCTCACCAATCGCCACCTGCATATGGTCCTGAGTTTCGATAACGTTACGAAAACCGCACGCGCCGGCAACTCCAACGACAATGTCCTGATGCTGAAGCTGAACTTCGGTCTTTAGCTCGCGCACGGTCATGGCACAGGTTCGGCGCGGAACAGTGCTACGTCGAGACAGAAGCTACCATCTGCCTCGGTGCCCAGCGGATCCGAGACCTCGACCGCCACCGTCCGCTGCAGCTCGCGGATCGCATCGACCAGCACCGTCGGCGTGCGCATGCGTTCGACCCAGGAGGCAAAGTCGAGCCGCACCCGGAACCGACCGGCCTCGCGCGCCGTGAAACGCGCCCGCTCCAGGGCGCCGAGCCATTCCGTGACGGCGTAGTTGCGAACATGCGAGCGGTCGCGCAGGAGCTCGATCGTCTGCAGATAGGTATCGACCCAGGGCACCGCAGGTGCGACCGCATCGACGAAGCCCGCAATCCCCCCCTTGCGCAGCACCCGCCGCGCCTCGCCGAGCGCCGCGGGAAGATCGCGCCAATGGTGGGCGCTGTAGCGACTGAGCACGAGATCGAAGGAGGCATTCTCGAACGGCAAAGCCTCCACCATGCCTTGTTGCGTCGTGACATGAACGAGGCCGCGCTCACGGGCGGCCTGCTGCGTTACCGCCAGCATTTCCGCCGAAAGATCATAGGCCACGACCTCGGCCGCATGGGGTGCCACGTTGAGCGCGACATGACCGCCGCCGCAGCCGAGATCGAGCACCCGCCCGCCCGGCCGTTCCCGCGCCAGAGCGACCATCGCCTCGAGATCGGCGCCCTGCGCGTGCACGACGCTGCGCAGGTACATGTCGGCGCGTTCACCGAATTGCTCATTGACCACATGCTGCTGGCTGTTGCGATTCGCCACGTCAGGTCTCCTTCGTGCTTTTCCCCTGGGCCCGTTTGGAGCCCTGGGCCGGTTGGCCGAAGGTCACTTTGGCGGATCTGAAAACCAGTGTAAGATAGCCAGTTATACGGGTATAAATACCACGATGCTGCAACCTGACATGAGCGCACGACGCCGCGAGCTCGGAACGTTCATCCGCAACCAGCGCGAGCGCCTTGCTCCCGAAAACCTTGGCCTTCAACCTGCCGGCAGGCGCCGCACTCCAGGTCTGAGGCGAGAGGAGGCCGCACAGCTCTGCGGGCTCAGCGTCACCTGGTACACTTGGCTGGAGCAGGGGCGGGATGTGGCGCTATCCGCTCCGGCGCTTGGCGCGGTGGCAACCGCCCTGCGGCTCAACCGGGCAGCGCGCGCCTACGTGTTCGATCTCGCGGGCCGGCACGACCCCGAGCACGGCACCGCCGCCCCACCGGTTGTGCCGGGTTCACTTCTTGCCGGGCTGCGTGCCATCGCCGTCCCGGCCTATATCCTCGATGGAGGCTGGAACGCCGTCGCGGGTAATCCTCGCGCACGTCGCCTGCTCGCCGGCTGGCTGGACCAACCGGGCGAGCGCAATCTGCTGCGGTTCATTTTTCTCGACCCCGCATCCCAGAAGCTCATCTGCGACTACGAGGAACGGGCGCGGCGTGTCGTCGCCGAGTTCCGCGCCGGCACCAGCGCTCATTTCGCCGATCCCGGGCGGCGTACCCTCATCGACGAACTGCGCACCGGCAGCACCCTGTTCGCCCGGCTATGGAACGAGCATACCGTGCTGGGCCGCGAGGGCGGGTTGCGCAGCTTCCGCCATCCGCGCGATGGGCTGCTCTCTTTCGAACAGCTCAGTTTCAGTTTCGCCGCCAATCCGGAACTCAAGCTGACTCTGCTGGTCCCCGCGTGACACCCGCCGTCAGAAGACCTTGCCAGGATTGAGAATGCCCTTCGGGTCGAAAGCCGCCTTCAGTCGGCGCATCGCCTCCAGTTCCGCCGGCGAGCGTGTGTAGCCGAGATAGGGCTTCTTCAGGATGCCGATTCCGTGCTCGGCTGAGACAGATCCGCCTATCGCCTTCACGCAGCCATAGACCGCGCCGTCGATGGCTTTCTTGCCCGGCCCGTCCTCCTGCAGCCGCACGCAGATGTGCAGGTTGCTGTCCGCGAGATGCCCAAACCACAACATCGGCAGGCCGGGGTGCAGCGCATCGATCGCGCGGCGCGTCTCGGCCATGAAGCGCTCCACCGCCGCGATCGGTACCGAAACGTCGAAGCCGACATGGGGAAAACTCCGCGGAAACTCGGCGACCGAATCGCGCAGGCTCCACATCTCCCGCCCCTCGCGCAGATTCTGCGCGATCACCGCGTCGCTCGCCGTGCCGTCTTCGAGCGCGCGCTCGATCAGCGCCGCGAAGGCCGCGTCGTCGCGCGCCTGGTCGGCCCCCATCGTCTCCATCAGCACATAGCAGGCAGCGCCTTCCGGCAGTGGCGCGCGGCAGCCATGGTCGTGCGTCGCCAGGTGGTAGAAATCCGGCCAGAGCGCCTCGAACGCCGCCAGCGTCGATGCCAACTCCCGCCGCGCGCGGCCCAGGAACTCGAGCAGCGCCGCGTGCGATGGCAGGGCCACGAAAGCGGTCGCCAGGCTCGACGGCTTCGGGAAAAGCCTGACCACGACCTTGGTGATGACGCCGAGCGTGCCCTCCGAGCCGATGAAAACCTGCTTGAGGTCATAGCCGGCGTTGTTCTTCAGCATCGTGTTGAGGCTGGAGAGGATGGTGCCGTCGGCCAGCACCGCTTCAAGCCCAAGGATCATCTCCCGCGCCATGCCGTAGCGCAGCACGCGATTGCCGCCGGCGTTGGTGGAGGCATTGCCGCCGATCGTGCAGGTGCCGCGCGAGCCGATATCGAGGCCGAACAGCAGCCCCGCGGCATCGGCCGCCTCCTGAATGGTTTGCAGTGCCACCCCGGCCTCCGCCGTCAGCGTCGCACCCGCCACATCCACCGCCTCGATCCGGCGCATCCGCGCGAGCGACAGCGCGACAGCGCCCTCGGCCGGCGTCGCCCCGCCGAGCAGGCCCGTCAGCCCGCCCTGCGGCACGACCGCGATGGCGTGCTCGTTGCAGTAGCGCAGCACCGCCGCCACCTCGGTCGTGCTGGTGGGATAGACCACGGCTGCCGGCAGCTCCCCCTGCCGCATCGCCACCGCCCAGTCGGCGAAATGCCGTGGTTCCGCCTCGGTGCCGGCGACAACGGCGCTGGCGCCGATCGCGCCGCGCAGATCCTCGATCAGGGACATCTTCTTCTCGCTGCAGCGGCCGCCCCTCATCACATATGCGAGGGCAGCCAAGTGGAAAGGACGGGAAAGACTATCAGGATGATCAGGCGCAGGATATCCGTGATCACGAACGGAATCACGCCCACGAACACGGTGCCGATCGTCACGTCGCGCACCACGGACTTGATGACGAAGACATTCATCCCGACCGGCGGATGGATCAACCCGAGTTCGACCGTCATGACGATGATGATGCCGAACCAGATCGGGTCGAAGCCCAGCGAGGTGATCACGGGAAAGACGATGGGAATGGTGAGAATGATCATCGCCATCGCGTCCATCACGCAGCCCAGCACCAGATACATCAGCATGATCAGCGCGAGCACACCGTAACGACCAAGGCCGAGCCCGGTCAGAAACCGTGTCACCTCCTGCGGCGTCTGCGTGATGGTGAGGAAATAGCCGAACAGAAGCGCCCCGATCAGGATCGCGAAGATCGCGGCCGAGGTCCGCACGGCTCGCAGTAGGCAGTCGAGCGCCTGCGCGAGGGACAGCCGCCGCCGCGCCACCGCGATCAGCCAGGCGCCGCCCGCCCCCATCGCCGCCGCCTCGGTGGGCGTGAATGCGCCGCCATACATGCCGCCGATGACGAAGAGAAACAGCAACGAGATGGCCCACACGCCGCGCACCGCGACCAGCCGCTCCCCCCAGTTCGCACGCTCGCCCCGTGGCAGGAAGCCCGGGCGCGCGATGCCGATCGCGGTGATCGTCGCCAGATACATGGCGATCGCCAGCAGGCCCGGGATGATGCCCGCGATGTAGAGCTTGCCCACGTCCTGCTCGGTGATCAGCGAGTAGACCGCGAGCACGATGGAGGGCGGCAGAATGGAGCCAAGCGTGCCGCCCGCGGCGATCACGCCGGTGGAAAACGACTGCGGATAATTGTACCGCCGCATCTCCGGATAGGCGACGGCAGAAAATGTCGCGGCGGTCGCCACCGAACTGCCGGAAATGGCGGCGAAGCCGGCGCAGGCGGCAATCGTCGCCATGCCGAGCCCGCCGCGGCGGTGGCCGAGAAACGCGTTCGCCGCATGGAACAGCTCACCGCTCATACCGGATGCCGAGGCGATCGTGCCCATCAGCAAAAACAGCGGAATCACCGCGAAGCCCGCATCCGTCGCGGTGCGGATCGGCGATTCCGCGAGCACGTGCAGTGCCGGCCCGAATCCCGACATCAGCGCGAAGCCCATGACGCCGACCGTGCCCATGGCGAGCCCCACGGGCAGGCGCAGCAGCATCAGCGTGAACAGCAGGACAAACCCGCCAATGGCGATGACCGAAGCGTCCATCAAGACGTCGCGATAGGCGCCTGTTCTCGCCCGCGCAGCTGCCGCACCAGGCGGATCAGCAGCAACAGCACGGAGCCGGCAAGACCGGCCCAGGCCAGGAAGTAGAATGGCCAGATCGGCGTATGCGTGTCGAAGGTCGATTCCCCGCTCGCCCGCACATCCAGCACCTTGAGCGCCATGGCGCGTGCAAAACCCGCCATGCAGCCGAGCGTGAACAGGGTTGCCAGGAGGTCGAGCCCGCGCTGCACCCGCGCCGGCAGCGCGTTGTAGAGCAGATCGACCGTGATGTGTTCGCCGCGAAACCCGGTCACCGCGATGCCCCAGAAGATCAGGATGCCCAGCAGCAGGCGGGAATAGTCATAGGAATCCGGGATCGCCCAGTGAAACACGTAGCGCAACGCCACCGAAACGAAGGTCAGAACGGTGACCAGCGCCAGCAGGGTCGCGGCGAAACGCTCCGCCGCGGCGATGATGGCGTCGGCAGCGGACTTCACGGCGAAAGGCCCGGTGCTGCGGCGTCAGTTGCCATAGGCGGCGTGATACTTGGCGATCGAGGCCTGCAGATCGGCCCAGACGGCCTTGGGGTCGAGCCCCTTCCGGCGCACCGCCGCGGCCCATGCCTTGTGCAGCGGCTGGGCCGAGACCTGCCAGAGCTTGAGCTGCGCCGGCGTCAGTTTCACCATTACGTGGCCAGGCTCGGCCGCCATTTTGGCACGTCCCGCATGCTCGAAATCAGCCCATGGCCCGGCGAAGCGCTCGGCCCATGCCGTGGTGCAATGATCGTCAATCACTTTCTTCTGGTCCGGCGCCAGGGAGTTATACCGCGCCTTGTTCATCACCCAGACGAAGGTCGTCGTGTACATCGGCACGTCGATCGAATACTTCACCACCTTGTCGATGCCGAACAGCACCGTCGAGCCCCAGGGGAAGAAGATGCCGTCCGCGACGCCGCGCGCCAGCACGTCGCGCGCTCCCGGTGCCGAAGCCTGGATGTTGGTGCCGCCGAGGTCGGTCACCCAGGTCCCGAGCGTGCCGTCCGCCGGGCGCAGCTTCATGCCCCTGATATCGCCCGGCACCACGATCTTCTTGCGCGAATGCAGCGTGCCGGGGTCGTGGACGAAGGCGAAGCAGAAATGCACATCCGGCATCTCCCGCGCGGCATATTTGCGGTACCAGGCATCGATCGCCTCGGTTCCGGTATGTCCGTCCCGGATGAGGAACGGCATCTCGCCGGCAGCGATGATGGGGAACCGCCCCGGCTGGTAGCCGGGATTGACGTAGGCGAAATCAGCGATGCCATCGCGCGCCATATCGTAATGGTCGAACGCCTTGCCGAGCTGCTCGGCGGGATAGATGACCGAGGTGATCGTGCCGCCCGACTCTTTCCTGACGGAGTTCGCCCAGTCCTGGATCGCGGCCTGCAGCGGGTGTGAGGGCGGCACCCAATGCGACAGTTTGAGCTGGACATGCTTGTCGGCGGCCTGGGCGGCGGTGAACAATCCCGCGGCCGCCAGCACACAGGCGGCAAGAACAGTCTTGCGCATCATCGTTTCCCCCTGGGATTGTTCGAAGGCTGGCGGATTTGCACCGACGGTGCAAGATGCTTCGCCACGTCAGGGAGACGAAGCGATGAGCGACAAGGTGCTGCCGAAGACCAGCCTCAAGGAGGCGGGGCTGCGCGAGGAACCGATCGCGGCCCTGGAACGACTGCTCCAGAGCCATATCGCCGATGGCATTTACCCCGGCGCGAGTTATGCCATCGCCCGGCACGGCAAGCTCGCGCGCCACGTGGTGTTCGGCGAGGCCGCCCGCGGCCGCAAGGCAACGCCCGAGACACTGTGGCTGCTGTTCTCCAACACCAAGGTCGTGACCGCGGCCGCGCTATGGGTGCTGGCGGAGGAAGGTCGGTTCCGCTTTACCGACACGCTTGCCAAGCACATCACGGAGTTCGCCCGCAACGGCAAGGGTGACGTCACGGTGCTGGAACTGCTGACCCATCGCGGCGGCTTCCCGTCTGCCCAGGTGCCGCCGGCCGCATGGGACGACCATGCCCTGCTGCGTGAGACAGTCTGCGACTTCACCCTGGAATGGACGCCTGGTTCGCGGATGCATTACCACGCGGCTTCGGCGCACTGGGCCGCGGCGGTGCTGATCGAGGCGCTGACGGAGGCGGATTTCCGTGACGTGATCCGCGATCGCGTGCTGCGCCCGCTGGGTCTCGACGGCGCGATCCATGTCGGGCTCGCGCCGAAGCTGCATGCACGCGCGGTTGACATGCACGAGCCCGGCGCCAACGGACCCCAGCCGCTCGCGGAGACCAACTCGCCCGCCCGCATGCGCGCCGGTATTCCCGGCGGTGGCGGCTACGCGACGGCCGCCGGCATGGCCGCCTTCTACCAGGCGCTGCTCGGCGGCGGCGCGCTGGGCAAGAAACGCTTCGCCGGCCCCCGCACACTGGCATACGCCATCCGCGACTGGACCGGCGACATGGTGGACGGCAACATGGGTATGGCCATGCATCGCGGCATCGGCCCGCATCTGCGCGGCACCGGTCCGGCCATCCGCGGGCTCGGCAGTTTCGCCTCACCCACCACCTTCGGTCATGGCGGCGCGGGCAGTTCCTATTGCTGGGCGGATCCGGTGTCCGGCGTGTCCTTCGCCTATCTCACCAATTGTCGCGTGCCCGACCCCTGGCACAGCGAGCGCCTCGACGTGGTCAGCAACTTCATCCACGCCGCCATCCTGGATTAGCGCCCGCCGACCTGCTCGCGCCGTTCCTGCGCGGCCAGGGAGAGTGTCGCCGTCGGGTTCGCGAGCAGCCGGCGCAGCCCGATCGGTTCGCCGGTCATCGCGCAGACGCCGTAGGTACCGTTGTCGATGCGGGCCAAGGCATGCTCGATCTCGGCAAGCTCGTGATGCTCGCGCCGCCGCTCCTCGGCCTCTTGCTCGAAGTCGAGATCGGCGTTGGCCTGGTCGGCAAGGTCGCCCGCCCGCGCGTCACGCGCCACCAGGGGCGGCTCGTCGTGGATGCGGTGCACGATATCGGCCTTCATCGCCAGGAGTCGCGCACGAAACTTCTCGATCATCGCGGCCGTGAGATCCCCCCTGCCGGCGCGACGACGGGTAACGGCTCGATCCGCTGCATGGGACATAGGAATCCTCCCCCGAACCTGGAATGCCAGGGAGGCTATGACGTCGTCCTGGAGCGCGCCTTGATTTCGATCAACCCATTCCGCTTCAGTACGCGATGCGCGCCAGCGCGCGGAGATTTTCCGCCGTCGTCACCGGCAGCCCAAAGAAGTCGAGGTAGGCGGGAATCTGCTCGAACAGCATGTCGGTGCCGACCTGCACCGCACAGCCCCGCGCCAGCGCCGCACGCAGCAGCCGCGTGTGCTCCGCCTTCATCACCACCTCACCCACGAACGTGGCGGGGTCGAGCCGAGCGGGGTCGAATGGCAGGTCGTCCTCCTCACGCATGCCGAGCGGCGTCGCGTTGACCACGATCGTGAACCCCGCGGGATCGTTGCCGCCAACCTCGAGCGCGAGCTTCGGGTAATGCGCCGCGAGCCGCCCGGCCAACGCGGTGGCAGCGGCCTCGTTGACATCGAACAACCCGAGCCGCCCCACGCCGGCCTTGGCGAAGGACGCCGCGATCGCCGAACCGACGCCACCGGAGCCGACAACCAGCACCGCAGCGCCGGTGATGGTGCGGCCATGCCGCCGCACGCCGCCCACGAAGCCCTCGCCGTCGAACATATCGGCCACCAGCCGCCCGTCGGCCAGACGCTTCACCGCGTTGGCCGCGCCGGCGATGCGTGCCGTCGGCGAGGCCTCGTCAACCAGGCCGAGCGTTGGGATCTTGAGCGGCATGGTGACGAGCGCGCCGATGATGTTGTGTGCGGCGAACAGCGGCCGCAGCAGCGCGGCATAGGAGGCCGCGTCCACCCCCATCGGCACCACGATCGCGTCGAGCCCGATGCTCTCGAAATAGGGGTTGTAGATCATCGGCGCCTTGAACGTCGTCGTCGGAAAGCCGAGGTGCGCGATGAAGCGCGTGTGACCGCTGATCATGCGTCCGCCTCCATCATGCAACCGAGGAGGATGCAAGCGGCCACCACGCAGGCAGGCCGCACCGCAAGCCCGATCGCCGAGGTCATGTGCATAGCGTCGAGTCCCCCGTCCCCCGCCGGCCTAATGGCCCAGAATCTCGCCGAGAAAGCGCTGGGTCCGCTCATGCTGGGGCGCGGTGAAGAAGCGTTCCGGCGGCGCCTGTTCGACGATCTCGCCCTGCGCCATGAAGATCACCCGATCCGCGACCTGGCGGGCGAAACCCATCTCGTGCGTCACACAGATCATCGTCATGCCGTCCTGGGCCAGCCCGATCATCGTATCGAGCACTTCCTTGACCATCTCGGGGTCGAGCGCCGAGGTCGGCTCGTCGAACAGCATCACCTTCGGCTCCATGCACAGCGCCCGCGCGATCGCCACCCGCTGCTGCTGCCCACCGGAAAGCTGAGAGGGATATTTCCCGGCCTGGTCGAGCACCTGCACCCGCTCCAGCAGCCGCCTCGCCGTCGCCTCGGCCGCCGCGCGGGGCGTGCCACGGGCGTGGATCGGCGCCAGCGTGCAGTTTTCCATCACCGTCAGATGCGGGAACAGATTGAAGTGCTGGAACACCATGCCGACCTCGCGGCGAATCGCCTCGGCGGCACGCGCATTATTCCGGCCAAGCTCGATGCCATCGACCGCGATGCGGCCCCGGTCCGCGGTTTCGAGCTGGTTAATGCAGCGGATCAGCGTCGACTTGCCCGAGCCCGAGGGTCCGCACAGCACGATGCGCTCGCCGGCCTGGACGGTCAGGTCGACGCCGGCCAGCGCCCGGAACCCGCCGAACCATTTCTCGACCCCGCGCATCTCGATCATCATCGGTCCATCCGGCGCCATCGCGTTCTCCTGCACGGGAGTGATGCTGGCACGTCTCATGCCGCCGGGCGATCCCTGCCCGATCGCCGCCCGCCCGGTCGGACGATTTTCCCGCGGCGCGGCGCCGGTCTATACAGGCGACGCATGCTCCAGGATCTGCCGAACGTCCTCACCCTGTCGCGGATCGCCGTGATTCCGCTGCTGGTGGCCCTCGCTGCGCTTAACTCGGCCGGCGCGCATCTCGCCGCGTGCGCGCTGTTCGCGGCGGCAGCGATTACCGATTATTTTGACGGCAAGCTGGCGCGCGACCGGCGCCAGACCTCCGATCTCGGCCGCATGCTGGACCCGATCGCCGACAAGCTCCTGGTCGGTGCGGCGCTGATGATGCTGGTGGGCACCGGCAGGCTCTCCGCGGCCGGGCTCTACCCCGCGGTGGTGATCATGCTGCGCGAGATCCTGGTCTCGGGCCTGCGCGAATATCTGGCCGAAATCCGGGCCCGCCTGCCGGTCACGCGGCTCGCGAAATGGAAGACCGCGTTCCAGATGGGTGCGCTCGGCACGCTGCTCGCGGGCCAGCCGGGGGCAGCCCTCCTGCATCTGGGCTTTTTGCCGATGTCCTTCATCGGCGAGGGCATGCTCTGGGTTGCCGCCCTGCTGACGCTGATCACCGGATGGGACTACCTCACCACCGGATTGCGCCACGCCGCCACGCCTGGCGCAGCCCCGCGGCAGGAGTAGGCGCGTGCGCGTCCTTGGCATCGCCGGCTGGTCCGGCAGCGGCAAGACCACCCTCATCACGGGCATGCTGGCGGTGCTGCGCGCGGCCGGCCTTGCCGTTTCGACCGTCAAGCACGCGCATCACGGCTTCGACCTCGATCGCCCGGGCAAGGACAGTTTCCGCCATCGCGAGGCCGGCGCGGGCGAGGTGCTGCTGATCAGTGACCGGCGCTGGGCGCTGCTGGTGGAGGAGGCCGAGCCGGTGCTGGAGGCGCTGCTGCCGCGTCTTTCGCCTTGCGACCTGGTGTTGGTCGAGGGGTTCAAGTCCCATCCGCACCCCAAGATCGAGGTTTTTCGGCCTGAACTCGGCAAGCCGCCGCTTTGGCCTGGGCGGACCGAGATCGTCGCCGTTGCCGCCCCCGGCAAGCTCGCGGATTGTCCGCTGCCGGTGCTGCCGCTCGACGAGCCTGCGGCCGTGGCGGGCTGGGTGCTACGCGGAATGGCGGATAGCAGCCAAGATGCGAGCGTGGCTTGAGCCCGGGCCTTGCATTGGGCAAGTTACGACAGCTTCGCGGGACTGCCCGGCTCTGCGGGCAAAGAACCCTCTGGAAAGGACAATCGATGCGTCCGATCGCCGTGATCGGCCTCGGCTTGCTGCTGTCAGGCTGTGCCTATGTCTCCAACCCGTTCGCCGGCTTCCCCCACTACATCGCCGACACCCACGGGCTGACCACCAACCCGAATGCACCCCAGGGCAACTCCGAGACAATGCGGCGCGTGCGTGGCGAGGCCGTGACGATGGCGCCGCTGCACACCGAGCCCGGCAATGTCTGGCCAGCGCCGGTCAAGGCCGAGCCGACGCTGCAATATTATGAGCGGCAGTTGCAGGACGGCACGCTGTCGCCGCAATCCGGATCCGCCGGACCCGCGACGTCGAGTTCCACCCCGCCGGGTGCCACCGCCACGCCGATCCCGCTCACCATGCCGGCTGGGCCGAAACCCATCGCCCCGCCGCCCGCCACCCTGGGCAAGGTGACACCGGTCAATGGCAGCGTCACCACCCCGCAGGGGGTGGCGCACCTCTCGACCGATGCCAACGGCGTCATTACCTACACGTTCAGCAACGGCACCAAGGGAATCGCGGTGTCCAACGGCAATGGCACGCTGACGCTGATCGGGCCGGACGGCAGCGTACAGACGGTCAACGCACCGAAATAGGCGGCGGGTGAAGCGGCGCATGGCGGAGTTGCATGTCCTCTACTTCGCCTGGCTGCGCGAGCGCGTGGGCCGCGCGGAGGAGGCGCTGACCCTGCCCGCCGGCGTCGCGAGTGTGGCCGCGCTGCGCCAGCACCTGATCGCGCGCGGCCCCGCCTATGCCTCGCTGGCGCAGCCAACCGTCCGCGTCGCCGTCAACCAGGCCATGGCCGGCCCCGAGACGGCGCTCGGCCCGGGCGATGAAGTAGCCTTCTTTCCACCCGTCACCGGCGGCTGAGGCCGGCATCGCGATGGCCCGCGTTGTCGTGCAGACGGCGCCTTTCGACATCGCCCAGGAACTCGCGGCGCTGAGCGCTGGGCGCCACGACATCGGCGGCATCGGCAGCTTCATCGGCACCGTGCGCGATACCGCGGGCGGGCAGCCAATCGTGGCGATGACGCTCGAACACTATCCCACCATGACCGAGCGCGCGCTCGCGGACATCGCGGCCGAGGCGGAGCGTCGCTGGACCCTACTCGGCGTCACCGTCATCCACCGTGTCGGCCGCCTGGTGCCGGGTGAGGCGATCGTGCTGGTGCTGGCGGCGAGTGCGCATCGCGCCGCCGCACTGGCGGCAACCGGCTTTCTCATCGACTGGCTCAAGACCCGGGCGCCGTTCTGGAAACAGGAACATTTCGCCGACGGCACGAGCCTCTGGGTCGAGGCCCGGGCGCAGGACGACGCAGCCGCCGCTGCCTGGGCAACGACGCCTCGCACGACAGGCTGACGCATGACCACGGCCCCCACGCCCGTCGCCCGCCACCGCGTGAGCCCCCTGCGTATCGCGATGGTCAGCCACGAGTTCACCATCACCGGAACCTCGGTCGCCTTCCATCGCCTGGCGCGGCATCTGCGCGGCCAGGGCCACGCGCTCACCATCGTGCCGCTCATCGGCAATGACGGGCCGATGAAGGAGCGTTATCTCGCCGACGGTTTCACCATCGACCCCCGGCTCGTCGTCGCCGATTTCGACCTCGTGGTCGGCACCACGATCTGCGCCGCCCCTGTCGCGGTGCGCATCGGCCCCCTTCTGCCGATGATCTGGCTCATCAACGAGGCCGAGGTCGGGCTCAACCTGATACTCAACAATCCCGGCTGGATCGGCGGTTTCCAGAATGCCTCTGCCATCGTCTACAACATGGCCTCGCAGCGCGATGTGTATCGCTCGTTCACCTATGGGCTGCCGCAGGACAAGCTGCACGTGATGCCCTACGGCGTCGATATCGACCGCGAAACGATCGATCCCACCCGCGCGGCCCCGAAGCAGCGGGCGCTGCGCGTGGTCCAGCTCGGCACGATTGAGACGCGCAAGCGACCCGGCGACCTGTTGCTCGCGGTCCATGCCTGTCCCGCCGACTACGAGTGCGCGGTGATCGGCAAATTCTTCAACATCCGTCCGGAGGCGCAGGTGCTGGTCGAGACGGAGCCGCAGCGTTACCGTCTGCTTTCCGGCCTCGATGACCAGGCGGCGATGGACTGGGTCGCCTCGGCCGATGTTTTCTGCCTCGCCTCCGGCAGCGAGACGCAGGGACTTGCCGTCTATGAGGCGGCGCTGCTGGAGCGGCCGCTGCTGCTCACCGACCTGCCATGCTACGAGGGCGTCTTCCGTCACGGCCGCAACTGCGTGACCGTGCCGGTCGGCGATGTCGAAATGCTGGCGGCGAGCCTCGCGATGCTGGCCGCCAGCCCCAACCTGCGCACGCGCCTCGGCGCCGCGGCGCGGCTCGCCGCCCTGCCCTACGGCAATGACCGCTTCCACGCGGATTTCGACCGCCTCATCGCCGACGTGATCCGCCGCCGCCGGCGCTAGCATCGTCGCAACCTTTTGCGCGGATGCTGCCGCGATGGACATGCTCGCGAGCCTGGCCGCGGCGCTGGAGGCGGAGCGCGCCGGTGACCTCGATGACGCCGAACGCCGCTACCGCGCGGCGCTGAACGATCCCGGCGCACCGAGGCTCGCCGCGAGCCGGCTCGGCCTGCTGCTACTGCGTGACGGGCGCGCCGGCGAGGCCGTCTCGCCGCTCGCCATGGCCGCCGCCGCCAGGCCCGACGATGCGGCGGCGCGGGTCAATCTCGCCGGAGCGCTGCTGGCCGCCGGCCGGCTGGCGGAGGCGCTGGACATGGCGGAGACGGCAGTGCGGCTCGCGCCATCCCTGGCGCAGGCGCAGGCAACCCTCGCTGCCGCCCGTCTCGCCGGCGGCGACGCGCACGGCGCGCTTGCTGCCGCCGACGCCGCGGTCGCACTCGCCCCGGCCCATGCCGAAGCCTGGTTTACCTGCGGCACCGCGCTGGGCGCGCTGGGGGATGCCGAGGGGTCCGCCAACGCGCTCCAAACCGCTCTCGACCTTGCGCCCGGCCACGCCCGTGCGTCGCTCAATCTCGGCAACGCGCTCACCACGCTGGACCGGCCGACCGAGGCGCTGGCAGCCCTGCGGACGGCGATCGCCGCCGACCCAACCCTGCCGGAGGCCCATGCGAGCCTCGGCTACTTGTTCGCCGGCATGGGCCGGCTCGACGAGGCCATCGCCGCCTGCGATGCCGCCATCGCGTTGCGGCCGGATTTCGCCCAGGCGTACTGGAACCGCAGCTTCGCACGCCTGCTCGCCGGCGACTTCGCCAGAGGTTGGGCGGATTACGAATGGCGCCGCCGCCACCCGAGCTTCGCCGGCGATTTCTCCCGCAGTTTCGCGCCCACCTGGCAGGGCGAAGACCTGGCCGGCAAAACGCTGCTGGTGGAGGCGGAGCAGGGCCTGGGCGATACGATCCAGTTTGCCCGTTTCCTGCCGCTGCTGCGCGCGCGCGGCGCCCATGTGATCCTCGCCGTCGCCGCGCCGCTGCGGCGGCTGCTGGCCCCGTTTGCCCGGACCGTGGACCGCGACCAGCCACCGCCGCCGCATGACTGGCGCGTCGATCAGTTGAGCCTGCCGCTGCTGCTCGCCACGCGGCTCGAAACGATCCCGCCAAGCCCCTATCTCACGCCGGACGGCGCGGCCGTGGCGGCGTGGCGCAGGGCGCTGCCGCCCGGGCCGCGCGTGGGCCTGGTCTGGGCCGGCAATCCCACCCACTCCAACGACCGCCGTCGCTCTCTGCCGACGGGCGCGCTCGCACCCCTGCTGGATGACCCGCGCCTCGCCCATGTCACCTTCATTTCCCTCCAGCGCGGCGCCCGCGAGGACGAATACGACCTTCCCGCGCCGCTGCCGGCGGCGGCGGACTTCGCCGATACCGCCGCCCTCGTCGGGGCGCTGGACCACATCGTCACCATCGACTCGTCGGTGGGCCATGTCGCGGGCGCGCTCGGCATTCCGGTCGCGCTGCTGCTGCCCGCGGCGCCGGACTGGCGCTGGTTGCTCAACCGCCGCGATTCACCCTGGTATGCGGCGCACGCGTTGTACCGGCAGGAAACGCCGGGCGACTGGGCACCGACGCTGGCCGCGGTCACCGCCGACCTCGTCCGACGTTATCCGAACCGCGCCAGAACGAACCGCGCGAGCGATGCCGCCGCCGCCGTCACCACCAGCCCCCAGGCCATGTCGATGAAGGTGAGCGAGGCTGGCCATCCCCTAAGCGTCGCCCAATTGGTGAGGTCATAGGTCGCATAGGCGATCACCCCGAACAACGCCCCGCCCCAGGCGGCGCGCAACGCGCCCTCGCGCAGCCCCGGCATCACCGCAAAGACCACAATGCCCACCGCGTAGAGCGCGTAGAACCCGAGCGCCACGCCGAGCAGCGGCTTGTCCAGCAGCAACGGGCCGAGGCGCGGTCGGTAAAGGCGCCCGACCATCGTCGTCAGCCAGATACTGTCGATGCCGAGAAAGCAGACGAAGGTGACCGCCCAAACAATGACTGGCCAGAAGATCGGATGCCTCATGCGGCGAGTAACTTCTCGACCTCGGCCGGCGCCATGCGGACGGCCTTCTCGTAGTCGCCCAGCAGCGTCTCGGTGATGCGGCTCGGCGTGTAGGTCCGGCCGGCAATCTCGCGCACCGGCGTCACCTCGGCGGCGGTACCGGCAAGGAACACCTCGGAGGCGTTGGCCAGTTCCTCGAACAGGATCGGCCGCTCCACCACTTTGATCTGCCGGCGCTTGGCCAGCGCCATCACGGTGCGGCGGGTGATGCCGTCGAGGAAGCAATCGGGCGTCGGGGTGTGCAGTTCGCCATCCATGGTCATGAAGATGTTGGCTCCCGTCGCTTCCGCAACCCTGCCGCGCCAATCAAGCATCAGGGCATCATCGAAACCCTGGGCCTCGGCGGCGTGCTTGGAGAGCGTGCCGATCATGTAGAGCCCCGCCGCCTTGGAGGCGGTCGGCGCCGTCTCGGGGTGCGGGCGCTTCCATTCCGCGAGCCCGAGCCGCACGCCCTTCATGCGGTTGTCGCCGAACAGGTTGGGCCAGGCCCAGGTCGCAATGGCCAGATGGATCGTCGTCTGCTGCGCTGAGACCGAGAGCTGTTCGGTGCCGCGCCAGGCGATCGGGCGGACATAGGCATCGGTCAGGGCGTTGGCTTTCACCACGGCGATGCAGGCCTCGTCGATCTGCTCGGCGGTCCAGGGGATCGCGAAGCCGAGGATGCGCCCGGAGTTCAGCAGCCGCTCGGAGTGCATGCGCAGGCGGAAGATGTTGCCGGCATAGGCACGTTCCCCTTCAAACACGCCCGAGGCATAGTGCAGCCCATGCGAAAGGACGTGCAGCCTGGCCTCCCGCCACGGCACCATAGCGCCGTCAAGCCAGATCGTTCCGTCACGATCGTCGAAAGGAACCAAAGCCATGATCCGTTCTCCCGGTAATTTTATTGCGTCTCTGACCACGAACGTATAATTTGCCACATTACGCGTCAACAATCCTGACCCAATACCCGCGAATGCCAGCCATGCCCGAACCCGCCACCGCTCCCGCCGCCGCCAGCACGGCCCATCCGCCCGCCGGCGCCGGCCTGCTCTACCTGCGCGAGGAGGAGCTGCGCACCGCCCAGGACCTGCTGTTTTTCGCCTATCGCGACTTCACCGGGGCCGCCGATTCCATGCTGGAGGAGTTGGGTTTCGGCCGCGCCCACCACCGCGCGCTGCACTTCATCGGCCGCCATCCGGGGCTCGCCGTCAGCGACCTGCTCGGCATCCTGCGCATCACCAAACAGTCGCTCGCGCGCGTGCTCGGCCTGCTGATCGAGCAGGGCCTGGTCGAGCAGCGCCCCGGCCGCGACGACCGCCGCCAGCGCCTGCTCCACCTCACGCCATCCGGCCATGCGCTGGAACGCCAGGTTTTCGAGCGCCAGCGCGAGCGCCTCGCCAAAGCCTATCGCGACGCCGGGCCACAGGCGGTCGAGGGTTTTCGCCGCGTGCTGCGCGGCATCGCCGACGAGCAGGGCCGCGCCTGGCTCGACCGCGCCGAACGGCCCCTCCGCCCATGACGACGCGCCGGGGACGGCGATGAGTGTTGCGGCGACCGATGCGGAGGCGCTGGTCCTGGTGGTGGACGACGACCTCCGCCTGCGCTCGCTGCTGGCGCGCTACCTGGCCGAGCACGGGTTCCGCGTCGTCGCCGCCGAGAACGCGGCCGAGGCACGCGCGCGCCTCGCATTGATCGAGCCGGAGGCGATGGTGCTCGATATCTCGATGCCAGGCGAGGACGGGCTGACGCTGACCCAGTCGCTGCGCGCCGCCCGTGCGCGCGTGCCGATCCTGCTGCTCACCGCGCGCGGCGCGCCGGAGGACCGCATCGCCGGCTTCGAGGCGGGAGCGGACGACTACCTGGCCAAGCCCTTCGAGCCGCGGGAATTACTGCTGCGCCTGCGCGCGCTGATGCGCCGCACCAGCCAGGCGATGGCGGAGGCGCCGGTCAGTGTTCGCCTCGGCGCCCTGACATTCGATGCCGGGCGCGGCGAGCTCTCGGGGCCGGCCGGCGTCGTCCGGCTCACCGGCGGCGAAGCGGCGTTGCTCGCCGAACTCGCGCGCTACCCCGGCGAGGCGCTGTCGCGCGAGGCGATCGCCGCGGCCCTCGGCATGGACGACGCGAGCGAACGCGCGATCGACGTCCAGGTGACCCGGCTGCGGCGCAAGATCGAGCCCGACCCGCGCGAGCCCCGGTTTCTCTTCACGGTGCGCGGTCGCGGCTATGTGCTGAAACCCGGCGCATGAGCGATGCCGGCTTCGATCCCGGGCGTCTCGCCGCATTTCTTCATGCACGTCTGCCGGGCGCGCATGGTGCCGCGCATCTGGCGCGCATCGGCGCCGGCCAGTCCAATCCCACTTTCCGGCTCGATATCGGCGATCGCCGCCTGGTGCTGCGCAAGAAGCCGCCCGGCGACATTCTCCCCTCCGCCCATGCCGTGGAGCGCGAGGCACGCGTGTTGCAGGCCCTCGCCGCAAGCCGCGTGCCGGTGCCGCCGGTCGTGCTGGTCGAGCAGGGCAGCGACGTCATCGGAACGCCGTTCTATGTGATGGAGCGGCTGGAGGGGCGCGTCCTCACCGATCACGCCATGCCCGGCGTGCCGCAAGCCGAGCGGCGCGCGATGTTCGCCGCCATGGCCGCCACCCTCGCGGCACTACACGAGCTCGACTGGCAGGCACTCGGCCTCGGCGATTACGGCCGGCCGGAGGGCTATTACGCACGCCAGGTCGCCCGCTGGACGCGCCAATGGCAGGCGCAGCGCTTCCGCGACCTGCCGGATCTCGCGCGCCTCGCCGCCTGGGTGGGCGAGCACCTGCCGCCGGATGATGGCGTGGCGGCGCTCTGCCACGGCGATTTCCGCCTCGGCAACCTGATGTTCCACCCGACAGAGCCGCGCGTCATCGCGGTCCTGGACTGGGAGCTTTCCACCATCGGCCACCCGCTCGCGGATCTCGCCTACTCGGCGTTGGCCTGGCGCAGCACGCAAGAACAATTTCAGGGACTTGCGGGGCTCGACCTCGCGCTGCTCGGCCTGCCGGCGGAAGCGGACTACCTCGCCGCCTATCATGATGCCCGCCAGACCGCGGCACCGCCTCTGACGCCGTTCCACCACGCCTTCGCCGCGTTCCGCTTCGCCGTGATCCTGGAGGGCGTCGCCGCCCGTGCCCGCGCCGGCAACGCGGCGGCCGCGGACGCGGCGCTGGTCGGAGAATTGTCCCGGGATTTCGCCGCGATTGGTCTTGCCGCGACCGGTTGACCCAAGGCCCCTTGCCAAGCCGCTCCCGTTGCGTTTCGAGTCAGGCAAACGCGCTGGGAGCCACCTCATGAACCGCCGAGTCTTTGCCGCCATGCTGCTCCCCGGCCTGCTGCTGGTGGCCGGCTGCACGCCGGGCGCCGATCTCAAGCCGCTCGCGGCGACCCAGCCGGGCGTCTACCGGCTCGGCCCAGGCGATAAGATCCGCATGCTGACCTATGGCGAGGATGCGCTGTCCGAGATTTTCAGCGTCAACGCCGAGGGTAATATCTCCGTGCCGCTGCTCGGCAATGTGCGGGCAGGCGGGCTCACCACCGACCAGCTCGCGACCGAGGTCTCGCACATCCTGTCGCATCGCGACCTGATGAAGGGGGCGGTGATCGCGGTCGAAGTTGTCGCCTACCGTCCGATCTTTGTGCTCGGCGAGGTCAACAAGCCGGGGCCCTACCCGTACCAGCCCGGCATGACGGCGCAGCAGGCGGCGGCGCTGGCCGGCGGCTACACCTACCGCGCCTTCAAGTCCTATGTGGAAGTGACGCGCAAGGAGAACGGGCACGAGGTGGAGGGCAAGCTGAGTCCGCTCGCGCCGGTGCTGCCGAATGACACGATCACGGTGTTACAGCGCTATTTCTGAGAGGCCCGGCGGCCTACGCACGAACTGCCCGCCCCTCATAGAACCAGGTGTGGGTGGGCGGGCCGGGAATGGCACCCTGCTGCAACTGCGTGATGCGCAGCCCCGAATCCCCGATTAGCGTGTCGATGCGCCGGTTGAGATGGCAGCCGCCGGCGATGCAGCCCCAGGGTCGATTGAGCCGGTCCTGCCAGCGCGCCACGCGCGGGCTCGGAGCGCGCCCGTGCTCGACGAACAGCAACGCGCCGCCGGGCCGCAGCACGCGATGCGCCTCGGCCAGCGCCCTTGCGGCATCGGGCACGGTGCAGAGGGTCCAGGTGGTGACGATGGTATCGATGCTTGTATCCGCGAGCGGCAGGGCTTCGGCGGAGCCCTCGAGCAGCGTGACCGTCTGCCCGCCGACCCGGCGCCGCGCCATCGCCAGCAGTTCCGGCGAAGGATCGATGCCGATCACCTCGCGCACGGCCGGCCCGTAATGTGCGAGGTTGAGACCGGAGCCAATGCCAAGCTCCAGAACTCTGCCCTCCGCCGCCCCGGCGACACGCGCGCGATACGGCGTGGCGAGCCGGGCTTTCATCGCTGTGTCGAGCAGCAGCGGCAGCACGTGCCGCGCGTAGAAGCTCACCGCGCGGCCTCCTGTTTCGCGCCAGCGCGGCGCAGCGCGTCCAGCACCGCACGCGCGCTCAGCAACTCCGGCAGCGCGATGCCGCGCGGCGCGCCCGGCCCGTAAACCACATCGAGCGGTATGCCGAAGCGGCGGAACCGGGCGAGATACGCGCCGATCGCGGGGTTGGGACGCGTCCAATCCGCCTGCATCGCCACCAGATTCGGCGCACGCAGCCGGCCAGCGACCGGGTCCTGGTCCAGTACCGTGATCTCGTTGGCCTTGCAGGTCAGGCACCAGGCGGCGGTCACGTTGACGAACACGATCTTGTTCGCCGCGACTAGCGCCGAAATCGCCCGCGGATCGAATCGCCGCCACGCCGTGGCGCTGGATGCGACCGGGCGATAGAGGATCGGCGAGGCGAGCGCGACCAGCCCAGCGAGGACGGCGCCGGCAAGCCCCAAACGCGGTCGCCAGGCAAGCAGCGCCAGCAGCACGGCGAGGGCCGCGGCCGCGAGCAGGGCCGTGCGCATCCCCGCCTCGACCGACAGCACCCAGAGCAGCCAGGCGCTGGTGGCGAGCAGGCCGATACCGAACACGCGACGCAGCCAGACCATCCAGCGCCCCGGTCGCGGCAGGAAGGCGACGATGCCCGGCATGGCTGCGGCGGCCAGAAACGGCGCCGCCATGCCCAGCCCCATCGCCGCCAGGACACCGAGAATCTCCACCGCGCCGTGGGTGAACGCAAAGCCGAGCGCGGTGCCGACGAAGGGTGCCGTGCAGGAGGAGGCGAGGATGGTCGCGAACGCGCCGGTGAGGAACGCCCCCCACAACCCGCCGGCGTTTGCGGTCGCAGGACCGGGTGTGGATAGTCCGCCGAATTCCAGCCTGTCGAACAGACTGGCGGCGAACAGCGTCGTCGCCAGCGCCATCGCGGCGAGGAACCACGGTGATTGGAACTGGATGCCCCATCCCACCGCCGCCCCGGCGGCCTTGAGCCCGGCAAGCATGGCCGCGAGCACAAGGAACGAGATGACGATGCCGCCAGCCGAGGCCAGCAGCCGGGCGCGCGCCGCACGACGCTCAGCCCCCGCCTGGCGCAGCAGCGCCAGCAGCTTGAGCGAGATCACCGGCAGCACGCAGGGCATCAGGTTCAGCACCAGCCCGCCCAGGAAGGCGATGGCGAGGATCGCCGCCCGCGAGGAGTCACCCGGCATCGGCAACGGCGCGCCGGCAACGGCAGTCGTGGTCAACAGCACCGCGCGGTGGCCATCCGCGAGCGTCAACCGCAGCGTTGGACCGACCAGCGCCGCCGGCTTAGCGCCGGGAACCGCGAGATGCAGCAGCGCTGTATGCCCGGAGCGGGTCAGAGCGACCTTCGGCGGCACCGGCGTGCTGGCGCCGTCGAGGAACAGATCGGGCATCGTAAAGGGCTTCGCGGCGGCGAGCCGGAGCGAGATCAGCGCCCCGGCTTTGCCGCCGACCATCGGCGAGACCACGGCGCGCTCGACACGAATGCCGGACGTGGCGGCGGGCACCGGCACGCGGGCACGGGCCGCGGCGATCAGCGCAGCCTCGGGGCCGGGCGTCCCGAGCCCCGCCGGCAAGTCGAGCGTGAGACGCGCGTGGATCGGCACACAGACCGCCTGGCAGGAGGCGTAGTCGATTGTTGCTTGCAGATGCAGCGGTTCGCCGGGATGCGCGAGCGTCACCGCGACCGGCAGAACCACGCCGTTATCGTAGCCGAGGGTCAGCAGCCCATCGACCGGGGGCAGGCGATTCGGCGCCGGGAAGTCGATCCGTACCGACCGCAGATTGGTGGAGCCCTGCCACGACACGGTGGGCGGAATGCCGGCATCGCCGGGAGTCTTCCAATAGGTGTGCCAGCCCCTGGGCAGACGAATTTGGATCGCGGCATCGACCATCTCGGTGGCACCCGTGGCCTCGGTCGCGGCGATCAGCCTGGCAGCCCCCTTCGCCTGGCTGTCCCAGGGCCCGGCGGCGGCGCACGCCGCCCGGGAGAACGCGCCCTGCAACAGCAGGGCCGCGAGAAGCAGCGGCAGGACGTGCCGCAGCCGCATGGCGCCTGACCCATCACCGTGGAACCGCCGCAGCGGGCCGGCGGATTTTGCATAAAGCATTGATACGTCTGCCAAGTGAAATATCGAGGCCCAGCGGTTGCGACCATCGCGCCAGCCACCCCACAAGATAACGTCCCGGCGGCCGCTTTCCCAGCAGCCTGTTTGTGAAATCGTGGCGAGAAGTGCCCTCTGTCGTACACAACTACCCGCAGCGGTGTTCCATCCGTCGATACCGGCATCGTTGCATCGGTGCGCCGGTCGCGGCATCGGTGCGCCGGTCGCGCAGGGGCCGCGGGTCCATGCCGTTCCGGTCAGCCGCTCCGCTGCGCGGACGACCTTCCAGCACCAGGGCCAATGCCAGCATCCGCCCGACCGGCACTCCATGTCGGCATCTGCCCGCCACAGAGCGCAACGCCGCCGCCATGCGTTCCGTCCGGGTAACCTTCACCATCGTCCCCGTCCGCTCCAACAAATTGATCAGGACAGATCGAATCAGGGCTCGCCATCAGGTGAACCCCTACCGCGTTTGGCTTTACCCGAATTCGCATCAATGGCCACAGAACTCAGCAAATTTCTTGCATCGACGAAATGACCGGACGATTGAGGGGCGCGTATCCGATCATAAGAATGCGCAGTGCGCTTGTCTGGCGCATCAATTCGCATGTGACATAAATATTTATAACTAAGGACTATTATTTTTTGCGCAAAAATTGTTTCAAATAATTGTCTAAACAATCACGATGCTGTTCAATAGTAGTTTTCGTTTTTGCGTTGCATGTTTTCAATCGCCCCAATTGACGTGAAAACCCACGCCGCGAAAGCAGGCCGATCAATCCCTTGAGCAAGGTAACGGGCGATGGCGGACAACCCGGAATTCTGAGATTGACCGGCAGCACTTTGTCCACCGCGCCGATACAGGCAGGGCTGCGGTCGAACATGCCGCCCGTGCAGGCGCAGTCGCCGACCGCGACGACGAATTTCGGGGCGGGCATGGCATCATAGGTCAGCCGAAGCGCTTGCTCCATGTTCAGGGCTACCGGCCCCGTGACCATCAGCACGTCGGCGTGACGAGGCGAGGCGACGATCTTCAAGCCAAAACGCTCGAGATCGTGGAGTGCGTTGCTCAGCGCAATGATCTCGAGTTCACAACCATTGCAGGAGCCGGCATCGACTTCACGGATCGCGAGCGACCGGCCGAGCTTGCGCCGTGCCTCGTCGTCGAGTTCCGCCACCAGTGCGGCCTTTTCACCATCGGTGACGACAGGCGGCGGCTCGGTCAGCTTGCCTCGGACGAGGCTCTCGAGGAGGGTTCTGCGCATTACAGGTCGCACCCAGAATAGGCCGCGTTGAAGGATTTGTTGCAGAGTGGGAAGTCGGCAACGATGTTGCCTTCGATCGCGGCTTCCAGGGCAGGCCATAAGAACCACGATGGGTCACGGAGGAACGCATCCTCGACCAGACCATCCCGCAGGCGGACATGGGCAAAGATGTCGCCGCGAAATCCTTCTACCAGGGCATTGCCACTGGATGTGGCTGTATTCCGCGGCAACTCGCATGAAAGATCGCCCTCAGGCATATCCTCCAACAACGTGAGGATAAGGCCGCAACTCTGCCGAATTTCCGCAATCCGTACCCGCACGCGGGCATCGACGTCACCTGTGATGAGGCTGGGCACCCCGAGCGTCAGGCGGTCGTACGGCGGATAGGCCATGGCCCGCCGAGCATCGAAATCCTGCCCGGCAGCGCGGCCGACATACCCACCACAGCCCAGGCGCTTCGCCAGAGCGGAATGAAGTCGCCCAGTGCTTACCACCCGATCCTGCAAGGATGCCGTGTTGTCGTAGAGCTCGACGAGGCGCTCGAAGCGATCAGCGTATTCAGCAATGGCGGCGCGCAACACACCGGCGTCCTTGCCAACAAGATCCGTGGAAACGCCGCCGGGTACGATACGGTCCATCATCAACCGGTGGCCAAAACATCCCTGAGCCAGGCGCAACACGCGCTCGCGCAAAACCGCGGCATGGGCGTTGAGCAACGGGAAGCCGGCATCGTTGCAGATCGCGCCGAAATCGCCCCAGTGATTGGTGAGGCGCTCAAGTTCTGCCATGATTCCGCGCAAGGCAACGGCGCGCGGTGGCACATCGACCCCGAGCGCCATTTCGACGGCTTGCGAGAAAGCGTAGGCATAGGCAACGGTGGTATCGCCCGAAATCCGCCCGGCCAGTCGGGTGGCATGGTCTGGCGGGGCACCGCGCATCAGGTCCAGCGTGCCCTTGTGGGCATAGCCAAGCCGCACCTCCAGCCTGACGATGGTCTCGCCGTTCACCGAAAACCGAAAATGCCCCGGTTCGATCGTGCCGGCATGAACGGGGCCGACTGCAAGCTGGTGCACACCGCTGCCGATGGCCGGACGGAACCGATAGGGCGCGTCATGATTGAGCCACGGACGCGGATCGGGCAATCCATCGGCGACCAGCCCGTGCTGATCCTGCAGGGCGCGCTCCAGCAGAATGGCACCTGGATGATGCGCGCCGACCGAAGGATAACGAAGGTCGGCAACAGGAAGGCTGATCACCGAAACCGCGGCGCGATCTGAATGGCGTTTTGCCATGTGAACAACATTGCCCTCGGCACCACGCTCCGCCCAAAGACCTACGAACACCGCGCTGCCCTCCGCGACCTCTATCGCAGCTTCAGCCCAATGCGCGCGATCCACCCGTTGCATCGCCTCAGCCGAGTTGGGTCGCGACATGGGAGAACCATACGTAGAGGAAGCCGGGCATCACGATCCCGATTGCGAGAACGATCCCCAAATGGAGGAAAATCGGCACCGATGACGCCGTGATCGAATGCGCCCCCGGACTTGCTTCGCCAAAGCAGAGCCCGGTCATCCGCAGGAGCAACGCACCGAAGGCAAGCAGAATCCCGAGCCCGAGCAGAACGGCGAGGACCGGTGCGCGCGCGAATGTCGAGGTAATCAGCAGGAATTCCGACGTAAAAATCCCGAACGGAGGCAGACCGGCGATCGCTGCGACACCGGCAGCCAGGGTCCAGCCAAGCAGCGGGTGGCTTGCCGTCAATCCCCGGATCTCTGCGATTTTCTGCGTGCCCTTCGCCTGGGCGACATGGCCGACCGAGAAAAAAATCGCCGATTTGGTAAGGCTGTGCATCATCATCTGCAGCAGGCCGGCGATGTTGCCCAGCGGCCCGCCAATTCCAAACGAAAACGCAATGATTCCCATATGCTCGATCGAGGAATAGGCAAACATCCGTTTGATGTCGCGCCGCCGATAAAGCATGATGGCCGCAAAGAACAGCGACAGTAACCCGATCGCCTCCATCAGCACGCCAGGTGCGACCGAGGCCCGGCTGGCAGAGAGCAAGACCTTGAACCGCAGAATGGCGTAGAGCGCGACATTGAGCAGCAGGCCGGAAAGCACCGCGGAAATCGGCGTCGGCCCCTCGGCATGGGCATCCGGCAGCCAAGCATGCATGGGGACCAGACCCGCCTTGGTACCATAGCCGATCAGCAGAAAGATGAACCCGACGTCGAGCATCGCCGGATCGAGGCTCGCGGCGTGGCGCAGCAGCCGTGTCCACTGCATCGCCGCCATGCCGGTACCCAGCACCGGCTTCGCGGCGAGGTAGACCATGATGGTGCCGAACAGGGCCAGCGCGATACCGACACTGCCTAGGATGAGATATTTCCAGGATGCCTCGATCGAGGCCGGCGTGCGGTAGACACCCACCATCATGACGGTCGAGAGCGTCGCCAGTTCGACGCCGAACCACATCAGGCCTAGATTGTCGGTGATCAGCGCGAGATTCATTCCCAGCATCATCACCTGGTACATCGCATGGTAGAATCGGAGATACCGCGGCGTCAGACGTCCTGTTTCCATCTCGTGGGCGATGTAGCTCGCGCTGAACATGCTGGTGGTAAGCCCGACGAAGCCATTGAGAAGCAGGAAAACGATGTTCAGATCGTCGATCAGGAATAACTGTGTCGGTGCGGGTCGGTCGACGAGCAGGCATGCCGAAGCGCTCACCGTCAGCAGGCTCGCCAGAATGTTGAGCCGTGCGGCCAGCCGCCAGCCCGGCACCGCCGCGATGACCACCGCAGCCAGGGCAGGAATGACCAGGGTGCCGATCATCGCATCAGCTGCGAATCCGGTCATTGCAACTCTCCGCGGAATGCATCGAGCGCCGTACTGTCCACCGTGTCGAACCGCTCGCGGATGCGGAACAGGAACACGCCGATCACAATGAAGGCGATCAGGATCGAAAAGGTGACACTGATTTCCACCACCAGCGGCATGCCCTGGGCGCCGGAAGCAGCAAGGATCAAGCCGTTCTCCAGCGACATGAAACCGGCGATCTGGCTGACCGCGTTGCGCCGCGTCACCATCATCAGCATCCCGAGCAAAATGACGGAAAGGGCGAGCGCGACATCCTCACGCGCCAACGCATCGGCGCGGGCGGCCGTGCGCAGCATGACCAGCATCGACAACGCCACCAGCCCGATCCCTGCCAGCATCGTCAGGCTGATACCGCCAATCGTCTCGACCTCGCGCCGGATGCCGAGCCGGTCGACGAGCCGATGCAGCGCGACTGGGATCACGATCGCCTTGAAACCGAGCGCCAGGGCCGCCGTCACGTAGAGCCCGGATGCATCCTGAATATAGGCCTGCCAACCGACCGCGAGCCCGAGCAGCGCCGAGTGCAGCGCCAGCACGTTGATCAACGCAGGCAACCGGTCCTGATACAGCATCATGAAGCTGATCAGCACGAGGCTGCCCGCGAGCACATTGGCAACGCCGAGCGTCGTGGTGGGCGACGTGAGGTCAGCGAGTGAACCGGTCATAGCGTTGCCGACACGAACAGCAGCAGCGTGCCAAGCAGGCCAAGCATCAGGGCGGCGCCCACGAAATTCGGCACCCGAAAGACCCGCATTTTTGCGATCACTGTCTCGAAACCGGCCAGCAGCACGCCACCCGCGGCAAGCTTCATGACGTAGGCGACAAGACCGAGGGCGAGTATCACCGGCCCGGCACCGGGTGGCGCAATGCCGAACGGAACGAAGATGCACGCGATCAAGGACATGTAGAGCAGCAGCCTGATCGCATTGGCCAATTCGATCAGCGCCAGATGGCGCCCCGCATATTCCAATACCATCGCCTCGTGCACCATGGTCAGTTCGAGATGGGTCGAAGGATTATCGACTGGAAAACGTCCGGTCTCGGCAAGGCCGACGATGACCAGCGCAATGAGTCCGAGTGCTAGAGAAAGCCGCAAACCGGCCTCACCGGAATGCATGAACGTCGCGATCGCGGAGAGCTGGCTCGATCCGGCAACCAGCGCCACCGTGAACACGATCATCAGCATCGCGGGTTCGGCGAGCGAGGCGAACATCGCCTCGCGACTGGCACCGATCCCGCCGAAGGCCGTACCGGCGTCGAGCGCCGCAAGCATCTGGAAGAACCGGGCACTGCCCAACAGGGCGACGATGACGATCAGGTCACCCGACCAGGAGAATTGCAGATCGACCGCGAAGCTCGGCACCAGCGACGCTGCCACCCAGGTGACGGCAAAAATCAGGTAAGGTGCGACCCGAAACAGCCAGGACGCCTCGCGCGCGACCATGGCCTCCTTGTTCGTAAGTTTGAGCAGGTCCCGATAGGTTTGCAGCAGCGGTGGCCCGGCGCGGCGTTGCAACCGGGCTTTGAGCAGCCGGATGAACCCGGTCAGCATGGGGGCGCCGGCCAGCATGATCGCCATCTCGAGCGCCTGCAGCGGCAGGGAGGTGATTATCCCCATAGCGCGATCCAGCAGAGCAGCAGCACGAGGGTGATAAACACGAAGCCGAGGTAGCGGCGGATCGTCAGGAATTGCAGCCGGTTGGTCCGCTCGGCGGCCCACTCGACGAACGCCGCGAGTGACAGGTACGCACCGTTCCAGATCGGGTCGGTGATCCACACGACGAGGCGCGCCGGCGCGGTCGAACCTGGCGGCGGCATCGTCACATCGTCACGCACGCGGAATAACACACTGGCGAAGACACGGCGGATCGGCTGGGAAAAGCCGGATGGCGAATACTGGGTGCCGGGCTCGTCCTGGACGCTGGGCTCGAAGGACGACATCGACCGGTCGGCTGGGGTGAAGCCGCAAGCCCATGCCGTCGTCCGCCGCACCGTGCGCGTGGCGAACCGATGCAGCGCGACGGCCGCCAACGAGGCACAGGTGCCGATGAAAATCAGGATGAGCACCGGATTATAGGAGCTGTGACGCGCGACGACCGGCTGAAGCGTCAACCACGACAGTCCGTGACCGAGTGCAACATGGGCGCCGACCACGCCCTGCACGGCCGGGGAAATCAATCGCAGAGCCAACGCGGGCAGCACACCGAACACCAGACAGAGTCCCGCGAGAACAATCATGGCGGCGCGGGAAAATCCGTCCGTTTCCTGCGCCGCGAGAGCCGCAGCACTCCGCGGCCGTCCAAGATAGGCAATACCGTAAAACCGAACGAAACACGCGGCAGCGAAAGCCGCAGCAAGCGCCACCAGAGCGCCGACCGCCGGTACCGCCAGTTTCAACCCGAATTGCGGTAGCGCGGGACTGAGCAGAATCGCCTGCAAGAGCAGCCACTCAGACGCGAAGCCGTTCAGCGGTGGCAACGCGGCGATCGCCATCGCCGCGATCAGCATGGGCACCGCACTCACCTTCATGCGATGCATCAACCCCCCGAGCTTCGCGAGGCTGCGCTCACCCGTGGCGTGCTGGATCGTCCCAGCCCCAAAGAACAGCGCGCTCTTGAACAGCATGTGGTTGAAGGCATGAAACAGGGCAGCGGTCAGCGCGAGGGCGGCGGCGATCGCCATGCCATCCGCGCGAAACGCCAGCGCGAGGCCAAGACCAACGAAGATGAGTCCGATATTCTCGATCGTGCTGTAGGCGAGGATAACCTTGATGTCGTCTTCCATCAGCGCTTGGAGGACACCCAACACGGCAGTGATGCCACCGATGGCCAGCACGATCACGCCCCACCACCAGACAACAGGTCCTGCCAGGCAAAAGACGATCCGGATGAACACGTAGATCGCCACTTTCGTCATGACGCCGCTCATCAAGGCGGATATCTGACTCGGCGCCGCCGGGTGCGCCCGTGGCAGCCAGACATGCAGGGGCATCAGGCCTGCCTTGGAACCTGCCCCGATGAGCGTCAGCAGCATCACGACCGCCCCGCCCCAGGCAACCGGTTGCGCCTGCCGCATGGCGGCGAAGGTATAGTGCCCATCCGGGCCTGCCAGCAGGCCGAACGCCAGCAACAGGGCGAGCGTTCCCGCGCTTGCCATCAGCAGGTAGACGTAGCCGGCGCGACGCGTCTCGGTCTCATCGTGATGCGCTATCACCAGCGCCCAGGAGGCGAGCGACATCATCTCCCAAAACAGGAGAACGCCATAAGCATCCGCAGCGACGACCACGAGATTCATCGCTGCGAGAAAGACGGGATAGAATGGCAGGACGCGCAACGGTTCCGATTCGTGCTTGCCATATCCGAGCGCATAGAGGCTTGCGAGTGCGGCGCCGAGATTGACGATTGCCAGGAACGCCGCGGAAAGATCGTCGATTTCGAAATGCATCCCGACGCCGGGCAGGCCGAGCGGCAGAGTCAACACCGGTGGCCGCATGATGCCCAGCGCGACTTGCCAGACCGCGACCGTCAACACGACAAGGGCGGTAACCAGAGAGCCGCCATAGACGATGATCCGCCCTGCCGCCTGCCGCGCTAATATTCCGCCGACAACGCCGAGACCGAGCGAACCAAGAGCACTGAGCAGGACGATCGCAATCATGACCCGCTCTTGAGCCGAACGCCGCGTCCGCCTGCCTCGTCCGAGACGTCACCCGGGCGAATGACAATGATGCCGGCCCGATCCAACGCTTCGAGAAGCTTCATCAGGGAATCGACGTTGCCACGAATGACGCCGCCACTCCCCTCCATCCGCTGGATCGTTGGCAGGGAAAGGCCGGAGAGCTCGGCCAGGTCTTTCTGGTCGATGCCGAGCAAGGCTCGGGCCGCTTTGAGCTGACTCGACGATATCATGTTTTTTACATCAAAATAAGCATATCCGGCACTATGAATGATAAACGAAACGCTAGTTCAGGTTTTTTGTCATAGCAGAGCCGATGGGGGCGCGGGCCGACCGCGGTCGCCGATTGCAAGGCCGTTCATGGGGGAACTGGACTTGCTTCAGAAAAGTGGAGAGCCCCTGATGCGAAGGAAGGAGATTTCCGGCGATGGAGCGGAAGCGGTTCACGAAGTCGTTTGAGGAAACCCATAACAGACCTCCACTTTTTCGAAGCAAGTCCATCGAGGACATTCAACGCACCTCGTGGACGTAACGGTGCTGTTCGGTTCGCGCGCGATGCGTGGCCAGGAGACACGGCCTACCTGCCTGGTCGTAAGAGGTCTCCTCGATGACCAGAAGCGCCGCCGGGTCGGGCAGTGCCAGCGAGGCGCGGTCCGCCTCGGTCGCCAGTTCAGCACGCAACTCCTCTCGCACTGCGGTGATGCGCAGGCCCCAGCGGTCGAGTAAGAAGAGGTAGAGCAGCTGTGGAAGGGCCGCGGGGTCGCGGGGAAAACCAGGCACCAGCGCGACGGGTATCCGATACACATCCAGCATGATCGCCTCACTGTCGATGCTACGGCGTCGATGGATGCGGATCACTGGCTCGTCCGTCGCGATGCCCAGGCGGCGCGCGTCCTCCGCCGACGGTTGTTCCTCGACGAGCACCAGGGTTTCGGCCCGCGAATGCAGCAAGGCGCCATCGGCTCCGCGCAGACGGAAGTAGCGGAAGAAGAAGCGTAGCGAATGCGCCGGGCTGCGCCCCGTTACCACCGTCCCGACGCGCGGGCGGCGTGTCAGCATTCCCTCGGAGACCAACGCCGACAGCGCCTTGCGAACGGTACCGACCGCGACGTTGAACTGCCCGCTTAGCTCGACCTCGCCGGGAATGGCGGCGCCGGGCGACCATTGGCCGAGCAGGATGCGCTCGGAAAGCGTGCGCTTCAGCCGCTCGTGCAGAGGCACGAAAGTCCTGGTTTCATCGCCGCCATCGGCGTCCCGGCTTGACAGACTTGCCCGTTTCCCCGTCATAGTAGATTTCTTCATAGAAATGCGGTGACCTCCAATCTCTGCCCTGGCACACGCAACCGCGCCTGCTGCCGTGATCCACGCCGCATCGCACATCGAGGCTCGGCAGGATGTGTGGCTCGACGTGCTGCGCCGGCTGCTGGAGATCGATACCAGCTTCCCTCCGGGAGGTGGATACGCCGCCTTCGCTGACCTCCTGGAAACGCTGTTCACCCCACGCGGCTTCACCTGTCGGCGCGTGGAGGTGCCCGAGGCGCTGTGGACGACGCCGGAGAGCCGTGGCCCGCGCATCAACCTCATCGCCGCCCCCACGCAACGATGCCACCCGGCCTGCGGCATTTACGCGCACACCGACACGGTGCCGGCCGGTGACGGATGGACACGCGCGCCCTTCGCGCTGACGCGCGAGGGCGACCGGCTGTACGGCCGTGGGAGCGCGGACATGAAGGGCACCATCGTGGCACTGATCGCGGCCCTCGATGCCGCGGCTCTATCCGGCCTGCCGCTCGCGCGCGATCCCGTGCTGCTTGCCTGCACCGACGAGGAGGGCGGGCTCTATCCCGGTGTGCGCTACCTGGCGGAGCAGAACCTGCTGGGTTGCGACGAGCTCATCTGCCTCAATGGCGGGGCCTCGCCACGCATCTGGGCAGGCTGCTTCGGCAGCCTCGACGTCGCGATCACGGTGCAAGGACGAGCCGCGCATTCCGGCGACCCGGGCCCCGACGGCGTCAACGCGGTGGAGGAAGCCCTGCCTGTGCTGACGGCGCTGACGGTGTTGAAACGCGAGGTGGAAACCCGGATCTCGGCGCTCCCACCGCCGCCCAGGCGTGGCCGCCCCCTCACCGCGCGCCTGACCATCGCCGCGGTGCAGGGCGGCGCCAAGGGGTCCGCGTTGCCAGGAAGCTGCCGCATCCTGGTCAACCGCCGCGTTATGCCGGAGGAGACCATGGAGGCGGCGCTCGCCGAGATCGAAAAGGCGATTGCAGGCGCGCGCCGGGAGAGCAAGGCACTTTCCATCACCACCCAACTCGTGGGCCGTCTCGACCCCGTCACGAACCCCGATGGCGGTCGCTGCTGGCCGCGCTGGCGCCAGTCGCTCGGATGGGGCTTCGGCTGGCCCGACGCGAGCTTCGCGCGCTACGGTTCGTCCACGAGTTCCGACATGGGGTTCGTGCAGCGCGCGGGCTTGTCCGAGATCATGCTCGGCGGCCTCGTCCGCCACGAAAGCCAGGGTCACGGCCCCGACGAGTTCACCACCGTGCAGGACATCGCCTCGCTCGCGCGGGCCCTGCTCGCCTACCTCGCCGATTCCCCCATCCCCGCAGGAGACACGCCATGACTCCACGCCGCACCATCCTCGCTGGCGCCGCCGCGTTCGGCGCCACCCTCCCATTCGCGCCTGCCTTTTCATCCGCCGAGGCGGCGACCGCGACACCACGCCAGGGCGGCGTGCTGCGCGTCTCCGTGAACCAGGCGGCCAGCGTCCTGAACCCGCTGCTCACCCGCGTGAACTCCGAATATCTGGTCAGCGAACTGCTGTATTCCGGCCTCACGCGCCTGCGACGCGACATGACCGCCGAGCCGGATCTCGCGGAAAGCTGGACGACCAGTGCCGACCTCATCACCTGGACCTTCAAACTGCGGCCGAACCTGATCTTCCAGGACGGCACCCCCTGCACCAGCAAGGATGTCGAGGCGAGCTTCCAGAGAATGATGGACCCCAAGACGGGCTCCGCGGCACGCACGAATATCGGCCCGGTGAAAGACGTCACCGCGACCGACGCCACCACGGTGGTGTTCCACCTCAAGGGTCCCTACGCGGACCTGCCTGTCGCACTTGCCTACACCAATGCTAAGATCATTCCCGCGGCGATCGCCAAGGGCGACATGAGCCTGCTGTCGCACAGCGCCAATGGTACCGGCCCATTCAAGCTCGTCTCCTTTTCGCCCGAGCGGCAGATCGTCGTTGAGCGCAACCCGCATTACTGGGATCCCGCGCGCCCGCACGTCGATCGCGTCGAGGTGGTGATCTACCCTGACCCGACCGCCGAGGCCTCGGCGTTGATCGCGGGCGATACCGACCTGATGGCCGAGACCCAGCCCTCGCAGTTCGGCCGGCTCAAAGCCGCAAAGGGGGTGGTGCCGCTGCGCGTGCCCTCCGGCCAGTTCCTCAACGTCAACATGGCCTGCTACGCAAAGCCGTTCTCCGACATGCGCATCCGCCAGGCGCTGGCACTCACCGTCGATCGCAAGGCGATGGTCGGGTTCGTGGCGGAGGGCTACGGCACGCCGGGTGACGACACACCGATCAGCCCCGCATACCATTTTTATCACAAGATGCCGTTGAAGCAGCGCAACATACCTGAGGCACGCAAGCTGCTCGCCGAAGCGGGCTATCCCAATGGCATCGACCTTACCCTCGTCGCCTCGGTGAACCCCTCGACGCGCGCGCAGCTGGCGGTGGCGATGCGCGAGATGGCAAAAGAGGCGGGCTTCCGCATCAAGGTGCAGACCATGCCGCACGCGACCTATCTCGCGACGGTGTGGAAGAAAGGCCATTTCTACGTCGGCTTCTACAACATGCAGGCGACCGCCGACGCCATCTTCTCGCTGCTCTACACCTCCAACGCCGCCTGGCCGGAGACGCGCTGGGATAACAAACAGTTCGACAAGCTGGTCGAGCAGGCACGCATCACCACGGACGAGGCAAAGCGCGCCGCGCTGTACGCCCAGGCGCAGGAACTGATGAACCAGCAGGTACCCTCGGTGATCCCGGTCTTCTTCGACCTGCTGGCCGGGAAGCGCGCGTATGTCGAGAACTACGCACTCAATCCGCGCGGCGCCGTGTTCCTGCTCGACAAGCTCTGGCTCGGCACGGGCGCGCCGCATCGTGCCTGACCCGGCCGTGATCGAAGCCATGACGGTCTGAGCGGGCGCGATGTCACTTGCCTGGCTGCTGCGCCGCCTGCTGCTGATGGCCTACACCATGCTCGTCGTCTCCCTGCTGGTGTTTGCCATCACGCAGGCGCTGCCGGCCGATGCCGCGGTGACGCTGCTGGGGCAGAACGCGACCCCGGCGGCGCTTGCGGCCCTGCGTCAGAAGCTCGGCCTCTCCGACCCCGTCTGGCTGCAGTTCTGGCACTGGTTCTGGGCCTTGCTGCACGGCAATTTGGGCACCTCGATGCGCACCGGCCTGCCGGTGGGGCCGACCATGTTCACCGCGCTATCGCGCTCGCTGCTGATCGCGGCGTGCTCCATCCTGCTGATGCTCGTCGTCTCGGTGCCGCTTGGCGTGCTGGCGGCGCTGCGCCGTGGCCGGCCGCTCGATCTTATCGCCGGCCTCGTCTCCTATCTCGGCATCTCTCTGCCCGAGTTCGTCACCGCCACCTTTGTCCTCGTTGTGCTCGCCGACCATCTCGGCTGGCTTCCCGCCACTGGTTATGTACCGATCACGAAACATTTTGCCGACGGCGTACGGCACCTTATCGCTCCCGTTCTCACCGTCTCGCTGGTGCTGATCGCGCATGTGGCGCGGATGATGCGCTCGGAGACGATCGACGTTTTGGCCAGCGACTATGTGCGCGCGGCGGAGCTGAAGGGGCTCGCGCGCCGGACGGTGCTGATGCGTCATGTGTTGCGCAATGCGCTGCTGCCGGTGGTGACCGTGGTGGCGCTGGACGTCGGCTACCTGCTCGGCGGCATTATCGTCGTCGAGGAGATCTTCGCCATCCCCGGCATCGGCCGCGAGCTGCTGATCGCGATCCAGAACCGGGATCTGCCCTCGATCCAGGCGGGTGCGCTGATCATGGCCGGCACCTATGCCGTCGCGAACCTGCTCGCCGATATCGCCTACGCGCTGCTCGACCCGCGGCTGCGCTATGACTGATCTGTTCCGCCGCCTGCTGCGCACCAAGCAGGGCGCGCTCGGCGTCGTCATCCTGCTGGTCGTCGCCCTTATCTGCGTGTTTGGGCCGGCGCTCGCGCCGTATAGCCCGGATCACATGGATTATCTCGGCCGCTTCGCCGCCCCCAGCGTGCGGCACTGGCTGGGTGCGGACCAGTTCGGGCGCGACGAGCTGTCGCGCCTGTTCTACGGGGCGCGCGACACGGTGCCGCCTGCCCTGCTCGCAACCCTCGCCGGCACGCTCGCCGGCGCCACCGTCGGCACGCTCTCCGCCTATGCCGGCGGGCGCTGGGACGAGGCGATCATGCGCACCGTCGACGCGGTTCTGGCGATCCCCGGCCTGTTGCTGGCCCTCCTCATCGCGAGCACGCTCGGCGCAGGCGAGGAGACGGCGCTGCTCGCCATTGCCATCGCCTTCGCGCCCGGCATGGCACGCATCACCCGCAGCGTGGCGCTGGCGGCACGACAGGAAGAATACGTCGCCGCCGCGATCGCCCGCGGCGAGTCCGGTACGCGCATCGTGCTGGCCGAGATGCTTCCCAATGTCATCGCCCCCGTGATCGTCGAGACCACGATCCGCGTCGCCTTCGCGGTGATGTTGCTGGCGACTCTGAGCTTCCTCGGCCTCGGCGCGCAACCACCCTCCTCCGAATGGGGGCTCTTGGTCAGTGACGGCCGTGCCTATCTGCACGATGCGCCCTGGCTGGTCCTGGCTCCTGGCGCCGCGATCGGCATCACCGCGATCGGGTTCAACCTGCTTGGAGACGGGTTGCGCGACGCGCTCAACCCGCGTGACGAGCGATGACAGCACTGCTGGACATCGCCCATCTCACGCTCGACTACGCCACCGGGCACGGGGTTTTCCGCGCGCTCGAGGACGTTTCACTTTCCGTCGCGCCGGGTGAGGTGCTGGGTCTGGTGGGAGAATCCGGTTCGGGCAAGACCTCGCTTGCGATGGCCGTGATGGGCCATCTCGCCGGCAACGCGCGGCTCGCTTGTGGCAGCGTCCGCCTCGGCGGCACGGAACTTACCACGCTTGGCCCCGCGGCCATGCGCACCATCCGCGGCAAGCGCATCGGCATGGTTTTCCAGAATCCGGCCACGTCGCTGAACCCGACGCTGACGCTGGGCCGGCAGATCACGGAGGTGCTGGAGCGCCACCGCGGCCTGTCCCCGCGCGCCGCATGGAAGGAGGCCGTCTCCTGGCTCGAACGCGTGGAGCTGCGTCACGCCGAGGCGCTGATGCGCCGCTATCCGCACGAGGTCTCCGGCGGCGAGAAGCAGCGCGTCGTCATCGCCACCGCCTTCGCGCCGCACCCGGACATTGTCCTGTTCGATGAACCGACGACAGCGCTCGACGTCATCACCGGCGCGCGCATCCTCGATCTTTTCCATCGGCTGCGGGCGGAGACGGGGGTCGGGGGCCTGTACATCTCGCACGACCTCGGCCTCGTCGCACGCGTGGCGGAGCGCGTTGCCGTGATGCGCGGCGGCCATTTGGTGGAAACAGGGCCAGCCACGCGCATCTTTGCCAACCCTGCACACGCCTACACACGTCGCCTGGTGGACGCGGTACCCCGGCCCTACCGCCGCCTCGTGCAGGATGAGCCGCCACTTCGCGAATTGCTCCGCGCCGAGGCGCTCGGCGTCCGCTACGGCCGCAAGCGCCTGTTCCGCAAACGTGCCGAAGGCGGCGGTATCGCCAGCGTGAGCTTCGACATCCGCGAGGGCGAGATCCTCGGCGTGGTGGGGGAGTCCGGCTCCGGCAAATCCACCATCGCGCGGGCACTGACAGGTCTGGTGCAGGCCGGGGGCGCCATTCGTCTCGGTGGAGTGCCGGTCACCCGAATGCGGCGGGATTATCGCCGCGCGGTGCAGATCGTCTTCCAGCACCCGGATTCCTCGCTCAACCCGCGTCAACGCGTGCGCGACATCCTCGCTCGCCCCCTGCGCCTCTACGGCGGTTCGCTGGACGAAATCCCCACCCTGCTGCGTCAGGTGAACCTGCCGGTGGAATACGTCACGCGCTGGCCGCACCAGCTCTCGGGTGGCGAGAAGCAACGCGTCGCCATCGCCCGCGCCTTCGCCGCCAGACCCCGCCTTGTGATCTGCGACGAAATCACCGCCTCGCTTGATGTCTCGGTGCAGGCCAGCACCATCGACTTGCTGCTGGAATTGCGACGCCAGCACGGCACCGCATACCTGTTCATCACCCATGACCTCAACCTGATCCGCCAGATCGCCCACCGGCTCATCGTGATGCGCGAGGGGACTTTGGTCGATCGGCTTGACATCCAGGCTCTCGGCAGCGGCCGCGAGCACGAATACACGCGAGAGCTGATCGCAGCCTCGCCCCCACCGGTCGGAGAGGAAACCAGAACGTGACCCCACAAGAACTCATCGCGCGCGTCGACGAGAAGGCCTCCCTCGAATTTCTCGCCGCCATGGTCCGCCACAAGAGCCACACACAGACGCCAGGCGAGCGGGACCTCGCCGCGTACATGGCCGAGCAGATGCGCAGGCTTGGGCTCGAGGCGGAGATCGCGCCATTCGAGGGCGAGCGTGTCAACGCCGTCGGACGCTGGCGCGGCCAGGGTGGCGGCAGGAGTCTGTTGTTCAACGGCCATCTCGACACCAACCCCGTGACCGAGGGCTGGACCGTCGATCCCTACGCTGGAAAGATTGACGATAAATTCATCTACGGCATTGGCGTCTCCAACATGAAGGCGGGCGATGCGGCGTATTTCTGCGCGGTCAAAACGCTGCTCGATGCTGGCGTGAAGCTCAAAGGCGATGTCATTCTCACCTTCGTCGTGGGCGAATTACAGGGCGGCGTCGGCACGCTCGCGCTGTTGAAACAGGGTCTGCGTGCCGATTACTTCGTGAACTCCGAACCCACGGACCTGCAGGCGCTCTCGATGCATGCGGCAGCCTTCACCTTCATCATCGAACTCATCGGCAACACACGCCATTTGTCCAAGCGCGAACAGGCGGTCGATGCTATCATGGCTGCTTGCGACCTCATTCCGAGGCTCAACGCCATGACTTTCTCCGGCGCGCCAGGCGAGGAGCATCGCTCGATCAATCGTTGCCATGTCGGGGTGGTGCATGCCGCCCTCGGGCGCGAGCTTGAGGAATGGCGCCCGCCTCAGGTGGCGGACTACGCGCGCCTCAAGGGCTCTTGCCGCTACGCGCCAGGTCAGAGCGAGGCGCAGGTGCTCGATGACATGCGCGCCGAGCTTAGGGCGCTGGAGACGCGCTTCCCCGGCTTGAAGACTGCGCTGACACCAGAACACCTCAGGGGCCGTCCGATGATGCCGACCTTCGAGGTGCGGCGCGATAGCCCAATCGTCCAAGCGATCAACCGTGCCTACAAGTCAGTTCGCGGGGTGGAGCAGCCGACCGGCGCCATCCGCCCACCCGCGTATTACGGCACCGACGCGGCACACCTGCAGCACGCGGGAATGGAAGGCATCGTCTGCGGCCCCGGCGGACGCTACAACACCATGCCCGACGAGCGCGTGGATATCCCGGATTTCCTCGACATGATCCGCATTTACATGCTCACCATCATCGAGATTTGCGGCATGGCATGAGCATCAACCAGAGCGGCCAGCAGATCGTTCAACGCGAGCTTAACATCCAGCCAACCCTCACGATTCGGCCCGGCTCCCCGGTGCGCGTTATCGTCACGCGGGACCTGGTGCTGACGCCCTACGGCTCGGGAGGAAAACCATGACGAAACTCAAGCTTGGCCCCATCGCCGACGACAAGCCGGTCAGGGTCAGCGTCGAACTCCCCGCCGCCTGTCCGGCGTCAGGGTCAATGAGACAGACAGGCGTAGTTGAGGAACGGAGGATTTCTGGCTCATCGTAACCGTCAAGGAGTGCAGATGAGCCAGAAATCCTCCGCGCCTACCGCACGGCCGTATGACGTGTCGGCGAAGCCGTCCGTCGAGCAGGCTGTCCGTGACATCCGCCGCGCCACCCGCAAGCACCACTCGGCCGAGGACAAGATCCGCATCGTGCTGGAGGGCCTGCGCGGCGAGGACAGCATTGCCGCCCTGTGCCGCCGGGAAGGCATTGCCGAGAGCCTGTATTACGCCTGGTCCAAGGACTTCCTCGAAGCCGGCAAACGTCGCCTAGAGCGTGATCATCTTACACTGAAGCATATCCTGTGTGGCTGAAGTAGTTTGCGCACTCGGTTGGGGAGAACTGGCTGAGGAGTTCGCCGATGCAGTGCCAGACGTCGACGATGGATCGCTCGTT
>JAJXXT010000025.1 GCA_021780935.1 Pseudomonadota bacterium
CGCGCGGGGGCAACTCTTCGAACAGACGCTGTGTCAAGCGCCGCTTGCGCCGCGGCAGCGCGGCTTCCTTCCCCAGGAACGGCTCCAGAACCGCGACGTACTTACCAACGTTCGGTGCTGGCTGTATGCCGTCGCACGCGACACAGACAGCGTCCGCACAACCTCCCTGATCGGTCATGGCTGCTCAAAAGGGCGCTCGACGTTGCCGATCGGGGCTACATCGATCATGCCTCCGCACCCTTCCTGGCCAGCAAGGGCCAACTGGAAGGGACAGGGGCCTCCTCATGGTGCTGCCTTGCGGTCCTCCGCCTGCCGCACGATCTCGATAGTACGCAGCAAGCTGCCGGGGTTGACGCTGATGGAGTCGATGCCCAGCCCGGTCAGGAATGCGGCGATCTCGGGATAGTTGGCCGGCGCCTCGCCGCAGATGCCGATTTTTCGGTGGTTGCGGTGCGCTCCAGCCACCGCGAGCCGTAGCATTTCGAGCATGCCCGGATCACGCTCGTCGAAATCGAACGCGACGATGTCGGAATCGCGATCGACACCGAGCGTCAGTTGCGTGAGGTCGTTCGATCCGATCGAGAAGCCGTCGAACACGGCCGCGAATGCATCGGCCTGAATGACGTTGTTGGGGATCTCGGACATGACATAGATTTCCAGCCCGTTTTCGCCGCGTCGCAGCCCGTGCCGGGCCATCTCCGCGAGGACGGTCTCGGCCTCCGCCACCCGGCGGCAGAACGGCACCATCACGACCAGGTTCGTGAGGCCCATGTCCTCGCGCACCCGGCGCAGGGCAGCGCATTCGAGCGCGAACCCCTCCGCGTACGCGGGGTGAGCGTAGCGCGCGGCGCCGCGGAAGCCGAGCATCGGGTTGGCCTCGCGCGGCTCGAATGCGGCGCCGCCGAGCAGCGCCGCGTATTCGTTGGTCTTGAAATCGGATAGCCGCACGATGACCGGGCGCGGGTAGAAGGCGGCCGCGATGGTGCCGACGCCTTCGGCGAGGGTGCGCACGAAAAACTCAACCGGGGATACATCAGCCCTGGCGCGCGTGGCGATGGCGGCACGGTCCTCGGCAGTGATCCGTTCGGGATGAATCAGCGCCATCGGGTGGATGCCGATGTGTTCGTTGATGATGAACTCCATCCGCGCCAGCCCCACGCCCGCGTTCGGCATCATCGCGCTGCGGAAAGCGAGATCGGGGTTGCCGAGATTGACCATGATCTCGGTCTTCGGCATCGCGAGCGCGGCGGCATCGATCCGTGCGATGTCGAACGCCAGGATGCCGGGATAGACCACGCCCGACTCGCCGCCGGCGCAGGACACGGTGACCGCGGCCCCGGTCGCGAGCGCGGTCGTTGCGTTCCCCGCGCCCACCACTGCCGGCACGCCGAGTTCGCGCGCCACGATGGCGGCATGGCAGGTGCGCCCGCCATGGTCGGTGACGATGGCGGCGGCGGTCTTCATCACCGGCTCCCAGTCTGGGCTGGTGGCGGCTGCGACCAGCACCTCCCCAGGACGGAAGGCGCCGAGATCGGCGATGCCGCCGATCACCCGCACCGTGCCGGTGGCGATCTTCTCGCCGACCGCGCGGCCTGTTACCAGCGGTTTGGCTTCGGCGCGCAGGCTGTAGGTCTCGAGCTCCCCCGGGCGACGGCGGGATGCGACCGTTTCGGGCCGCGCCTGCACGATGTAGAGCTTTCCGTCCACGGCATCCTTCGCCCATTCGATGTCCATTGGCTCGGAATGGCCGACGGCGGCGGAATAATGGTCCTCGATGCGGATCGCGGCATCGGCGAGGGTCATCACTTCCGCGGCGGTCAGGCAGTAGCGCGCTTGCATCTCCGGTGGCGTCGGGATGTCCCGCGTCGTCGCACCGGTGGCACCGCTGGCGAGCACCATCGTGAGCTGCTTGCGGCCCAGTTCGCGCCGCAGCACGGCGCGGTGGCCGGCCCGGAAGGTGGGCTTGTGCACATGGAACTCGTCGGGATCGACCTTGCCCTGCACCACGTTCTCGCCAAGCCCGTAGGAGCCGGTGATGAACACCACGTCGGGGAAGCCGGATTCGGTATCGAGCGTGAAGATCACCCCGCTCGACGCCGCATCGGAGCGCACCATCTTCATGACGCCGACCGACAGCGCGACTTTGAAATGATCGAAGCCGTTGTTGGCGCGATAGACGATGCCGCGGTCGGTGAACAGCGACGCGAAGCAGCGCCGGCAGGCCTCGAACAGATTTTCCGCGCCGGCGATGTTCAGGTAGCTCTCATGCTGGCCAGCGAAGCTCGCCGTCGGCAGATCCTCGGCGGTGGCAGAGCTGCGCGCCGCGACGGCGACCCCGGGCCCATATTCGCTTTCGAGCGCCGCGTAGGCCTCGGAGATCGCGGCGCGGAGCGTCGCAGTGCCGGTAGCACTATAGACGATGGCGCGCGCCGCGGCTGCGGCCTCCGCCAGTGCGGCAACGTCGGTAAAGTCCAACGGATCGAGCAGAGCATGCAGCCGGGGCCAGGCGCCAGCGTCGGTTAAGGCCTGACGATAGGCCGCGGCGGTGAGCGCAAAACCGTTCGGCACAAGCACCCCCGCCGCGCCCAGATGGCTGTACATCTCGCCCAGCGAAGCGTTCTTGCCCCCCACCTCGGCGACATCAGAGAGTCCGAGTGTCGCGAACCAACGGACGAGCGGGGACTTCGCGGACATTGTTTGCTCTCCCTTCGTCAGGCGGCGAGGCTATGCGCCGAACGCCTCGGCGGCCTTGATCTGCGTCAACCGGCAGAACGGTGGTCGCCGCCCTGGCCTCGCCTCGGCGCTCAGCGCGCGGCTACCCGCGGATGTCCGGCCCGCTCGCCGGAGCGACCCTGGTCAGCGAACAGCCCCAGCGCGCCAGGGAGGCCGCGAAGGAGCCAGTCACGGCGGGCCACGAAGTTTGCCAAGACCAGGCCCGCGCCCGACGGGACGGTCCGCAAGCGTCATTCCGGCGCCCTAGGGCTACCTCATATCCGCTCGGCCGGACCGTGCTTCAGAGTCATATCGTTGCAAAGCACGACCGTCCGACCTGATCGATCCATCAGGGCGGACCATGCTCTAGTCGAGCACGGCGGCGTGGGCCTCCGCCGTCACCGTCCGTGGCCGCCGCATCAGGAACACCAGCGGGAATGAAAGCAGGGTGGTGATCATCATGTACTGAAAATCATCGACATAAGCGATGATCGATGATTGGTAATTGACAGCGACGTTGAGCAGGGTGGCGCCGTGCGCCGTCATTGGGTCGAGAAAGTGCATCGCTACAGGATTCGACGTCAGCGCGCGATTGAATGGCGTCACCGCGCGCGCGATCTCGGCATGGTTGACCTGCTGCATCTCGGTCAGCAATGTCGAGGTCACGGAAATGCCGATCGCGCTGCCGACATTGCGCAACAGGCTGTAGATCGCGGTGCCGTCATTGCGCCGGGTCGCAGGCAGGGTGGCGAAGGACACCACCTGCACCGGTACGAACACGAACCCCAGCCCGATCCCCATGATCACCGTGACGACGATGATTTCGGTCTGCGACACGGCCGGTGTCCACTGCGTCATCCACCACAAGGTTGCCGAGATGAGGAGCACACCGCCGCCAATCAGCGGGCGCGGGTCCATGCGCGCCGTCAGCCGTCCGGCGGCCATCATTGCGAAGAGGGTGCCGATGCCACGCGGGGCCATCATCAGCCCTGCCGTATCCACGGGAAAATCGGCGAGATTCTGCAGATAGGGCGCCAGCAGAGCGGCGGAGGAGAGCAGAACCATGCCAATCGCGAACATCATGATGATGCCGGCGACGAAGTTGCGGTCCCGGAAGAGCACCGGTGGGATGAATGGATTGTCCGCCGTCGCCATGTGGACGAGAAACAGATAGGCACCAAGCCCGGCCAGTATCGCCTCGGTGATGATCTCGTACGAGCCAAACCAATCGAGCAGCTCGCCCCGGTCGAGCATCATCTGGAACGCGCCCAGCGCCAGCGCCAGGGCGAGGAAGCCGGTCCAGTCGAAGCGCAACGGCTGGCGTGGGCTGCGGGGCATGAACAGCGCCAGGCCAACCAGCGTCAGCGCGCCGAACGGCAGGTTGATGAAGAATACGTAGCGCCAGTCATAGGCCTGCGTCAGATAGCCACCCAGCGTCGGGCCGACGATGGGGCCGATCATCACGCCCATGCCCCACAACGCCATCGCCGCGCCGCGCCGCTCGGGCGGATAGATGTCCAGCATCGTCGCCTGCGACAGCGGCACCAAGGCGGCGCCGAAGAAGCCCTGCAACAGGCGGAAGGCGACCATCTGCTCGATCGACGCGGCGATACCACACAGCATCGAGGCAAAGGTGAAGCCGGCGACCGAGACGAGAAACACGTTCTTGCGCCCGAAGCGGTTGGCCAGCCAGCCGGAGGGCGCGGTCATGATCGCCGCGGCGATGACGTAGGAGGTCAGCACCCAGGTGATCTGATCGTATGTGGTCGAGAGGCTGCCCTGCATGTAGGGCAGCGCGACATTGGCGATGGTCGAATCGAGCGCCTGCATCAAGGTGCCGACCATCGCGCAGAGCGTGATGATGCCACGATGGCCCACAGTCGCAGGAGACCCGGAGGCGCTCGTCATGGCGCCGCGCTCACCAGCCGAGGAGTTCGCTGCGGAGGCTCGCCAAGGTTCGCCGGTGCCCGGTATCGATCGATACCTCGACGCTCATGCCCGCGGCCAGCGCGGGATCGCCCTCGTGGCGAACGATCTCGATGCGGACCGGAATGCGCTGTACCACCTTCACCCAGTTGCCGGAGGAATTCTCCGCCGGCAGCATTGAAAATTGCGATCCGGAAGCCGGGCTGAGGCTCGCGACCCGTCCGTCCCAGGTGCGTCCCGGATAGGTGTCGATCCACACCGTCACCGGGTCACCAGGCTTCACCCAGGTGAGGTCGGTCTCCTTGGCGAACGCGGTGACCCAGATATGGTCGGTGGCGACGAAGCCGAACGCCCCGGTGCCGGCGGCCAGGAACTGGCCGGGCTGCAATTTGGCGACATCGGTGACGATGCCGTCATAGGGGGCGCGGACCTCGGTGTGGCGCAACTGCCGCTCGGCTTCACGCAACTGCGCGAGAATCTGGCGGTAGTCGAAGGCGTCCTCGGGTGCGATGTCGGCGCTGCCGAGCTTGGCGAGCTGGACCTGTGCCTGCAGCTTCAGGCTGGCCAGCGTCTGCTGCGCAGCGGCTTCCTTGAAACGGGCATTGTCGTAGTCGAGCCGGGTAACACCGCCGCGGCTGACGAGCGCCGCATACCGCTCCAGATTGGCCTGGTCCAGGCGTAGCTGCTGCTCCTCAGCGGCGATGTCGCGCAGCATGCGCTGGTAGTCGGCCTTCATCGCGTTGATGGTCAGCACAATATCGCCGAGCCGGGCGCGGGCATTGTCGACCGCATACTGGAACGGTTCAGGATCGAGGCGGAACAGCACCTGGCCTTTGCGGACCCGCTGGTTCTCGATGACCTCGACTGACTGCACCACGCCGGAAACGTCGGTCGAGACGGGCAATTTATCGGCATCGGTGTAAGCGTCATTGGTGGTCGAGTAGCGCCCGCCATGAAGCCAGGCGCCAAGCGCGAGCGCCGCCACCACGACAATACCGCCGACCATCAGGACGGCGCGCAATACGCGGCGCGACAGGCGGCTCGCCGATCGGATATCGTTGCTGACGCGGGGTGCGGTGATCGCCGGGCTGAGTTGCGACATCAGGCGGCTTCCTCCGCAGCTCCCTCCGCGCTCTCGCAGGCCGCATCATCCCGACGGTTGCAGCGCAGGGCGCCGCATAGTGTCGCCTTCATGCGGGCCAGCCCTTCGGTGATCACGGAAAGGGTCTCGGCATCGAAGCCGGTCGTCAGCAGCGTGATGAGCTCCGCCCGTTCGGCCTTGATCTTCTCGAGCAGCGGGGCGGCGCTCGGCAGCAGATGCAGCCGCCACACCCGGCGATCCTTCGGATCCGGCCGGCGTTCGACCAATCCTCGCTGCTCCAGCCGATCCACGAGGCGTGCCACGGTGATCGGTTCGACCTCGAGCAGCTCGGAGAGCTCCTTCTGCGACAGGCCGGGCTGACGCTCCAGGCGCAGCATGATGAACCACTGAGCCCGGGTCATGCCGAATTGACGCGCCCGCTTGTCCGCGGCAATGCGCAACAGGTGCGCCACGTCATGGAGATAGAGCATCACATCGTGGGTGAATTCGGGCATATTCGGCCTCCGTGTAGATAATAAGGAGCGTTATCGTCACGAGTCCATGGCATCTGCATGACAGTGGCGCATGGCTGAGGTGCTAACCGGGAACGAGGAGGAGTGATGCTCGCCTATGCCTATGTGATGATCGGTGGCGCCCTCGGCAGCGCCGCGCGCTACTGGCTGGCCAGCGTGGTCGCGGACTGGACGGGGCCGCGCTTTCCCTGGGGAACGCTGCTGATCAATGTGCTCGGCTCCTTCGTCATCGGCTGGTTCGGCGCGCTCAGCGCCGAGGGTGGGCGCATCATTGGCTCGCACGAGGCGCGCGCGCTGGTGATGGTCGGCATCTGCGGCGGTTTCACGACCTTCTCCTCCTTCAGCCTGCAGACGCTGGCCCTGATCGAAGAAGGCCAGCTCGGCTGGGCCGGCTTCTACGTTGCGGGTTCCGTCATGCTCTGTCTGCTCGGCGTTTGGGCCGGCACGGAGTTGGTGCGGGGATGACCGATGTCGTGGTCATCGGCGCCGGCGTCGCCGGGCTCGCCGCCGCCGGTGCGCTGCGCCGTCGTGGGGTTTCGGTGCGGGTGATCGAGGCTAGCAACCGATCCGGTGGCCGTGCCTGGACCAACACGCCGCCGGTACTGGGCGGGGTTCCGTTCGACCACGGCGCCGCCTGGCTCCACGCCGCGGAGGCCAATCCGCTCGTGCCCCTTGCGCATGCGGCGGCGATCCCGGTGCTCGACGCCGACGCGCGGCGTTCCCGCAATCTTCGCCTCGGCGGCCGCGCCGCGACCGCCGATGAGCTCGCGGCCTACCGCGCCGCATATGATGCGCTCACGGCCGCTGCCGCAGCGCGCGCCATGTCGGATGCGCCGGACACGACGCTCGCCGCCGCGCTTGCCGCGCCCGGTGCCGAACTCTGGGCGCCGACCGTCGCCGCCTGGGAAGGGGCGATCATCGCCGCGGCCGATGCCGACGCGCTGAGCCTTGCCGACTGGCACGCGAACGCGCTGCACGGGCGCAATCTCTCGGTTCCCGACGGGCTGGGAACCCTGGTCCGCGCCGTGCTCGAACCCGCAGCCGGCCCGGTGGCGCTGGCGACTCCGGCGAGGCGGATCCGCTGGCACGAGAAGGCGGGCGTTGTCGTCGAGACGCCGCGCGGAAGCCTGGCCGCGCGGGCCGCCATCGTCACCGTCTCGACCGGGGTACTGGCCGCCGGGGCGATCGGCTTCGACCCGCCCTTGCCTGCGCCGATCGAGGAGGCCATCGGCGCGCTGCCGATGGGGCTCTTGAGCAAGATCGCGCTGCGCGCCGCGGGCGCCGACCGGTTGGGACTGCCGGAGTCGGCCTCCGTCTTCGGCCAGGTGAGCGGGGAGGCACGCATGGTCTTCCACGCCTGGCCGTTCGGGCGCGATCACGTCATCGGCTTCATTGGCGGCCGCGGCGCCTGGGCGCTCGCCCGCGCCGGCGCCGTGGCGGCCGAAGACTTCGCCCGGGCGGAGCTGGCCGCGCTGCTCGGCCATCGCGCGGCCCGTGCCTTCGCGCCTGGCGCGGTCGTCACCGATTGGGGGACCGACCCGCAGTTTTTCGGCGCCTACTGCTATGCCCGGCCGGGTTGGGCGGCGGCGCGTCGCGCTCTGGCCGAGCCCCTCGGCAGCGGCAGGCTCATCTTCGCCGGAGAGGCGTGCCATTCCGCGTTCGGCGGCACCGTCGCCGGAGCGTTCCTCTCGGGCGTCGAAGCCGCCGGCGCGATCGCTCTCAGCTGAGGGCGTGGGCGCGATAGGCGGCGAGGGCGCTTTTTGCCCCGCTCACCGTCGCGGCGGACATGCTCTGCACCTGCACCAACGCCGCCTGCGCCTGCTGGCCGAGCCCGGCGATGGCGCCATGCCCGGAAACAGCGCCGTGCGCGCCGGACGCCACCGCCGCGCTGGTCGCCGCCGAACCCGCGCCCCCGGTTGCCGCCGTCTTGGCGGCACCCAGGGTCGCGAGGCTCGACGCCGGCCCCTGGCCG
>JAJXXT010000159.1 GCA_021780935.1 Pseudomonadota bacterium
CGATCTGGGACTTGGCGGGGAGTTGGGTGGCGAGCAGGGGGGCGAGGTAGCGGCCGGTGTGGCTCGCCGGGCTGGCGGCGACCTGTTCGGGGGTGCCGCTGGCGACGATGTGCCCGCCGCCCTCGCCGCCCTCCGGCCCGAGATCGAGCAGCCAGTCGGCGGTTTTGATCACCTCCAGGTTATGCTCGATGACGACGACGGTGTTGCCGGCATCGACCAGGGCCTGGAGGACTTCGAGGAGCTTTCTGACATCCTCGAAATGCAGGCCGGTGGTGGGCTCGTCGAGGATGTAGAGGGTGCGGCCGGTGGCGCGGCGGGCGAGTTCCTTGGCGAGCTTGACGCGCTGCGCCTCGCCCCCGGAGAGGGTGGTGGCGGGCTGGCCGAGGGCGACATAGCCGAGGCCGACCTGCTGGAGGATGCGCAGGCGGTCGCGGATGCGCGACTGGGCGGCGAAATAGGGCACCGCCTCGTCGACCGTCATTTCCAGCACCTCGGCGATGGATTTGTCGCGGAAGCGGATGTCCAGCGTTTCGCGGTTGTAACGTTTGCCCTTGCAGGTGTCGCAGGTGACGAAGACATCCGGCAGGAAGTGCATCTCGATCTTGATCAGCCCGTCGCCCTGACAGGCCTCGCAGCGGCCGCCCTTGACGTTGAAGGAGAAGCGGCCGGACTTGTAGCCGCGGGCGCGGCTTTCCGGGAGTTCGGCGAACCAGTCGCGGATCGGGGCGAAGAGGTCGGTGTAGGTCGCGGGGTTGCTGCGCGGCGTGCGGCCGATGGGCGACTGGTCGATGTCGATGATCTTGTCGAGATGTTCCAGCCCCTCGATGCGGGTGTGCGGTGCCGGGACCTCGCCCGAGCCCATCAGCCGGCGGGAGGCGGCGCGGTAGAGCGTGTCCACGATCAGCGTCGACTTGCCGCCGCCGGAGACGCCGGTGATGCAGGTGAAGACGCCGAGCGGCACCTCCGCGGTGACGTTTTTGAGGTTGTTGCCGGTGGCGCCGGCGATGCGCAGCGTGCGCGACTTCTGCACCGGGCGGCGCAGGGCGGGCACCGCGATGCGGCGGCGGCCGGCGAGGTAGTCGCCGGTGAGGGATTTGGGGTTGGCGGCGATTTCCGCCGGCGTGCCCTCGGCGACGACGCGCCCGCCGGCGACACCGGCCGCGGGGCCCATGTCCACGACATAGTCGGCGGCGCGGATCGCGTCCTCGTCGTGCTCCACCACCAGGACGGTGTTGCCGAGCGCCTTGAGGCGGCGCAGCGTGCCGAGCAGGCGCTCGTTGTCGCGCTGATGCAGGCCGATGCTGGGCTCGTCGAGCACGTAGAGCACGCCGGTGAGGCCGGAGCCGATCTGGCTGGCCAGGCGGATGCGCTGGCTTTCGCCGCCGGAGAGGGTGGCGCTGCCGCGGGCCAGCGTGAGGTAGTCGAGCCCGACATCAACGAGGAAGTTCAGGCGTTCGTTGATTTCGCGCAGGATGCGGCGCGCGATTTCGGCGCGCTGGGGCGTGAGGGTGGCGAGCACGGTGGCGAACCAGTCGCGCGCGGCGAGGATGGAAAGCTCCGAGGCGGCGGCGATGGTTTTGCCGGCCACGCGCACGGAAAGCGCCTCCGGCTTCAGGCGCGCGCCATGGCAGACGGCGCAGGGTTTTTCGGCCTGGTAGCGGGAGAGTTCCTCGCGGGCCCAGGCGTTGTCGGATTCGGCGAAGCGGCGGGCGAGGTTGGCGAGCACGCCCTCGAAGGGTTTTTTGACCGTGTATTCGCGCACGCCGTCCTTGTAGGCGAAGGCGATCGGGGTTTCGCCGGAGCCGTTCAGGATGGTCTCGCGCAGCGGCTCCGGCAGGTCCTCCCACGGCGTGCGGGCGCTGGCCTTGAAGTGGCGGGCAATGGAGAGAAGGGTCTGGTCGTAATAGGGCGACTGGGCGCCGGTCCAGGGGGCGACGGCGCCCTCGGCGAGGGAGCGGCGCTCGTCGGGGACGACGAGGGCGGGGTCGAAGAAGCTCTCGACGCCGAGCCCGTCGCAGGCGGGGCAGGCGCCCTGGGGCGAGTTGAAGGAGAACAGCCGGGGCTCGATCTCCTCGATGGTGAAGCCGCTGACCGGGCAGGCGAAGCGGGAGGAGAAGATGGTGCGCTCGCCCCCGCCCGCCTCTCTGGGATCGGCGTTTTCGGCGTAGACGACGCCGTCGGCCAGCGCTAGCGCGGTTTCGAAACTGTCGGCCAGGCGCTGGGCGATGCCCTCGCGCACGACGATGCGGTCCACCACCGCCTCGATCTCGTGCTTGACCTTGCGGTTGAGGGTGGGGACATCGTTGATTTCAAAGAGCTTGCCATCCACCTTGACGCGGGTGAAGCCGCGGCGCTGCAGCTCCGCCAGTTCCTTGCGGTATTCGCCCTTGCGGTCGCGCACGACGGGGGCGAGCAGGAGGAGGCGCGTGCCGGGCGGCATGGCGAGCACGCGGTCGACCATCTGGGAGACGGTCTGCGCCTCGATGGGCAGGCCGGTCGCGGGCGAATAGGGGATGCCGGCGCGGGCCCAGAGGAGGCGCATGTAGTCGTGGATCTCGGTGACGGTGCCGACGGTGCTGCGCGGGTTTCTGGAAGTGGTTTTCTGCTCGATGGAGATGGCGGGGGACAGGCCCTCGATGGAATCGACATCGGGCTTGCCCATGAGTTCGAGGAACTGGCGGGCATAGGCGGAGAGGCTTTCGACGTAGCGGCGCTGGCCCTCCGCGTAGATCGTGTCGAAGGCGAGGGAGGATTTGCCGGAGCCGGAGAGGCCGGTGATGACGACCAGCGAATCGCGAGGGAGGGCGACGTCGATATTTTTGAGGTTGTGCGCGCGCGCGCCGCGCACGGTGATGTGGCCGTGCATGAATGTTCCCGGGATGTTCTTGTTATATGGAGGGATTCGGGGGGGTTGGGAAGGGGGGTTTGCGGAGACCTTTGCCGGCTTGTATATACAAAAGGGATATATAGGATGACGGCGATGGTGGCGAAGACATCCTTGTTTCTCTCCAACCGGTCCCAGGCGGTGCGGCTGCCGAAATCCGTGGCGTTTCCGGACGCGGTGCATGAGGTGGTGATTGTGGCGGATGGGCCGAGGCGGATCATCGCGCCGGCGGACGGGGCGTGGGACGATTTTTTCAGCGCGCCGGGCGTCGATCTGGGCGAGCGGGAGCAGCCGCCGATGCAGGAGCGCGACGGGTTCTGATGCTTCGTTATCTGCTCGATACGAATTTCTGCATTCATGTGTTGCGGAACAGGGCGCCGGCACTGCGCGAGCGGTTCAATGCCGAAGTCGAGACGATGTGCCTTTCGGATGTGGTGCTGTACGAGCTTTTGTACGGGGCCGAGCGCTCGGCCGACCCGGCGCGGGTGCGGCGGGACGTGGAGCGCTTCGCTGGGCGGTTGGCGGTGTTGCCATTCGACAGTGAGGCGGCGGCGCACACGGCGGAGATACGAGCGGACTTGCTGCGGCGGGGCCGCGTGATCGGGCCGTATGACCTGATGATCGCCGGGCATGCACGGAGCCGGGGATTGGTGGTGGTGACCGGCAATGTTGGTGAGTTTCAGAGGGTGCAGGGGTTGCGGTGTGAGGATTGGGGGTAGGGCGCCGTGGCCGAGTTGGAATGAGCGGCTGACAACATGCTGGAGAGTCGAACCTGATGGATCTGATCACTGAGGAGATAATTCGCGCTCTATTCCGTATCGAGGCGATCAGGCGAGCGATAGGGCGTCTGGTTTCGGGGGCGGTGGATGTGCCGGTCGCCTATATGGAAGGGTTGAGCGAGAGAATTCGCAGCGACAACGCGGCCAGGAGGGCGATTACGTCCGAGGTGGCTGATGCCGTCCGAGAGAAGGTCAAGGAAGACCCTGCGGTGATTCAGCGTGGCCTTGACAGATGGACGCGTCAGCTCGGCGAGAAACAGCGAACAAGGGAGGAGATCGGCATTCGGACGCTTGGCGTTCTTGCAGAAGGTGAGGTTCCTATAGGCGCCGCAGCACCGACCGAAGATTTCATGCGCGCATTCGAAGACATGGCCGAGAAAGTCTCGTCCGCGGAAATGATGGATCTCATGGCTCGCATACTTGCTGGGGAGGTTCGCAAGCCAGGCAGTGTATCCAGGAGAACTCTCGCCATCGTGCCAGTCTTGGACAAAGAAATTTTGAGCACGCTTGCGAAGGTCCGATCCTACTTGCTCCATGGTGACTGGGTGCATGTTCCGCCAAGTGCGGCCCGCGAGAGGCGGCATGATTTCGCTTTGCTGAGCAGCGTTTCCATCACTTCCGAGGTCAGCGTACGAACGCTCGGCTTTCGAGATGGCTCTGCCATAATCAAAATCGGGCCAAAGGCGTTGCTTCTGATCTTACAACCGTCAGCGAAGACTTGGTTTATGGACGGCGCTCATCTGACACCAATTGGGCAGGAACTTGTGTCGCTCCTGCCGTTTCCCGCCGAAGACAAAATAACGGAGATCGCCCTCGGTTTCAAAGAATACTCATTTGTAGAGAAGGTATCTGTCGGGAAGATTGTCGAGGAAGAAGGGGAACCTAAAGTGGTTGATGCGACGGAGGTCATCGTTTCGCGGACGTCGCTGATCTGACTGCTCCTATCCGATGCGCTGAAGCGCCGAGGGTTCGACTGCGCCTGGTCGCTTTGGAGGCTCGACAGCCTCGTCGGGGGGGAAAGCTTGCTTCAGCCGGATGTACTGGTTAGAAATATCAACTACTTGAAATTCTGGACGTAATTCGACTTTCTCGGCCGAGGTGACGATGATTACGGTGGGGGCCTTCGAGGCCAAGACGCATCTCTCTGCGCTGCTGGATCGGGTGGCGGCGGGGGAGGAAGTGACCATCACCAAGCATGGCAGGCCCGTGGCCCGGCTCGTGGGCGCGGGGCAGACCGACCGCGCGCGCGTCCATTCCGCCTTCGAGAAGCTGAAGGAGCTGCGCAAGGGGACGACGCTCGGCGGTCTTTCGTGGAAGGACCTCCGCGACGCGGGCCGGCGGTGAGTGGTGTTGTCGTCGATACGTCGATCGCTTTGACGTGGTGTTTCGACGATGCGGCCTCGCCCGATACCGATGCCCTGTTCGAGCGCGTGCGCGATGACGGTGCGATCGTCCCCGGATTGTGGCACCTGGAGCTGGGTAATGTTCTCCTCCAGGCGGAGAAGCGCGGCCGGATCACCGCGGGCGACGTGGCGACGCGCCTGGACCTGATCACCGAGCTGCCGATATCGGTCGATCAGGAGACGACGGCGCGGGCCTGGCGCGAGGTTCTGACGCTGGCGCGGACGCAGGGTCTCACGACCCATGACGCGACCTATCTCGAACTCGCCGTGCGCCGTGGGTTGCCGCTGCTGACCAGGGATCGGGCGTTGGCCGACGCGGCGAAGCGGCTGGGTGTTGTCGTGCTTCCCGCACGCTGAGCACGCTGGCCGCGCCCGCCGGGCGGGGCCGCGGTTGGGGAACCGGCCCGGATGGGGTAGAAGATTTGGGCCCGGGCGGCCCGGGTTGATTTGTGGAGAGCTGACGATGGCGGGTAGCGTCAACAAGGTGATTCTGGTCGGCAATGTCGGGCGCGACCCCGAGGTGCGGACGATGCAGAACGGGGGGAAAGTGGTGTCGTTCTCGCTCGCGACGTCGGAGACGTGGAATGACCGCGCCTCCGGCGAGCGGAAGGAGAAGACGCAGTGGCACCGTATCGCCATCTTCAACGAGCGGCTGGGGGAAGTGGCGGAGAAATACGTCCGCAAGGGCTCCAAGCTGTATCTCGAAGGCGCCTATGAGAGCCGTAAATATACCGACAAGGACGGGCACGAGCGCGAGGCGTTCGAGGTGGTGCTGAGCCGGTTCCGCGGCGAGATGACGCTGCTCGACGGGCGCGGCGACGGGGCGCGCGGCGAGGGCGGCGGCGGATTCGAGCGCGAGGAAAGGCCGGCGCGGGCGGGCGGCGGCGGACGTGGTGACCAGCGGGGCGACCCGCGCGGGGATTCGCGCGGCGGCGGCGGGCCGTCCTGGGACGCGCCCCCGGGTGGTGGGGGCGGCGGTGGCGGCGGGCGCGACCTCGACGACGAAATCCCGTTCTGATACGTCGCGCCGGCGTCCTTTCATCTGGCTTGGCGCTGGGCCGGGCGCCCGGACGGAAAGGCGCTGGGACCGAAACCTGGCCTGTCGTTGGGCCTCAAACCTGGAATTCGTAAAACCTCGTGAGCGATACGCCTGACGATCCGCGCCGGCCGGCCGACGCCCTGCCCGTCACCCTCGAAGAGGAGATGCGGCGCAGCTATCTCGACTATGCGATGTCGGTCATCGTCGCGCGCGCGCTGCCGGATGTGCGCGACGGGCTGAAGCCGGTGCACCGGCGGATTCTGTTCGCGATGCGCGAGCTGGGCTACACGCCGGATAAGCCGCACCGTAAATCGGCGCAGACCGTCGGCGCGGTGATGGGCAAATACCACCCGCATGGCGACGCCGCGATCTATGACGCCATGGTGCGGATGGCGCAGACCTTCTCGATGCGGCTGCCGCTGATCGACGGGCAGGGGAATTTCGGCTCGGTCGATGGCGATCCCGCGGCGGCGATGCGCTACACCGAGTCGCGGCTCGCCGCGGCGGCGGGGTTCCTGCTCGACGAGATCGATCGCGACACCGTGGATTTCCAGGCGAATTACGACGAGACCGCCGAGGAGCCGCTGGTGCTGCCGGCGCGCTTCCCCAACCTGCTGATCAACGGCGCCGGCGGCATCGCGGTGGGGATGGCGACGAATATTCCCACGCATAACCCGACCGAGATCATGGATGCGGCGCTGGCCCTGCTGGCCGACCCCGAGATGACGCTCGAGGCGCTGATGAAGATCGTTCCGGGGCCGGATTTCCCGACCGGCGGGCTGATCATCGGGCGGGCGGGGATCCGAAGCGCGTTCGAGACCGGGCGCGGCAGCATCGTGGTGCGGGCGCGCGCCGCGATCGAGGAGGTGCGGCGCGACCGCATGGCGATCGTGATCACCGAGATTCCCTATCAGGTGAACAAGGCGACGCTGCTGGAGCGGATCGGCGAGCTGGCGCGGGCCAAGCAGATCGAGGGCATCGCCGAGATGCGCGACGAGAGCGACCGCTCCGGCATGCGCGTGGTGATCGAGCTGAAGCGCGACGCGACGGCGGAGGTGGTGCTGAACCAGCTCTACCGGTTCACGCAGTTGCAGACCAATTTCGCGGTGAACATGCTGGCGCTGAACCGCGGGCGGCCGCAGCAGATGGGGCTGCGCGAGGCGCTGTCGTGTTTTCTGGAGTTCCGCGAGGAGGTGGTGCTGCGGCGGACGCGCCACGACCTGGCGAAGGCGCGGGACCGGGCGCATGTGCTGGTGGGGCTGGCGATCGCGGTCGATTCGATCGACGCGGTGATCGCGCTGATCCGCGCCTCGGCGGATGCGGCGGCGGCGCGCGCGGCGCTGCTGGCGCGAAGCTGGCCGGCCGCCGGCGTGCGGCCGCTGCTCGGGCTGATCGACGACGTGCGCAACCAGGTGAGCGCCGATGACACGGTGCGGCTCACCGAGGAGCAGGTGCGCGCGATCCTCGACCTGCGGCTGCAGCGGCTGACCGGGCTCGAGCGGGAGAAGATCGAGGCGGAGATGAAGGAGGTGGCGGCGGAGATCGCCAGCCTGCTGGAGATTCTCGACAGCCGGGTGCGGCGGATCGAGGTGATGCGCGACGAGATGGTGGCGGTGCGTGCCGCGATCGGCTCGGCGCGGATGAGCGAGATTGTCGATGCGCCGGCGGACCAGGACGACGAGAGCCTGGTGGAGCCCGGGCAGATGGTGGTGACGCTGACGCGCGGCGGCTTCATCAAGCGCACGGCGCTGGAGGCGTTTCGCCAGCAGAATCGCGGCGGGCGCGGGCGCAGCGCCTCCTCCACGCGCGGCGACGATATCGTGACGCGCAGCTTCCACGCGCATACGCATCAGTGGGTGCTGTTCTTCTCGGCTGGCGGCAAGGTGTTTCGCGAGAAAGTGTGGCGGCTGCCGGAGGCGGCACCGGGCGCGCGCGGGCGGGCGCTGGTGAACCTGCTGCCGGAGCTGGGCGGCGACGAGGTGACGGCGGTGCTGCCGCTGCCGATCGACGAGGAGCTGTGGAGCGAGCTGCACCTGGTGTTCGCGACCTCCGGCGGCAATGTGCGGCGCAACCGGCTGTCGGATTTCCGCAACGTGCGGGCCAACGGGCTGATCGCGATGAAGCTGGAGGGAGAGGAGCGGCTGATCGGGGTGGCGACGGCGCGCGAGGGCGATGACGTGCTGCTGGCGACGCGGCTGGGTCGGGCGATCCGGTTCCAGGCGACCGAGGACGGGCTGCGGGTGTTCGCCGGGCGCGACAGCACCGGGGTGCGGGGCATGCGGCTGGCGACGGGGGATGCGGTTATCAGTCTCTCGGTGCTGCGGCATGTCGAGGCGAGTGTCGCCGAGCGCGAGGCGTTCCTGCGCATGCGCCGGCGGGCGGAGGATGAGGCGGTGGAGGCGGCCGCGGACAGTGCCGCCGAGATCGAGGCCGATGTCGACGACGAGAGCGGCGAGACGGTGGATCTGTCGGCCGAGCGTTATCGCGAGCTCGATGAGGCGGAGGAGCTGTTGCTGGCGGTGACCGATGGCGGGTTTGGCAAGCGCAGCTCGGCCTATGCGTATCGGGTGTCGGGGCGCGGTGGGCTGGGCATCGCGGCGGTTGGGCTGTCGGCGCGGACGGGGGCGGCCGTGGCGGCGCTGTTTCCGGTGCGGCCGGGCGACGATGTGATGCTGGTGACGGATGGCGGGCGGCTGATCCGGCTGCCGGCGGACCAGGTGCGGGTGACCGGGCGGACCGCGGCGGGGGTGACGCTGCTACGGCTCGACGAGGGCGAGCGGGTGACCAGCGTGTTTCCGATCGTCGCCGGCGAGGACGAGGAGGGGGGCGCCGCGGGCGAGGCGCCGATGCCCGAGGATGGGGAAGCCGGCACGGAGGATGAAAATGGCTGAGCGCGTGGCGCTGTATCCCGGCACGTTCGACCCGGTGACCAACGGGCATATCGATATCATCGGGCGGGCGGCGCGGCTGGTGGACCGGCTGGTGGTGGGCGTCGCGATGAATGTCGGCAAGGCGCCGCTGTTCGCGCTGGGCGAGCGGGTGGAGCTGGTCGAGATCGAGTGCCGGAAGCTGGCCGAGGCGAGCGGCGCGCGCATCGAGGTGCGGCCGTTCGACAAGCTGCTGATCGAGTTCGCGCATGATGTGGGGGCGGGGATGATCGTGCGCGGGCTGCGGGCGGTGACGGATTTCGACTATGAGTTCGCGATGGCGGGGATGAACTACCGGCTGGCGCGCGAGATCCAGACGGTGTTTCTGATGGCGAGCGAGCGCCACCAGTTCATTTCCTCGAAGCTGGTGAAGGAGGTGGCGATGCTGGGCGGCGACATCGCCTCGTTCGTGCCGGCATCGACGCTGGCGCGCATGGGCGCGCGGGTGCGGCCGAAGGATGACGGGCTGAAGGCATAGCGGCCTCAAAAACAGGAGTATGACGATGCTGCGCCGGACGATGGCACTTTCACTGCTTGCAACACCGCTGATCGGAATCAAAATGAGCGAAGCTGCCGACCTCTCGAACGAGGTCTATATGAACCTGAAATACGGGCGTGTGGTGATCGAGCTGCTGCCCGAGATTGCGCCGAAGATGGTGGCGCATTTCAAGGCGCTGATCGCCGAGCATTTCTATGACAACACGCCGTTCCACCGGGTGATCCCGGGGTTCATGGCGCAGGGCGGCGACCCGACGGGCACCGGCATGGGGGGCAGCAACCTCGGCACCGTGCCGGCGGAGTTCACCACCCAGCGCAAGTTTCTGCGCGGGACGGTGGGGGCGGCGCGGTCATCGGACCCGAACAGTGCCGACAGCCAGTTCTTTATCTGCTTCGCGCCGGCGCCGTTCCTCGACGGGCAGTACACGATCTTTGGCCAGGTGATCTCGGGGATGGAGTATGTGGACGAGATCAAGAAGGGGACGGGTGCCAACGGGATGGTGACCGATCCCGACCGGATCATCACGATGCGGATGGCGAACGCGCCGAACTGAGGGGCGCTGGCGGCGGGCGGCGGGCGAAACCGCCGGCCCGTGTTACCAGGCCTGCCCGCCGGCCCCATTCCGCCGGCGGGGCTCTCTTGCGCGGCAGCGCGTTCTGGCGTTGAAGGCGGCGCAGCGCCCGCTGTGGTCGCCTATCGGTTGGGACGGCTTTCCGGTTGGGCGGCCCCTCGGTTGGGGTGACCAGGTCACGCGACGATACATGGCGAGAGCCCGTAGCTCAGTTGGTAGAGCACGAGACTTTTAATCTTGGGGCCGAGGGTTCGAGTCCCTCCGGGCTCACCATGTGGCAGGCTCACCGCGGGTAGGGGATGACATTCGGCGGCATACCGCCGGTGCGGGCCGGCATGGTGGTGCCGGTCGCGCGACACTTGCTTACAAGCTGAAACACTTTTGCGGGTTGCGGCGCCGGGCTTGGGAGGGGCGTAATGGGCGGGTGATGCTCGCGCTGGCTTCCACCTCCCGTTGTCTTATTTTGCTTGACGTTTGTCGTGCGACAAAGAGAATAATTGAAAAAGCGGATCCGGAATATTACGGGATTTCATGGTTTCCCGGTGATTCCCGGCTGCTGACCTCGCATTCGCGCATCGACAACAACGCGCTGTGCGACCTCGCGAGTTATGCCTGCTCGGAGGTCGGCATCGTTCGCCACGGCGCGCAGGCGCTCGGCGGCTATGCGCTGTCCCAGCCGCACCAGCTCGCGGCGGGGCATGAGGGGCTGATCTATGCCACCAACACCGGGCGCAATTGCGTGGCGGTGATCGACCCGCGGGCGGGCTGGGTGCGCGAGCGGCGGCTTTCCGACGCGCGCTGGGACCGGCTGTCGCCGCAGGAGCGGGCAGGTAATCACCTGAACTCGGTTCATGTCGCGCGCGAGGCGCTTTGGGTGCTCGCGCATAATTTCGGCCGTGAATCGATGGCCGCGTGCTTCTCGCTGCCGGATCTGGCGCTGGTGGAGCAGGTGGCGTGCCGCGGCGTGGGCGGGGCGCACAATATCTGGCCGGTGGACGGGATGCTGGTGGGGTGCGCGAGCGAGATTGGCGCGCTGGTGGATTATGTCAGCGGCGAGGTGCTGTGGCGGTCACCCACGGGCGGCTACACGCGCGGGCTCGCGGCCAGCGCCTCGCATGTGCTGGTGGGCGAGAGCGAACGCGGCGCGCGGGCCGAGCGGTCGCGTAGCCTCGGCTGTGTCTGGGTGCTCGACCGGCGGGATTTTTCGGCGCTGGACTGCGTGCCGCTGGGGCGGCTCGGGCCGGTGCATGAGATCCGTCTGCTGGATGTGCCGGACCTCGCGCATCACGGCGTGCCGTTTGCGGGGGCGGCGGCGCTGCTGGCCGTCGGCGGGGAGGATCTGGACGAGGCGGCGCTGGACGAGGCGGATGCGCCGGCGCCGGAGCGGCCGGCGTTGCTGGCGCGGGTGCTCCGGCGGCTGCATCGCGAGGCGTAGCGGGCCGCCCTGGCGTGGGGCGCGCGGCATGCGTTGACAGCGTCCGCCCGACATGGTGGCTGACCGCACCCAGCGGGAGACCACGATGACGAGCAGCAGCAGCAGCAGCAGCGCCAGCAACCCGCCTGCCTCCGGGCAGCCCGATGTGGCACCGCCCGATGTGGCACCGCCGGCGCGGCCGATCGGCGATGCGGCCGCGTATCGCGCGCGGCATGTGCGCTGGGAGGTGGCGGACGGGGTCGGCACCATCACGCTGAACCGGCCGGAGCGGAAGAACCCGCTGACCTTCGAGAGCTATGCCGAGCTGCGCGACCTGTTTCGCGCGCTGGTGGCGGCGCGGCGGACGGTGCGGGCGGTGGTGATCGCGGGCGAGGGCGGGAATTTCTGTTCCGGCGGCGACGTGCACGAGATCATCGGGCCGCTGGTGGCGCGCAAGCGGGCGGGCGACATGGACGCGCTGCTGCGCTTCACGCGGATGACCGGCTCGGTGGTGGCGGCGATGCGCGCCTGCCCGCAGCCGATCATCGCCGCGATCGATGGCGCCTGCGCCGGGGCGGGGGCGATCCTGGCGATGGCATCCGACATCAGGCTGGGCACGGCGCGCAGCCGCACGGCGTTTCTGTTCGTGCGGGTGGGGCTGGCCGGCGCCGACATGGGGGCGTGCGCCATTCTGCCGCGCATCATCGGCCAGGGGCGGGCGAGCGAGCTGCTGTTCACCGGGCGCGCGCTGGCGGGCGAGGAGGCGCTTTCCTGGGGGTTTCTCAACCGTATCGTTTCGCCTGAGGAACTGCCGGCGGCGGCGCGCGAGATGGCGGGGGGGATTGCCGCGGGGCCGGGGTTTGCGCACGCGATGACCAAGATGTGTCTGCGCCAGGAATGGGACATGAGCATCGACGCCGCGATCGAGGCGGAGGCGCAGGCGCAGGCGATCTGCATGCAGACCGAGGATTTCGCGCGCGCCTACGAGGCGTTCGCGGCGCGCGGGAAGCCGGTGTTTCAGGGCGATTGAGCGGGGACCGGCAACATGGCTTTGGAGCATCTGGCGCATCTGGACTGGCCGTTTTTCGAGGCGCGGCATCGCGATTTTGCGGCCAGGCTGGAGGCGTGGGCGGCGCGCGAGCTGGTGGCGCACGGCGCGCGCGAGACCGATGCGGCGTGCCGCGACCTCGCACGGCGGCTGGGCGAGGGCGGCTGGCTGGCGCACGCGATCCCCGATGCCGGGCGCGAGGCGATCGATGTCCGCACGCTGTGCCTGGCGCGCGAGATTCTGGCGCGCCATGACGGGCTCGCGGATTTCGCCTTTGCGATGCAGGGGCTGGGCAGCGGCTCGATCCTGATCGCGGGGGGCGAGGCGATGCGCGCGCGCATCCTGCCGGGGGTGCGGGCGGGGACGCATCTCGCGGCGTTCGCGCTGTCGGAGGAAGATGCCGGCTCGGACGTGGCGGCGATGAGCTGTGCGGCGGCGCGGGTCGCGGGCGGGTGGCGGATCGACGGGGAGAAGACGTGGATTTCGAACGGCGGCATCGCCGGGCATTATGTGGTGGTGGCGCGCACCGGGGAGGCGGCGGGGGCGCGCGGGCTTTCGGCCTTTGTGGTCGAGGCGGATAATCCCGGGCTGTCGATCGCGCGGCGGATCGAGGTGATCGCGCCGCACCCGCTGGCGACGTTGCGGTTTCGGGATTGTTTTGTGAGCGATGCGGCGCTGCTCGGCGAGCCGGGGCAGGGGTTCAAGGTGGCGATGGCGACGCTCGACATCTTCCGCCCGACGGTGGGGGCGGCGGCGCTGGGCTTCGCGCGGCATGCGCTGGCGGCGATGGCCGAGCGGGCGCGCGAGCGGCGGATGTTCGGGGGCACGCTCGGCGATTTGCAGATGACCCAGGCGCGGATTGCCGATGTGGCGCTCGAGATCGATGCCGCGGCGCTGCTGGTCTATCGCGCGGCGTGGCAGGCGGATACGACGTCCGCCCGCACGACTGATACCGCGCGCTCTCGCACGACCCGTGAGGCGGCGATGGCGAAGCTGTTTGCGACCGAGGCGGCGCAGCGTGCTGCCGATGCGGCGGTGCAGCTCTGGGGCGGGCTCGGGGTCGAGGCGGGGAGTGTGCCGGAGATGCTCTATCGCGAGGTGCGGGCGCTGCGCATCTACGAGGGGGCGTCCGAGGTGCAGAAGCTGATCATTGCGCGCGCCGTGCTCGGCTGAGGGTGGGCGGCGACGCATCGTCCCCCGAGGTTTCTCCAGGCGGGGTTTCGCCGAGCAGGGTTTCGTAGAGGGCGACATGGCTGGCGGCGATGTCGGAAGCGGTGGCGGGGGTGCGCATGGTCTGCGCGAGGGACGCGAGGCGCTGTGGCTCGGCGGCGAGTTCGCGGATCAGGGCTGCGAGTTCCGGGCCACTGCCGGTCGAGAAATGAAAACCGTCGAGGCCGTCGCGCACCGCCTCCGCCATGCCGCCGATATCCGAGCAGAGCACGGGGATGCGGTTGCGCAGCGCCTCCTCGATCACGACCGGCGCGTTCTCCCACCACACCGAGGGCATGACGATGACATCCATGCCGCGCATCAGCGCGTCGACGCGGGCGTTGTCGTAGGGGCCGTGCAGGCGGACATTGGCCGGCGAGCGGGCGAGGCGGGCGGCGAGTTCCTCGCGGAAGGCCGGCGGCTGGTTGCTGTCGTCGCCGTGGATGTTGATGACGATGCCCGAGCCCGGCGCGGCTTCGGTCGCGATGTCCTCGGCGGCGTCGAGCAGCACGCCGATGCCCTTGAGCGGCGACATCTGGCCGAAGAAGCCGACCTGGAAATGCGGTGAGCGGCGCCGGGGCGCGGCCAGTTCCGCGGGCGGGGCGACGGCGTTGCCGATGACGTGCATGCGCGCGGCGGGCAGGCCCCACGCGATGTAGCGCTCGGCGAGGAAGCGGCTCGGGGCGACGAAGGCGTCGATCAGGGCGAAGAAGGATTTCAGCCAATGCTCGCGCAGGAACAGGTCGACCGTGCTGCGCTCGGGGAAGCAGCGATGGCAGGCGGTGAGGCTGGCGGCGGTGCACAGCCCGCGCTGCGGGCGGGTGATCATCTGGCCGAAATGATTGCAGATCGCCTGGAACTCGTGGAGGGTGAGGACGAGGCGGATATCGGGCCGGGTGCGGCGGGCGATGGCGAAAGCCTCGACGCCGAATTGCGCGTAGTGGTGGAAATGGATGACGCGCGGGTGCCGCCTGGTGAGCAGGGCCGCGAAATCCTCGGCGAAATTCTCGTTTCGGTTAGTGAACGTGAACCAGTCGAAGGCGCCGGGCGCGTAGAGATATTGGTCGGCACCCGCCTGCCCCGTGCCCATTGGCTGGCCGATCGAGGGGCCCGGGCGGGGGACGCCGCCGCAGCCGAGGAAGGTGGATTGCCAGCGCCCGCCCTGCGCGATAGCGCTGTGCAGCTGCCAGGCGGCGATTTCAGCGCCGCCCCGGGTGAGTTCCGGGTGCGAATGCGCGGCGATCAGGACGCCGGGCCGTGCGGTGGTGGGGCTGGTCATGCGGGGTCGGCCGGGATGCGCGTGGGGCGGTCGAGCAGACGGTGCCAGCGGTGCTCGTGCTGCCAGGCGTTATAGAGGGTGAGCTGCATGCGCCAGTGCTGGGCGGAGCTGGCCTGGGACTGACGTTCGAGGTGGTAGAGCGTGACGTCGCGATCGACCGCGATGTCGAGGCCCATGGCGCGCAGCTTCATGCAGAGATCGGCATCCTCGAAATCGCCGATCGGGTAGGCCTCGTCGAAGCCGGCGATGGCGAGCGCCTGGGTGCTGCGCAGCATGAGGCAGGCGGCGGTGGCGGCGGGGACGCGATGCAGGCCGCGCGCGCCGTTCGGGCGCATGCCCTTGCCGGGGTGGTCGGGGAAGTGCCAGGCGCCGAGGCGCGGAATGCGGCGGAACGTCATGCCGTCATGCTGGATGCTGCCGTCCTCGTAGAGCAACCTCGGGCCGACGGCGCCGAGCGTGGGATCGGCGTCGAGCCGGGCGGCGAGGCGGGCGGCCCAGTGTGGCGTGCCACGATCCGGGGTGTCGTGTTCCGGCAGGCTGGGAAAGACGTCGGAGTTGACGAAGCAGACATGGCGGCCGCGCGCGTGGCGCAGGCCGATGTTGTTGGCGCCGGCGAAGCCGCGGTTTTCGTCCGGCATCAGCAACGAGAACGGCAGGGCGAAGCGCAGATGCGCCTGCATCGCCAGCGTCTGGGTCTCACGCGCGCGGGGTGGATCGTCGAGGACGTAGAGGCGCTCGATGGCGGGGACGGGCTGATGTCGGGCGGCGAGATGGTGGGCGGCCTCGATGCCGAGCTGGAAGTCGAGGAAATCGACGCGGCCGTAGAGGGTGACGATGATGGTGATGTCGGGTGAAGCGGGGGGCGAGCCGAAATCCAGACGGTGGACCGGCATCGGCTCGGCGATGCGCTGTGCCTGGAGGGCGGCGATGGCGGGGCCGACGACGCGGTCGAACGGCGGGGCCGCGTCGCCGAGCGGCGGCTCGATACGGTCGAGGAGGAAGCGGATCGCGGCCAGGCCGGAGCGGGCGGCGAGCGGGATTGCGCGCTGGCCGATGGCGCCGGAGGTTGTTTCGATTTCAAGACAGAGCCGGGGGGGTGGGTCGGCCGCGTCGGCGGCGTCGAAGACGGCGGGGATGCGGAGCATGAAGCCGCAGCGCAGATGGGTGAGGCCGGTCTCCTCGCCGACCGTGTCGCGCACGTCCGGCCGCTCCATCACCTGGCCCTGGTCGAGCCGGATGGGGCGGGTGCGCCAGCCGTGGCGCAGGCGGATCTCGCGCACCGCGCCGGGGGCGGCGAGGTGCCAGCCGGTGAGGATGAGGTCGCCGCCGGGGAGTCTCATGGCGTCGTCGATTTCGAGCAGGATCGGGCCGGGAAGCGAGGACAGCGTGCTGCCGCCATCCGCCACCGGATGGGCGAGGCGGCGGCGGATCGTTGCGGCCTCGGTGGTCTCGGCGAGGCGGGCGGCGAGCGGGGCGAGGGCGCCGGCGAGGCGCGCGGCCGGGGTGGGTTGCAGATTGGGCGGCACGGTGAGGCGCCATGCGCGGTGCGGCGTGATGACGTCGATGCGGTGGATGGTGCCGGCGGCCAGCGCCTCGGCGCTCGGGATGAACGCGACGAAGCCCTGGCCCATGCTGCCCAGATCGTCGCGCGCGAACGGGGCGAGGGAGGCCGGTGCCGCGATCACGCCGTCCGCGTGGTGGGAGGCGATAAGGATTGGCGTGCCAGGGCGGATGAGCGGGGCTGCGGTGGCGGGGGCTGGCTCGGGTGATGCGTGGCCGAGCCAGCCGGCGACGAACCAGCCGCCGGCTTCCTCGTGCGCGCCGAGGATGTCGAGGCCGGTCTCCTCGGTGATGGTGTGGCCGGTGCGCATTTCCGATGCATGCGTCGGCGATGACGGTTGCGGGTCGGCGCCGGGCGGGGCCCAGGCGGCGTGCAGGCCTGTGAGGAGATCGTCCGGCAGGTGGGGGAGGTTGCCGGTGAGCAGCGCGTGGTGCAGCGCGCCCATGGCGTGGCCGCCGGCGATCGCGGCCTGGGTGGTGGCGTCGCGCCTGGCCGTGACGAGATCGAAACGGAAGCTGGTCCAGCCCTCGCGGTGGTCGCGCCAGAGCCTGGTGAGGTAGTGGCCGAAGGCGCCGGTCGGCGGCAGATCGGCCTCGGGCACGGCGTTGGCGGCGATGTAAAAACTCGCGTCGAAGAACTTATGGGCGGCGAGGCCGCGGCGCGCGCCGCTGCGCAGGTAATGGTCGTAGGGGTTGGCGGCACACGAGGCGACGACGGCGGCGTCGCTGACCTGCTCGGCGTAGATTGCCTCGTCGAACAGCCAGTGCGCCTTCAGGCCGGCATGGCCGAGCAGGAGATAGTGCTCGAAGCCGCTTTCGATGGCGCCACCGGGGAGCAAGGTGCCGGCGGCGACCAGGGAAGCGACGTCCTTGTGGCGGGCGAGATACCAGGCCTCGTCGAACCAGGGGTTGGGCGAGAGGCCCTGGAAGCGGCCGATCTGGAGGTAGTGGCGCAGCATCGCCTGCGTCGGGTCCTCTCCAGCGGCGATGCCGAGCGCGGGGTTGGTGGCGCGGTAGAAATCGGCATCGAAACGAGCCCAGATTGGCCGGTGCCGCGGCGGGCGGCCGTCGCCGTCGGCGGCGGTGAGGATCGCCGCGAGTTCGTCGGCCGTCATGGCAGCGGGGGCGGGGGAGATGCGGCGTCGTCATAGCCGCGCGGATGGGCTTCGCGCCAGGCGAGGGCGGAGGCGACGATGGCGTCAAGGTCGCGCCAGTGCGGCCGCCAGCCGGTGGCGGCGGTGATGGCGGCCGACGAGGCGACCAGGATCGCGGGGTCGCCGGCGCGGCGCGGGCCGAAAGCGTGCGGCACCTTCCGGCCGGAGACGCGCTCGACCGCGGCGATGACCTCGCGCACCGAATGGCCGCTGCCGGTGCCGAGGTTGAAGACGGCGTCCTGGCCGGATTCGAGGCGCGCGAGGGCGGCGAGGTGGGCGGTGGCCAGGTCGGCGACGTGGACGTAGTCGCGGATCGCGGTGCCGTCCGCCGTGGGGTAGTCGGTGCCGAAGACGGTGAGCGGCGGTCGGCGGCCGAGGGCTGCGTCGATGGTGAGCGGGATGAGGTGGGTCTCGGGCGTGTGGTCCTCGCCGAGGCGGCCGGCGGGGTCGGCGCCGGCGGCGTTGAAGTAGCGCAGCGCGGCGTAGCGCAGGCCGTGGATGCGCGAGGCCCAGGCCAGCGCCCGTTCCAGCGCCCATTTGCTTTCCCCGTAGGGCGAGCCGGGGTCGATCGGCGTGGTCTCGGCGATCGGTGCGTCGGAGGCGCTGCCGAACAGGGCGGCGGTGGAGGAGAGGACGAAGCCTGGCACGGCATGGCGGATGCAGGCATCGATGAGGGTGAGGCCCTCGCCGATGTTGCGGCGCAGGTAGCGCAGCGGCTCGCGCATGGAATCGCCGACCAGGGAGAGTGCCGCGAAGTGGAAGACGGCGTCGAACCTTCCGGGGCCGAGCGTGGCATCCACCGCCTGCGGGTCGGCGAGGCTGGCGCGCACCAGGCGTGCGGGCGCCAGCACCGCGGCTGCATGGCCGGTCGAGAGGTCGTCGAGCACGGTGACGTCGGCGCCGCGGGAGAGGAGTTCGGCGGTGAGGTGGCTGCCGACATAGCCGGCGCCGCCGACCACCAGATAGCGGGACATCGTCAGGGTTCTCCGAGGGTCGGCAGGTCCGGGTGGACCATGAGGTGTGGGCGTTCGCGTCGGGCCCAATCCTGCAACGAATCCGGGCCGGAGGCGAACGGATTGTCGAAACGGATTCGCAGCGATGCGTCTTGCCGCCAGGCGCGGCGCAGGGCCAGCGGGATCGGCGCGCCGTCGGCGAAACACCCCCACGCCCAGGGCCGGTCCGCGAGGCCGGGGATGGTGGCGGCGGCGACCTGGCGCTGCCACCAGGCGGTGATTTCGAGCGGCACCTCGTTCTGGGCATAGCGGCGCGTCATGATGTCGCCGACATCGCCGATCTTGGAGAAATGGTAGAAGGCGAGGCGGTGGGAATCGACGGTGATGCAGCCCTCGGGCGTGACGACGGGGACCCGGCGGCTGAGGTTCCAGCTTGCGACGTTGCAGCCGGGGTCGCGCAGGATGGCGACGCGGGGAAACAGGGCCGGAACGAGATCGCCGTAACGCTGGTCGGTGAAGAGCCCCTCGGCGGGTGCGTCGCGGCAGTCCGTCTCGCAGCGCTCCTGCCACCAGGCGGCGAAGGCGCGGCCGGTGGCATCGTGGCGGACGGCGGCGAAGCCGAGATTGTAGACGCCGTAGAGCTGGGCGGTGCGCTCGGCGTCGTGGAACGCCTGGGCGTCGTGGTTGGGCTGGTGCTGGTGCGGGGTGAGGACGATGGAGGCGGCCTCGAGCGCGGCCTCGACGCTGGCGAGGGGATGGAAGACGGCGATGTCGGGGTCGAGATAGATCACGGCGTCGGCGCCGCCGTCGAGCAGGTGGGCGAGCATGCGCGGCTTGAGGGCGGTGCAGGCCTCGACCAGCGTGTGGCGGAAGATGAAGGAGGCGAAGTCCGGGACGCCGAGGGAGGGTGCGAAGACGACGCGGTCGAAGGTGGCGAGGGCCGTGTCGGTGTCCGTGGTGGGGGCATCGACGATGAGGGCGGCTTGCAGCCAGTCCGGGTGGGCGGCGCGCAGGGTGCGCGAGAGGATGCGGGCGCGGGCGAGGTAGCCCCAGGTGAAGCTGGTGAAGCAGACCGTACGGGTCATGGCGCGCGAGGTATTTGTGTCGTTTTCAGAACGGTTTCCGCGCCGCTTTCGAGCAGGGCTTCGAGTTGGGGCAGGCTGCCACGGGTCGGTTGCAGGGTGAAGCGGGGTGGCGGCGGGGCGGCACGGATCTCGTCGCGGGCGCGGCCGGAGAGGAGATGGGCGAGCAGTTCCTCGCCGGTTGCGAAGACGCGGCCCTGGCCGTGGCGGCGCAGCAGGGCGGGGACGTTGCCGGCGGCGGCGAGGGTGAGGATGTGGGCGCCGGCGGCGACCGCTTCGTGGGCGACGAAGCTGAAGGTTTCGGGCCAGGTCGCGGGGATCAGCACCGCCTCGATGCGGTGCGCGGCGAGGGCGGTGACGGCGGCGTCGCGCGCGTTCGGCCCGACGCGCAGCGGCACCGAGGTGACGCGGTCCATCGGCAGCAGGCCCGAAACGGTGGCGAAATGATAGAGCGCGCAGGCGGGAGCCTCGGCGAGGGATTGGGCGGCGACGAGGTCGAGGAACAGCGGCCAGCCCTTGTGCGCCAGCGGATAGCCGAGGAAAGCGATGCGCAGCGGTGCCGCGGGATCGGCTGGCGATGCGGGGGGCGGTGGCGCGGTTGCGGGCAGCAGGGTCGCGGGTTCGCTGACACCGGCGGTGGCGAAGGGCAGGCGGGCGTGGGCGAGCCAGAGATCGAGCGTCAAGCGCGAGGGGGCGAGGACGTGCATCGGCACGGCGTCGAACAGGGCGCGGATGCGGGCGCGATGGATCACGCGGGATGCGCCGTGCACGCAGATGCGGCAGGCCATGCTGTCCTCGGGCGGCGCGCCGCAGGCATCGAGGTCGTTGCGCAGCAGGGTGAAGCCCTCGCAGAGCGAGGTGTGGTCGTGCAGCCAGAACACCGCCTCGCCGTCGCAGGCGGCGGCGAGCGCGCGCAACGTGGCGGTGCGGTGGCCGAGCAGGGAGTGGATGACCAGGCGGCGCGGGCGGTCGGGCAGGGCGCTCGCGGCCTCGGCGATGGCGGCGATGGCGGCGTCGGCGGCGATCAGGCCCTGGAACGCGCCGTCGAGCGTGACCTGGAGCAGGCCCGGTGCGGCGATGTCGTCGGCGAGGCAGAGGCGGGCGATGGCGGGGGCGAGGTGCAGATGCGTGGTGCCGGCGGCCGCGCAGGCGGCCTGTTCGTCGGCGAGGACGAGCTGGATGCCGCCGGCGATGTCGATGTAGCGGTCGTGGCTGACGGCGACGACGAGGCCGATGCGCCCGCTGCTTCCGGTGACGGTACCGCCAGCCATGGCGGCGAGCAGTCGTGCCGCCAGCAGGCGCGCCTCCAGAACGGGCGCGTCCGGCGGGGCGTCGTAGCCCACCGCGCGCTGGGCGGCGGGGCGGGCGGCGGCGAGGGCGGCGAGGCGTTCGGCGTGGCGCGGGCGCGGCTCGCGGCCCTCGCCGCGGCCGTGGCGGAGGTAGTGCAGCAGCGGGTCGATGCCGGCCGCCGCGATGTCGGCGTAGGTGTCGAGGTAGTGGGCGGTGTCGAACCAGGTATTGGGGCGGCGGCGCTCGGCCCAGCCATGTGCGTGCCAGTGAGCCACCGGGTCGATGCCGGCCGCCGCGATGTCGGGGTAGCGATGGCGGTAGAAGGCGCGGTCGAGATGGCGGGAGAGGTCGGCGAAGACATCTCCCGCCATGTCGTCCGGCGGCGGTTCCGCGTCAGGCGGCAGCGGAGAGCGCCTGACGGTAGCCGAACAGCCCGACCTGGCCGCCGGTGTGCAGGAACACGACGTTCTCGTCGCGCTTGAAGGCGCCCTTGCGGATGAGGTCGATCAGGCCGGCCATGCCTTTGCCGGAATAGACCGGGTCGAGGAAAATGCCCTCGTGTCTGGCGAGCATGCGGACCGCCTCGACCATGCCCTCGGTGGGGATGCCGTAGCCGGCGCCGACATAGTCGCAATTGCACTCGACGGCGTCGGCGGCCAGGGGTGCGGCGACGCCGAGCTTGGCCAGCGTGGCCTCGGCGAGCTTGCGGACATTGGCCTCCTGCAGCGGGCGGGGGTTGCGCACGCCGATGCCGAGGATGCGCACGCCGGCGTTCATCGCCGCCATGCCGGCGACGAGGCCCGCCTGGGTGCCGGCGGAGCCGGTTGCGTGCACCAGGCGGTCGATGCGCAGATCCATCTCGTTGGCCTGGGCGAGGAGTTCGAGGGCGACGTTCACGTAGCCGAGCGCGCCGGTGGGGTTCGAGCCGCCGCCGGGGATGAGGTAGGGTTTCCTGCCCTGGGATTTGAGGCGCTCGCCGACCTCCTCGATCGCCTTCTGCATGTCGGCACCGCTGGGACGGTATTCGATCTCGATGCCCATGAGGTGGTCGAGCAGGACGTTGCCGCCCTCGAGATAGTCGGGGTCGTTTGTCTGGACGCGGTGTTCGAGGACGGCGGTGCAGCCGAGGCCGAGCTTGGCGGCGACGGCGGCGGTCTGGCGGACATGGTTGGACTGCACGGCGCCCTGGGTGACGATGTGGTCCGCGCCCATCGCGCGGGCCTCGCCCATGAGGAATTCCAGCTTGCGGTTCTTGTTGCCGCCGGTGGCGACGCCGGTGCAGTCGTCGCGCTTGATCCACAGCCGCGGCGAGCCGTGCGGCCCGGCATCGAGATGGCTGGTGAGGTTGGGCATGGGTTCGAGGGCGGTGGGCGCGTGGCAGAGTTTCACGCGCGGGAAGCGAGCCAGATGCATGGAACGTTATCCTTTTATGGAAGCCCAGTCTGAGGGACGCCAAGTCTCAGGGAAGCCTACTCTCAGGGAAGCCAAGTCTCAGGGAGGCCAAGTCTTCGGGAAGCCCAGCCTTATGGAGGCCCGATCGCGTGGACGTCACGTAACGGCTCGCACCCAGCAATGTTCCAGAGCGTAGAAGAGATGTCCATGCGGCGTGGTGCACGGGATGGTTGCGGCGGGCGTGGGACGCGGCGCAACATGGTGGGGCCGTACTGGCATCCGTGCCGTCGCCGGCCGCGTAGACCGGTTGAGGCAGGTTTCACCACAGGCGGAGGGTTGCTCGGATGTTGATCAGGCGCAGGCGGGGCTGGGAGATTGCGGAGGCGCGGGCGACGCCCGAGTCGGTGTTTTTCGGCAGGCGGGCGGCGATGGGCGGCGCGGTGGCCGCGGCCTCGGTGCTGGCGGCGGGACCGGCCGAGGCGAGCTGGTTTTTTTCCTCGCCGAAAGTGGCGATGAAGAAGCTGGCGCCGATGCCGGCGCCGCTCGACAAGACCTATGCGCCGGGGCGGGCGCTGACGCCGGAGATGGCGGCGACGACGTATAATAATTTCTATGAGTTCAGCACCAGCAAGGATCTGTGGCAGGCGGCGCAGAAGCTGCCGGTCTCGCCGTGGAATATCGCTGTGGACGGGCTGGTGGAGAAGAAATTCACCATCGGGCTGGAGGATCTGATCCACAAGGCGGGGCTGGAGGAGCGGCTGTACCGGCATCGCTGCGTCGAGGCCTGGGCGATGACGGTGCCGTGGACCGGGTTTCCGCTGTCGAAGCTGGTGGCGCTGGCGAAGCCCATGGCGGGGGCGAAATACGTGATGTTCACCTCGCTGGTGGACCGCAAGGTGATGCCGGGGCTGGGCGAGGCGTTCTATCCCTGGCCGTACACGGAGGGGCTGACCATGGCGGAGGCGATGAACGACCTCGCGTTCATGGTGGTGGGGATGTACGGCCATGTGGTGCCGCCGCAGGACGGGGCGGCGATCCGGCTCGCGGTGCCGTGGAAATACGGGTTCAAATCGGCGAAATCCATCGTGCGGGTGACCTTCACGGACCGGCAGCCGAAGACGTTCTGGCAGGAGTTGCAGTCGAACGAATACGGGTTCTGGGCGAACGTGAACCCGGCGGTGCCGCACCCACGCTGGAGCCAGGCGCGCGAGCGCCTGATCGGCACCAACGAGATGGTGGCGACGCAGATCTACAACGGCTATGGCGAGTATGTGGCGCCGTTGTATGCCGCCATGATAAAGGCAGGCGTGAAGCCCACGGTGCTGTATCGGTAGGGGCGACGGAAGGGGAGCGGGTGGACGGACGGCGAGGCAGCGGCGGACGGGGTGGCGGGGGGCGTTGGCCTGGGGGAATTGGGCCCGGGGGACGTTCTCCAGGGGCTCGTGGTCCTGGAGGACGGGGGCCGGGCCGCTGGGGCACGCGCAAGCAGATCGTGGTGCGGGTGCTGTGGGTGCTGGCGGCGGCGGCGCTGGTGGGTGCGTTTGCACTGGCGACGATGCTGCCGCCGATGACCAGCCTCGGCGCGATGGTGGCGATGCTCAGCGACCGGACGCTGGTGGTGCTGCCGGGGATCGTGCGCGGCAGCTTTGGCGACTGGGTTTGGACATGGCTCGTTCTGCCGATGTTGCGGCGGCCGGTGTGGCTGCTGCCGACGGCGCTCGGCGTGGTGTTCGGCGGGCTGGCGATTACGCTGAACGGGCCGGGGGCGCCGAAATCGCCTCGCTGGAAGATGTGAGGCCAGGCGGAAGGCAGTGAGTCGGGCTGGGCGAAGGCGGGTGGTCAGCCGTGCGCGATCATCTGGCCGAGATTGGGGCTGAAGGTCAGGCGCCAGTAGCTGACGATGCAGCCGACCGAGCGCGGCATCTCCGGCACCGAGGTGCCGACCGAGGCGGCGGCGACACCGCCCGAGGCGTCATACATGATCGAGCTCGACGAGTCCTGGCTGGTGCCGTAGGGCGAGCCCGAGCGCATGCCGGCATTGGCGATCTCGGCGGTGCGCTTGTCGAGCGCCTGGCAGGCGGTCGCGGTCTGCTCGTGCCAGGTTGGGTAGGCGTAGAGCCCGGCCGCTGCGACGACGAGAAGGATGAAAATCGCTTTCATGGCGTTGGCATAGCAGGGGCGGCACGGCGATCGCCAATGAAGCTATGTGATGTCCGATGAAGTGATGTGATGCAGTTTGTGCCAAATAGCGGTGATTGGCGCAGAAATGAGGGTTTCCGGGAAGGTGCGCCGGGGTCAACGCCAGGCGATGCGGGTTCCGAGGTCGGGCGTCAGCATGACCTGCCAGTAGGCGATGGCGCAGCTGACCGATGATGGCAGGCTGGGCAGCCAGGCGGCGAGCGAGGCGGCCGCGATGTCGCCGCTGGCATTACGCATCAGGGCGTCGAGCCCGTTCGGCTCGTTGATATAGGGGCTGGGGTGCAGGACCTGGGCGTTGGCGTTGTCGCCGATGCGCTTGTTCAGCGCGGCGCAGGCGGACTGGGTGTGCTCATGCCAGGCGGGGAACACGTAGAGGGCGGAGGCCAGGAGGATGGCGCCGAGAATGTAGCGGTTCATAAAGAATGTCTAACATTTGATGAGTGACCGTGCAATTGAAACGATGCGTTGAGCCTCGGTCCATGTTAATAATTCATTGATTGTCGCATTATTGATCCATCTGGCGGCGGTCACGTCACCGCCGGGCAGCGCCATGCCGCCGGTCCAGGCCGCCGCGAAATCGATGATCGTGTAATGGTAGCGGACGCGCCCGTCGGGGTCGCGGGTGATGCTGTCGACCTGGCCGGCGAGCAGCAGGGGACCGACCTCGAGCCCGGTTTCCTCGCGCAGTTCGCGCCGTGCCGCCTGTTCCGCCGTCTCGCCGAGCTTCTGCGCGCCGCCAGGCAGGCTCCAGCTACCGAGACCGGGGGGGCGGCCGCGGCGGACGGCGAGGACATAGCCGGGGCGCAGCACCACCACGCCGATGCCGACGATCGGGCGGGGCGGGTATTCCCGACTCACTTGCCCCCGCTCACTTACCGGGCTTGGCGGTGGGCTTGGTGGTGGCCGGGGCCGTCGCGGGGGGAATGGGGGTGAGCGCCGGATTCGGCGTGGTGGGGGAAGTCGGCTCCAGCTCCTTGAGGTCGGGGGTGAGCTGGCGCTCCATCCAGGCGCCGAGGCGATAGGACCAGCCGTGCAGCCTGGCCTCGATCGGGGCGGCGCCCTTGCCGGTGGCGTGGAACTGCGCCCAGAGATTGGCGCCGTTGCCCTTGGTGGTGTCGCGGAACACGCGGACGGCGATGGCGAGCCCGTCCGTGGTGCGGAACACCGAGGTGCCGACCAGCTTGCCGGGGCCCGCCGGCGGCTGGGCGGCGGCGGGGGCGACGTCTTCCAGCGTCAGGGCCTGCAGCGCGCCCATCATGTCGTCGAGCTTGTAGTGGTCGAGCGGGGCGTGCGGCTTGGGGCTGACGAGGTGGAGCTTGCCCTTGGCCGCGGCGAAACGCAGCGTCTCGCCGCCACGGTGCACGGTGACGCCGGCGATGCGGCTGCGCGGGATGTCGAGGATGCCGCGGGCGAGCCAGAGCTGCGGGTTGGCATCGACGCTGAGCGCGCCCTGGGCCAGCCAGCTTCGCTTGTGGCCGGGGCGGCGGATGTAGAGTTCCTCCGGCAGGCCGCCCGCGGCCATCACCTTGGTGTGGCCGACGATCAGCGCCGCGACCAGCTTGCCCGCGGCGGTGAACAGCGAGACCTGGGTGGAGGAGCCGCCCTCGGCGCCGGCGTTCTCGACGCCGATCTTGCTGTAGAGCGCGGGGTCGGCGGTGCGCGGCGAGACCTGGCGGATGAGGGTGAGGCCGGTGAGCATGGCGCGCAGCTTGTCGGTGCGCACGGGGTAGAGGCCGCGGCTTTCGAGGCCCCATTCGGCGCCGGATTTGGGGCTCGCCGTGCCGCCGGCGCTGGGGCGCGGGCGCAGCACGATGGTCTTGCCGGCGCTTTCGATGGTGATGCGCGCGACGCTGGGGAGTTTGGCGGCGAGGCCGGGGAAGACGAGCTGGCCGCGGCCGACCTCGCTGGCGGGGGTGGGCAGCGAGCCAGGGCCGACGCGCCAGCCGATGGCGGCGACGATGAGGCCGGCGGCGAACAGGGCTAGGTTGCGGCGGTCGGTGGCTTGCATGTCTAGAGCCGGATCGTTGCCAGGGGGATCGTTTTGGACGCGTGACGGGACATGAGGGGGTGGGGCATGGCGGTCAGGACCGTGCCCGGGCGCGGCGGCGGCTGCGGGCGATGCCGAGGCCGGCCGCCAGCAGGATGAGCAGGATGGGGACGGCGGCGACGTCGATCAGGCGGATGCGGTCTTCGAGCGACTGGATGTTGCGGCGAAGATCGTATTGCACCTGGCGCAGGCGGGCGCGCGTCGCGATCATGTCGCGCTCGAGCCCGCCGATCGCCGCCCGTTGCTGTTGCGTGATGACGGCGCCGGCGCCGTGCTGGCCGCGCCCGGTGCGCAGTGCCGTGAGCTGCTTCTGGGCGGCGGCGAGGTGCGCCTGCAGCGCCTGCTCGGTGCGGCGGAAGCGGGCCTGCGCCTCGCGCTGCATCGCGTCGATCCGGGTGAAGGGGCGCGAGGTGACGCCGCGGGCGCGCAGGCCGAGCAGCGCGTCGCTGCCGGTGAGCGTGCCGGCGAGGTTGGCGATGAAGGCGCCGTTGTCGCTGAACGGCGTCATGCGGGTCTGGCCGAAGAAATTACTGGTCTGCACCCAGAACCGGTTCGCCATGATGTCGGTGTCGGCGATGATGACGAGGTTCGCGGGTTGGGCGGTCTGGGCGATGTAGGCGGGGAAGCGCACCGGGCGCTTCTGACCCTTGGGCTCCGGCGGCGGGCCCTTGAAGGCGGAATGCAGCATGCCCGAGACGCGCGCGGCGATGACGAAGCCGTGGCCGACCGGCTTGAAATGCGCGAGCAGGCTGACCGGATCGACATTGGCGCCGACCGAGCTTGCGGGCAGCAGCTCGGATTGTTTGCCGCTGGTCAGCAGCGGCGTGAAGGTGATGGGCGCGCCGGGGATCTTGCTGATCGTGCCGGGGGCGGCGACCGAGACCTGGCGCAGATCGGCGGTTGCGGGGTCGGCGTGGTTGATGCCCTTGGTGATGTTGAACCAGGCCACGTAATCGACCGCGCTGACGCGGTTGCTGTTGGGCGCCTGGACCATCCAGGCATTGTCGAGATCGCCCACCACCTGGTGCGGGTTGTAGGCGATGCCCCAGTCATGCAGCAGTGGTGCGAGGTTGCTGGCGGTGTCGGTGGGCGGCTGGCCGTTGGGCGAGGGCGACAGCGCCTGGGTCTGGCTTGCGGGATCGACGAGCAGCATCAGGCGGCCGCCGCGCATGACGAACTGGTCGATCGCGTAGAGCGTGGTCGGCGGCAGGTGCTGCGGATGGACGAGCACCAGCACCTTGATGTCGGGCGGGATGACCTGGGTGGTGGTGGCGAGATCGACGACGTTGAAGCTCTGGCGCAGCACCGAGACCGCGGCCCAGGGCTGGCCGAGGGCGGGGTTGTTGGTCATCATCATCAGGCGCGTGTTGCCGTCGACCGGCAGCGAGGACATCAGCCCGACCTTGGGGCGGACGGGGTTGGAGAGCTGGTAGATGAGTTTGGTGAGGTCGTATTCGAGGAAGCGCTCGCGGCTTGGTTGCAGGAACGGGATGGTGGCCTGGTTGTCGAGCAGGTCGGTGCCGACGATGCCGAAATAGACCTTGGTGCCGGCCTGATCGACCGGCACGCCCTGCAGCCCGTAGCCGAGGGCCTGGTCCTCGGTGGGGCTGAAGGGCTGCGGGTCGAAGCTCTCGACGCGCAGCATGCCGTGCGCGGCCTCGACATACTGCGCGAGCATGGCGCGCACGCGGTCGGCGTAGGCGCCGTAGGAGGGCACCTGGGTGCCGAGTTCGCTGGAGAAGTAGAGCCGCAGCGTGATGCGGTGCTTGAGCCCGGCGAGGATGGCGCGGGTGCCGGGCGAGAGGGTGTAGATCTGGCCCTGGGTGAGGTCGAGCTGGCGGCCGGCGAGGCGGGTATCGGCGGCGAGGTTGATGCCGGCGAGGATGCCGAGGACGCCGAGGACCCCCAGCGTTGCGAAGATGAAACGGCGCATGGGGTCAGTCCGTCTGCCGGGCTTTGACGAGGATGGTGTTGAGGTAGAGCCAGAACGCGATGAAGGAGGCGAAGTAGATCAGCGCCCGCAGCGAGATGACGCCGCGCACGAAGCCCTGGAAGCGGGCGACGAGGGAGATGCGCCGGGCCAGCACCGCGAGCGCCGGCGCGTTGGACGAGAGGAAGGCGGTGACGACGGGGTAGGAGGTGACGGCGAAGAGGAAGCAGACGGCGACCCCGAGCACGAAGGCGATGACCTGGTTGCGGGTGAGCGCCGACATCGCGGCGCCGATGGCGAGGAAGCCGCCGGCGAGCAGGGCGGCGCCGACATAGCCCGCGAGGATGGCGCCGTTATCCGGCGAGCCGAGATAGTTCACCGTGATGACGAAAGGGAAGGTGGCCGCAAGGGCGGCGATGCAGAACAGCCAGGCGGCGAGGAACTTGCCGATGACCGCCTGCGCCTGGGTGAGCGGCAGAGTGAGCAGCATTTCGATGGTGCCGAGGCGGCGCTCCTCCGCCCAGAGGCGCATGGTGATGGCGGGGACGAGGAGCAGGAACACCCAGGGGATGAAGTTGAAGAAGGCCGCGAGGTCGGCCTGGTCGCGGCCGAAGAAGCCGCCGAGGTTGAAGGTGAGCAGCGCCTGGATGACCAGGAAGATGACGATGAACACCGCGGCGACCGGGGTGGCGATGTAGGCGCCGAGCTCGCGCCGGGCGACGATGAGGATGCCGCGCATGCTCAGGCGGCCTGCCGCGGTGTCGGTTGCGGGTTGGTGAGGGCGCGGAACACGTCGTCGAGCTTGCCGCTGGGGTGGCGTTGTTCCAGCTCCTTCGGCGTGGCGTCGGCGACGATGCGCCCGCGCGCGATGATGATGGCGCGGGTGCAGACCGCGTCCACCTCCTCAAGGATATGGGTGGAGACGATGATCGCCTTCTGGGCGGCCATGCGGTCGATCAGGGTGCGGACCTCGTGCTTCTGGTTGGGGTCGAGCCCGTCGGTGGGTTCGTCGAGCACCAGCACCGGCGGGTCGTGCAGCAGCGCCTGCGCCAGGCCGACGCGGCGCTTGAAGCCTTTCGAGAGGGTCTCGACGGGTTGCAGGCGCACCCCCTGCAGGCCGGTCGTGTCCATGCTGGCCGCGACCTTCATGGCGCGTTCGCGGCCGTTATACCCGCGCACCGCGGCGGCGAAGGAGAGGAAGCCGGCGACGCTCATTTCCGGGTAGGTGGGCGCACCCTCGGGCAGGAAGCCGAGTTCGCGGCGCGCGGCGATGCCCTGGCGGCGGACGTCGTGGCCCATGATGCGGGCGGTGCCGGAGGTGGGCTCCATGAAGCCGGCGAGCATGCGCATGGTGGTGGATTTGCCGGCGCCGTTGGGGCCGAGAAAGCCGAGCACCTCGCCGCGGGCGACGCTGAAGGAGAGGTTGTCCACCGCCGTGAAGCTGCCGAAGCGCTTGGTGAGGCCCTCGATTTCAACCAGCAGTGTCACGACCCCTCCGATGCGGCACGCCGAGTCCGGCGGCGGATGCGGCGTGGGTGGTATCAGCGACGGGGCGGTTTGCAAGCCCCGTCCGGGCCGGGTTTGCGGAGGTTTAATGCGGCGGGGAGGTTTGGCTTGCGTCGCGCCACGGGCGGCGCGCCAGCCGGCCGGCCCCGGGCCGTTGAGGACGCGGGCCGGTTATGACGAGGATTGCCCGTTCTGCACGGCGCGCCGGAAGTCGATGGGATTCGCGATCATCGAGAAACGCTCCCGGGTACCGCCGGTTCCGACGACGACGATGCGACCATAGCCGAGCATTCTTCCGAGAACCCCCTGCCGGACATCGACGGATTCGACCTTGCTCAGCACCAGCTCGATCGTTCGGCGCGCCAGGAAGCCCTTTTTGGCCACGACACGCTTGCTGGTGACCGCGTATTCGCTGGTCATTCGTTGTACGAAACGATCAACAAAGATGACAATGCCAAGCGCCGTGATCATCACGCCGGGAACGGTCATGGACCTCCAGAGAAGCGCGCCGAGGACGATCACCAGAACTGGCAGGAGGTAGACGATGCGGTGCAGTCTTGTTTCGTAGACGACAGATTCATCCTTCAGCAGGGCGCGATTGATGTAGTTTCCCATGTCCTCTTCCGATGCCGGCCGATCCCGAATGATGCTCGTTGCCGGCCCGAGCGCTGTCAACGGGGCCGGTCTTTTTCGCCCTAACCGGCCAGCAGGGCGCGCATGCCGCGGTCGCGGCCGAACAGGCGCAGCAGCAGGCGGGCGGCCTGGCCGCGCGGGGTGGTGAGGTGGGGGTCGCGGTGCAGCAGCAGGGCGGCGTCGCGGGCCGCGGTGGCGAGTGCCGCGCCGTCGGTCTCGGGGTTGGCGATGCGCAAGCCGGGCAGGCCGGACTGGCGCGTGCCCAGGGCGTCGCCGCCGCCGCGCTCGCGGAAATCGGCCTCGGCGATGCGGAAACCGTCATCGGTGTCGCGCAGCAGTGCGAGGCGGCGGCGCGCGGTGCCGGTGGTGTCGTCCGCGTGCAGCAGCAGGCAGAAGCTTTGCGCCGCGCCACGGCCGACGCGGCCGCGCAACTGGTGCAGCTGGGCGAGGCCGAAGCGCTCGGCGTGTTCCACGACCATGACCGAGGCCGCCGGGACATCGACACCGACCTCGATGACGGTGGTGGCGACGAGCAGGGTGATGTCGCCGCGGGCGAAGGCGGCCAGGGTGGCGGCGCGCTCCTCCGGCGGCTGGCGGCCATGGGCGAGGCCGACCGTGGCGCCGAAGCGCTCGCGCAGGAGGGCATGGCGCTGCTCGGCGGCGGCGAGGTCCAGTACCTCGCTTTCGGCGACCAGCGGGCAGACCCAGTAGACCCGGCCGGCATCGGCGAGCTTGCGGCCGATCGCGTCGATGACGTGGGGCAGGGTGGCCAGCGTGTGCAGCGAGGTGGCGATGGGCTGGCGCCCGGCGGGGCGGCCGCGCAGGCGCGACACCGCCATCTCGCCCCATTGGGTGAGCAGCAGGGTGCGCGGGATCGGCGTCGCGGTCATGATCAGCAGATCGACGGCGCTGCCTTTGCGCGAGAGTTCGCCGCGCTGGCGGACGCCGAAACGGTGCTGCTCGTCCACCACGGCGAGTGCCAGGTCGTGGAAGGCGACCCCCTCCTGCACCAGGGCATGGGTGCCGACGACGAGCGGCAGGCTGCCATCGGCGAGGCCCTGGAGGACGCGGCGGCGCTCCGGCTGCGGGGTGGCGCCGGTGAGCAGGGCGACCTCGACCGGCATGAAGCGCGAGAGCGTGGCGTGGTGCTGGCGGGCGAGCAGCTCGGTGGGCGCCATCATCGCCGCCTGGGCGCCGGATTCGGCGGCGCGCAGCATGGCCAGCGCGGCTACCAGGGTCTTGCCGGAGCCGACATCGCCCTGGAGCAGGCGCAGCATGCGGGTGGGGGCGGCGAGGTCGGCGTCGATTTCCGCCAGCACCTGCGCCTGGCCCGGAGTGAGTTCGTGGCCGAAGCGGGCGAGGGCGGTGGCGCGGAGGTCCGCGGTGGCGATCAGCGCGCGGCCGGGCATGGCGCGCTCGCGGCGGCGGACGAGGGCGATCTGCAGTTGCTCGGCGAGCAGCTCGTCATAGGCCAGGCGCTCGCGCAGCGCGGTGGCGGGCAGCTCGGCGGGGGCCTGGAGGGCGCGCAGGGCGGCGGCGAAGGCGGGCCAGCCGCGGCGGCGGTGGAAGGTCGGGTCCTGCCATTCCGGCAGGTCCGGCAGGCGTGGCAGGGCGGCGGCGAAGGCGCGGCGCAGGTGCCAGGGCAGCAGGCCGGCGGTGAGCGGCCAGACCGGCTCGATGGCGGGCAGGTCCTCCGGCTTGTCGGCGGGGACGATGAAGTCCGGGTGGGGCATGCGGCGCTGCTCGTCGATGCGGCCGGAGACCAGCAGGCGGGCACCCGGTTGCAGGCGTGCCTCGGGGAAGCGGGCGAAGAAGATCAGCTCGCCGGTGCCGGATGGGTCGCGGCAGAGGATGCGGGTGGGTTGGCGCGAGGTGCGCGGCTTTTCGATGCGCTCGACGGTGACCTGCAGCGTCGCGATGGCCCCGGGGCGGGCGGACTCCCAGGTGCTGCGCACGCGCCGGTCGATGTAGCTGAGCGGCAGGTGCAGCAGCAGGTCGGCGACGCGCGGGCCGCCGGCGGCGCGCTCGATGAGCTTGGCGAGCGCGGGGCCGATGCCGGGCAGGGTTTCCAGCGGCGCGGTGAGGGGTTGCAGGTCGGGCGGGTCCACGCGGCTAAGTGCGGCAGGGGCGGGTGGCGCGCAAGCCGGCGGGTGCTGGACTTGAGCGGCAGGGGTGCGGGGGTGGGCTGGCAATCCGGCGGTCGGCACGCTACCTGCGGGGCGTGCAGGTCGACGACAAATCGCTGGAGCACCGCCGCCGGCGGCTGCTGTTCCGTGCCACGCATCGCGGCACCCAGGAGACCGACCGGCTGATCGGCGGTTATGTCGCGCGGCATCTCGACGCCATGGACGCGGCCGCGGTCGCGGCGATGGAGGCGTTGCTGGAGCTGCCGGAGCCGGACCTCGCGGACTGGCTGATGGGGCGGGTGGCGATTCCCGAGGGGCCGCATGCCGCGCTGCTGCGGCGGATGAGGGGGCCGTGATGCGGGCGCCGATGCCGAGGGGAGCGGCATGAGCGTGCTGACGGTGTTTGGCGCGCCGGAGGGCGAGGATGCGCGCCTGGTGGCGGCCCGCGCCCGCGAGACGGGGGGGGCGGTGCTGCACGTGGCGCGCGACGATGCGCGCATGGCGCGGCTGGCCGAGGCGCTGGGGTTCTTCGCGCCGGACCTGGAGGTGTTGCGGTTTCCCGCCTGGGACTGCCTGCCCTATGACCGGGTTTCGCCGAACGCGGCCCTGGTGGCCGAGCGGATGGCGAGCCTGGCGCTTCTGGCCGAGGCGCCGGCCGGCGCGCGCGTGGTGATCACCACGGTCAACGCGCTGGTGCAGCGTGTGGTGCCGCGCCACGTGTTCGCCGGCGCCTCGCTGGTGCTGGCCAAGGGCGGGGTGGTGCGGCCGGAGGAGCTGGCGCGGCGGCTGGAGGCCCAGGGCTACGCGCGCGTCGGCACGGTGATGGAGCCCGGTGACTATGCGCTGCGCGGCGGCATCGTCGATCTGTTCCCGGCCGGGGCGGAGGAGCCGGTGCGGCTCGACCTGTTCGGCGACGAGATCGAAACGATCCGCCGTTTCGACCCCGAGACGCAGCGCAGCGGCGAGGCGGTGGCGCGGGTGGTGCTGCGGCCGGTCTCGGAGGTGCCGCTCGATGCGGACAGCATCTCGCGGTTTCGCGCCGGGTGGCGGGCGCATGCGGGGGCGGAGGCGGCCAGCGACCCGATCTATCTGGCGCTGTCCGAGCGGCGGCGGCACCCGGGGATGGAGCATTTCCTGCCGCTGTTCTTCGAGCGGATGGAAACGCTGGCGGACTATCTGCCGGCGGCGACGCTGAGCCTCGACGACCAGTGGGACGCGGCGGTGGCCTCGCGGTTCGAGATGATCGCCGACCATCACGAGGCCCGGCTCGCGATGCCGCGCGACGGCGAGCTGGCGTATCGGCCGCTGGCGGCGGCGGCGCTGTATGTGACGCGGGCGGAGTGGGACGCGCTGCTGGCGGCGCGCCAGGCGAGCGCGTTTTCCGGCTTCGCGCGGCCGGAGGGGGCGGCGGGCGTGGAGGCAGGCGCGCGGCCCGGGCCGCCGTTCGCGGCCCAGGGTTCGGCCGCCGGCGCGGGGCAGGACGCGATC
>JAJXXT010000105.1 GCA_021780935.1 Pseudomonadota bacterium
GTTGAAGACGATCTCGTTGTCGCACGCGGCGTCGCGCTGATGCTGCGCGGCTCCGGCGCGGTGGTCGACCAGGCCGACACCGGGGAAGAGGCGCTCGAACTCGCCCGCCACTACGACTACGACATCGTGGTGCTGGACCTGATGCTGCCGGATATCGAGGGGTTCGAGGTGGTGCGGCGGATGCGCGCGTCGCGCGTGGAGACGCCGGTGCTGATCCTTTCCGGCCTCAACCGGCCATCGGCGAAGGTGAAGGGGCTCGGCGCCGGGGCCGACGACTATATCACCAAGCCGTTCGACCAGGCTGAATTGCTGGCGCGGCTGCAGGCCGTGGTGCGAAGGAGCAAGGGTTTCAGCCAGCCGGTGCTGCATGCCGGCAACGTCCGGCTCAACCTCGATAGCCGCGAGGTGACGGTGGGCGGCGCGGCCGTGCACCTCACCGGCAAGGAATACGCGATCCTGGAGCTGATGGTCCTGCGCAAGGGGATGGTGCTGACCAAGGATGCGTTCCTCAACCACCTCTATGGCGGGATCGATGAGCCGGAGATGAAAATCATCGACGTGTTCATCTGCAAGCTGCGCAAGAAGCTGGCGCAGGCCGGAGCGGACAATCTGATCGGGACGGTCTGGGGGCGCGGCTACATGGTGCGCGACCCCGAGCGGGTCGCGGAGCGGGTGGCGGAACCGGCGATCCCGGTCCAGGCGCGCGACGAGGAGCGCGTGCTGGCGGCCTGACCCGCCGGCAGCCTGATCGGGGCTGCTGGCCGGGTCTGATGGCGGTTCGATCGCTGGCGGATGGGCGGGAGCGACGGCGGGCGCTTCAGGCGCGATGCCACAGCGCGGCGAGCGTGCCCTCGGCGATCAGGGTGATGCCGGCGAACCGGTTCGCCCTGCGGCGCGCACGGGCGGAGCGCAGCCGCTGGGCGAGCCGCGTGGCCAGCAGCGAATAGGAGCCGTCCACCAGCAGACCGCAGACGATCACGGTCGCGGCCATGATGGCGACCTGGGGCGCGAACGGCGCGTGCGCGTCGAGGAACTGCGGCAGGAAGACCGCGAAGAAGAGCACGCCCTTCGGGTTCAGCACCGTGGTTGCGTAGGCGTGCAGGAAGATGCGCGGGCGCGAACGTGCCGGCCGGGCAGTCTCCGCCGCCGGCGGGGCACGCCAGGCGAGGATGCCGAGCACGACCAGGTAGAGGGCGCCGCCCAGCTTCAGGACGGTGAACGCCTCGGCTGAGGCCGCGAACAGCGCGCCCACCCCGAGTGCCGCGGCGAGCAGGATGGTGGCATCGCCGAGAGCCGTGCCGGCGACGACCGCGAGCGACGCAGGCCTGCCGCTGGTGATGGCGTAGGAGACGATGATGGCGATGACCGGGCCCGGGGCGGCCGCCATCAGCGTGTAGGCCAGCGCGAAGGCGACCCAGATGAAAAGATGCATCCGGCACCGATAGCCGGTCGCGCGCGGGGGACGGTGGTCCGCCCCCACCGCGCGCGGCCAGACCGATGCGGCCAGACCGATGCGGCCCGATCGGCGGGCGTGGGCCCGCGCGTCAGGCGGCGAGCTTGAGGCCGGTCGCGTCGAACGTGGCGAACAGCTTCTGCGCGGCCTCCGCCGGGAGCGGCAGGTGCGGCGGACGCAGATGGTTCCAGGAGGCATCGCCGGTGCGGCGCGCAACCAGCGCCTTGAGTGCCGGGATCAGCGGTGCCGAGGTGACGGCCATGCGGATCGCCGCGAGCTGGACCTGTGCCGCTTCCGCCGCGGCGGTGCCGGCGTTGGCGTAGACCGCGGCACTGACCGCACAGCCGACATTGGCGGCGGCCGTGATGCAGCCCGCGCCGCCCGCGCGCAGCAGATCGTGCAGCGCCCCATCATCGCCGCAATAGACCTCGAATCCGTCCTTGGCGAAGGCCTCGACATAGGATCTGGTGTTGGCGAAATCGCCTGAGGAATCCTTGATGCCCTGGAACACGCCTGGATGGGCGGCGCGCAGGCGCGCGATGAGCGGCACCGTGATCGGCACCGCGGACTGGGCAGGGAAATGGTAGAAATAAATCTTGGCGGCGCCGGCGATGCGCGTGGCCACCTCGGAGTAGTAGGCGAACAGCCCGTCCTCGCTTGGATTCTTGTAGAAGAAGGGCGGCAGCAGCAGGCATCCGGGTGCGCCGAGCGAGCCGGCGTGGCGGGTGAGCTTGACCGTATCGGTGATGCTGGTGGTGCCGGTGCCGGGGAGCATCGCCCGCGCGGGGATGCCGCGGGCGACCAGGCCTTCCAGGATGGCGATGCGCTCCTCGATGCCGATCGAGTTGGCCTCGCCGGTGGTGCCGAGCACACCGAGGCCGTTGCAGCCATTGGCCAGCAGCCAGCGCGAGTGCGCGGCCATGCGGTCGAGATCGATCGAGAGATCGGCGTTCATCGCGGTCAGCACCGCGGCGTTCACGCCGCCAAAAATCGCATTCTTCATCATGTCCGTCTCTCCGGTGGTTGGCGCATCTGCGTGGTGTCAGGCGAATTCGGCGGGGCGGCGGCGCGGGCGGCGGCCGGGCCATTCGGCGATATGGTGCTCGAACGGCCCCGCGTCGCGCTCGCTCACCGCGCGGCCGATGACCGAGGCGCCCGAGGCGACGACGGTTTCGGCGCGCTGGCTGCGCAGCGGGTGCCAGGGTGGCAGCGGTTTGCCCTCGGCGATCAGGCGATACGCACAGGAGGGTGGGAGCCAGTCGCTCTTGCGCACGATCTTGGGTGTGAGGCGGATGCAGTCCGGCACGCGGCGCTTGCGGTTGGCGTAATCGCGGCACCGGGCCGTCGTCAGGTCGAGGAGACGGCAGGCGACGTTGGTGAAGCTGAGTTCGTCGGTGGCCTCGTCGCGCAGCTTGTGCAGGCAGCAGCGCCCGCAGCCGTCGCAGAGCGATTCCCACTCGCGCGGCGTCATCGCCTCGAGTGTCTTGGTTTCCCAGAACGCAGGCATGGCGGAAGATTTAGGCAGGAAAAGCCCGGAAAGCCAGGGCGACGCCCTGGCTCACGGGGTTGGAAACGTCGCGACCGGATCGTCGCGCTCCGGGGGCGATACCCCCGGGCCTCATTGGTCCGCGATATGCGCGAGCATCGCCTTGAGCGGCGCGTCGCCCTGGTTGTTGCCCTGGAAGTTGAGCACGATCTGCTGTGGCGAGAGCGGCTGGCCGTAATAGCTCTGGTTCCATTCGCTGCGGCTGGACAGCACGCTGCCATCGAGGGCGACCCCCGCGAACAGGCCGCGGTTGCTGGAGAAGGCAACGATGTCGGCGGTCAGGGCGGGGGTGAGGGAGCCCTGTATGCCGGCGCCATAGGCGGCGACGGCGACGCCGGCATCGGCGCCGAACTTGAAATGGCTGTCGAGCAGCGAGCGCAGGCCCTTGTCGGTCTCGACCACCAGCACGACCTCGCTGTCCTGCACACCGGCCTGCAGGCCGAGGCTGCCGCTGCCGATGCCGTAGAAAGCGGGACCGGACCAGGCGGCCGGACCCGTGGCGCCGGTCGCCGAGCGGCCGACCAGGACGCAGCCGCCGCCGGATCCGCCAAGGATGAAGCCGGCCTTGAAGATGCGCGGGCAGACCATCACCGCCTTCGCCTTCTTCACCAGCGCCACCGCCTGCGGGTTCTGGTTCGGCGCGAACATCTCCTGCAGCGTCAGGGTGGAGCGGTCGACGAGGGATTGCTGGTCGGTCTGGGTCGCGCCGCTGCCGGCGCAGCCGGCGAGCGTCGCAGCGATGGCGAAGGCGCCGAAGAGACGGCGGATCATGCGGTCCTCCTGTTTCCGGTGGCGTTCCTACAAGTCCTGCCGATCGCGCCGCAATTGCGGCGTTGGCGTGGCCGGCGTGCCGCAAATCGGACGGAGCGCGGAAACGCCACCGCTATTCGCCGATCGTGAGCAGCGCCCCGCGTACCCGGGCGGCGCGGAACTGGCGGGCGAAGAGCAGGGCGGCGGCGGCCATCCACAGCGCGTTGAGGCCGGTCGCCCATCCGAGATGGCCCCAGGCGATGACGCCGTGGTTGAGGACCGCGCGCATGCCCTCGAAGACATGCGCCGAGGGCAGGGCGAGGGCGAGCGGGCGCAGCGGCGCCGGCAGTGTCGCGACCGGGTAGAAAACGCAGGAGAACGGGGCCAGGCCGAACAGGACCGACCAGGCGAGCGCCTCCGCGCCCGCGCCATGGCGCAGGATCAGGCTCACCACCGCGAGCGAGACCCACCAGCCCATCGCCATCAGGTTGACCGCGAAGAGGATGAGGATCGGGCCCATGGCGAAAAGGTTGAAGGCATAGAGCGCCCAGGCGAGCAGCACCGCAGGCAGGACGCCGGCGCAGGTGCGCAGGATCGACATCGCGAACAGCGCGGTGACGAGTTCCGCCGGGCGCAGCGGCGAGACGAAGACATGGCCGAGGTTGCGCGACCAGATCTCCTCGAGGAAGGAGATCGCGACCCCCATCTGGCTGCGCAGCGCGATTTCCCACAGCAGCACGCCGCCCAGCAGGACGGAGACGGCGGCGAGCCAGTGACCGGTGGCGCCGGTGGCGCCGAGGCGGGCGGCGAAGAAGCGCGCGGTCAACCCCCAGATCACCATCTGCAACGTCGGCCAGTAGGCGAGTTCGACAAGGCGCGGCCAGGAACGGCGGTAGAGGGCGAGGTGGCGGAACAGCAAGCCCCAGATGCGACGCAGCGACGCGCGCATCAGGCGACGTCCCGCACGCGGTTGCGCGCGATGTCGAGAAAGACTTCTTCGAGGTCCTCGCGGCCGTAGCGGGCGATGAGTTCGGCGGGCGAGCCGCGATCGACGATCCGGCCTTGCTTCATCATCAGGACCTGGTCGCACAGGCGCTCGACCTCGGCCATGTTGTGCGAGGCGAGCAGCAGGGCGCAGCCGCTCTCGGTACGGTAGCGTTCGAGCCAGGTGCGGACGATGTCGCCGGTATCGGGGTCGAGGCTTGCGGTCGGTTCGTCGAGCAGCAGCAATTCGGGACGGTTGATCAACGATTTCGCCAGCGCGACGCGGGTTTTCTGCCCGGCCGAGAGCTGGCCCGCCGGTCGGTCGAGCAGGTCCGCGAGGTCGAGTTCCTCGGCGAGTTCGCCGATCCGCCGCGCCGGATGCGCCACGTCGTAGAGGTGGGCGTAGACGGTCAGATTCTCGCGCACCGAGAGACGGTGCGGCAGGGCCACGTAGGGCGACGAGAAGTTCATGCGCGCCAGGGCGGCGAACCGGTCCCGCGCCATGTCGTGGCCGAGCGCCATGATGCGGCCCTGGGTCGGGATCAGGAGACCGAGCAGCATGGCGATGGTCGTCGTTTTGCCGGCGCCATTGCCGCCGAGCAGGCCCACGGTCGCACCGCGCTCCACCGCGAAGGAGATCGCGTCCACGGCGGGCGCGGCGCCACCGGGGTAACGCTTGGTGAGGTTTTCGACGAACAGCGCGAGCATGGCGCGTGGTTATGCGCGCAGCGCCGACGGAGCAAGCCATGCCGGACGCGCGGCGCGGCGGGCGCCGTCGCTCAGGTGGGGGCGGCGCGGCTGGCGCGTTGGCCGGCGGTGGGGTGCGAGGCACCGCTCAGGCTCGCGGCGAGGGCGTCATGCAGCCATCCGCCCGGCATGCCGTGCAGGAAAATCGCCTGCCGCCGGGCCAGATGTTCGGCCGTCATGCCGACCTGATCGGGGCGGAAGAATTGCGGGTCGCTGGTGAACATCAGGTAGGCCTGCATCTCGTTGTACATCAGCTCCTCGTTGGTCGTGTCGTAGCCCTCGGAGCCGAGGAAGCGGCGCACCGAGGCCCGTTCCCCGGCGGTCAACGTCGTGTGCCAGAAGTGCCGGACGAAGCGCGCGTAATCGGGATCGCTGAAAAAGATGCCGTGCGATAGCTCGTGATGCAGGATCGCGTAGCGCGCGGCCAGCGTGATGTCGGGGTGGGCGCCCACCGCGGGGATCGAAATGAGGCCGCGGCGGATGCCGGGAGCGAACCAGCCCTCCTGCGTCAGCAGGCGGCGCAACGTTTCTTCGTCGGCGCCGAGTGCGATCTTCGCGGCATCGGCCAGCGCGAAGAAGCGACGCAACGAGGCCGCGCTGTAGTCGTGGCCATAATAATAGGTCGCGATCGTTGCGCCATCGTTGCGGATGGCGGCAAGCAGCTCGGGCTCGCTCAGCACACGATCGCGCGGCGTGCCGGACTTTTCGATCAGCGCCGCGACGCGATCGAGCATCAGGCCCTGCTGCTGCATGGTGGCGAAATCCAGCACCAGGACACGCGCCGCGTGGGCGAAGCGGAAAACGGTCACGCCCGGGGCGGTGGCGTTGTGCAGGATCGCGCGTTCGGTCGCGTCGCGGATGAGGAATTCGGGCCGGCGCGCGGGGTTTGGCGGCGGTGGGCTGGCGGGGGCGGGCCCGCTCGCCGTGCCGTGGTTGGCGTGGCGGGTCAGGAAATACGCCGCGCCGAGCAGGCAGCCGGCGCAGACGACGCCGCCGGCCGCAAGCCATGCGCGCCGGCCGACGCGCGCAGCCGAGGGGGGCGCCGGCGGTGTTGAGCGGGCGGATTCGCGAGCGGGCAGCACCACGGTGTCGTCCGTGTCCGGATCCGGATTCCGTCGCGCGCGGGCTGCGGTCGGTCGAGGTGGTTTCATGTCACGCACCGAAATCGTTCGCTTGGGCGGCGAGGGATGGAGGGCGTCGAAGCGCGCGCGGTGCCGGTGGCGCGGCAGGCTTCGCGACCGCTCCGCGCCGGGCGGGAGTGGCGCGATGCTAGGCGGCCGCAGCGCGTGCCTGCAACTGAATCCGGTGCCGATCCAGCACGCGCCCGGCCGGGGCGTCCGCCAGCGCCATATCCGACCAGATAGAATCATCTGGCCGGATTTCTTGCTCCAGGAAACTCGGAATCCAGAGCAACCGGAGATTGCTCTAGGTGGGGAGGGGCTCGCAGCGGCCCGGCATGCTGGCGCGCTCGATCCGGTCCGGGGCCAGTGCCTGCAGGTCGGCGCCGGCTTCGGCGATGCGGTCGGGGAGATGCAGCAACACCTTGCGGCCGCGCGCGTGCAGCCATTCGCGGGCGAGGAGATAGGCGGCGGGCTCGGCGGCGATATCGAGCAGGTCGAAGCCGACCATGACCTCGCCGGCGGTCTGCGGCGGCAGGGAGGCGTCGAAGCGGCGGAAGGACGGGCCGAGAACGGTGAGCGGCGGCAGCATGAAGGCCAAGGGGCCGAGGGGACGGCTCGGCTCGTCCTCCAGATGCACCAGCAGCCGCTCGGCGGCCGCGGCGCGCAGCCGGCGGGGTGCATCGGTGCCGGCCGCCGAGTCGGCGCCAGGCAGCAAGGTTTCGAGCAGTGCCGGCAGATCGACGGTGAGACGGGTCCAGCCCGGCGTGCCCGGCGTGCTGTCGGCGAGCGAACCGACGCGAACGAAGCCGCCGATGTCGAGCGGGCCGATCGCGGCTTCGAGACGGGCGACGCGCTCCGCGTCCAGCACGAGGCGGGCCGGCGGAGCGGGGGGCCGTGTGACGACGGCGCGGCGGCGCAGGCTCGCGGCGGCGGCCGCGGCGACGGTCTCGGCGTGTTGCGGCAGATCATAGAGATCGGCGACGTCGGTGCCCTCCGCTCCCTCGAACAAGGCGCCGAGATCGCGCAGGCAGGCTTCGAGCGGAGCCTCGCCGCGCCAGACGATGGCGAGGTCGCGGTTCGGCAGGTCGAGCATTTCCGCGCGCTGGGCGAGCGTGAGCGGCGACACCGCTTCGCGCGCCAGGCGCAGATGGTGCGGGCGTGACCAGTCCCGCGGCAGGCGCGACAGTCGCAGCAGCAGCACGCGCCGGCCGACCTGGGCAAGCGCGCTCTGGTGCGCGATGGCGGCGAGCCGGCGGGCGGCGCGTTCGCCGGCTTGCTCGCTGGCGTGGACCAGGACGGTGCTCATCGGGCGGAGGAATCCCCGCGGCGCGGATCGAGGCCGAGCAGGCGGGCGGTGGCGCGGCCGGCGACGGCGCCGATGCCCGCGGCGCGGCAGGCCGAGAGGGAAGCGACGCTGTCGACGCCCGTGGCCAGCATCCGCGCGGGCGTGGCTCGCAGCAACGCCGCGTCGCCGCGCTGCCATGCCGGATCCCAGGGCACGACCAGCAGTGAGACGCTCATCGTTGAAGGATCGAAAAGGCGCAGCGCCTGCGCCGGCAAGGCCGCGGCGAGCCGATGCCCCGCATGCGCGAGCGCGGCCGCGGCGCGGC
>JAJXXT010000136.1 GCA_021780935.1 Pseudomonadota bacterium
ACTTGCTCATCTTCTGGCCGCGCTCGTCGCGCACCAGGCCGTGGATGTGCACGGTGCGGAACGGCACGTCGCCCATGAAGTGCAGGCCCATCATCATCATCCGCGCGACCCAGAAGAAGATGATGTCAAAGCCGGTGACCAGCACGTCGCCGGGGTAGTAGTGCGCGAGTTCCGCCGTCTGCTCGGGCCAGCCGAGGGTCGAGAACGGCCACAGCGCGGAGCTGAACCAGGTGTCGAGCACATCGTCATCCTGGCGCAGATCGTGCTCGGTGCCGTAATGGGCGCGCGCGGCGTCGCGCGCCTCGGCCTCGGTTTCGGCGACGAACACGGCGCCGTCCAGCCCGTACCAGGCGGGGATGCGATGGCCCCACCAGAGCTGGCGGGAGATGCACCACGGCTCGATGCCGCGCAGCCAGGCGAAGAAAGTGTTTTCCCACTGCTTGGGAACGAAGACGGTGCGGCCCTGTTCCACCGCCTCGATCGCGGGCTTCGCCAGCGCTTCGGCGTTGGCGTACCACTGCACCGTCAGCAGCGGCTCGATCGGCACGCCGGAGCGGTCGCCGTGCGGCACCTGATGCGTATGCGGCTCGACCGCGACCAGCCGGCCAAGCCGTTCGAGTTCCGTCACGATAAGCTTGCGCGCCGCAAACCGGTCGAGCCCCGCCAGCGTGCGCGTGAAGCCGGGGTCGGCGACACCATCAACGGCACGCAGCTCCGCCTCGATCTCGGCCAGCGTGACCGCGGCACTCATGTCGAGCACCGAGGGCATCGGCAGGTCGTGGCGCCTGCCCACGGCGAAATCGTTGAAGTCGTGCGCCGGTGTGATCTTGACCGCGCCGGTGCCCTTCTCGGGGTCGGCGTACTCGTCGGCGACGATGGGGATGGCGCGGCCGACCAGCGGCAGGATGGCATGCCGGCCGATCAGATGCGCGAGCCCCGCGTTCTGCGGGTGCACCGCGATGGCGGTATCGCCGAGCATCGTCTCCGGCCGCGTGGTCGCCACCGTGATGGTCCCGCCGCCCTCGAGCGGATAGGCGATGTGCCACAGACTGCCGCGGATCTCGCGTGATTCCACCTCGAGGTCGGAGATCGCCGAGCGGAATTGCGGGTCCCAGTTCACCAGCCGGCGGTCGCGGTAGATCAGGCCCTGACGGTGGAGGGTGACAAAGACGCGGCGGACGGCGCGCGACAGGCCCTCGTCCATGGTGAAACGCTCGCGCGGCCAGTCGAGCGAGGCGCCGAGGCGGCGCAATTGCTGGGTGATGGCGCCGCCGGATTCCGCCTTCCACTGCCAGACCCGCTCCAGGAACGCGGTCCGGCCGAGGGCGGTGCGGCCGCTGCCCTCGGCCTCCAGCAGGCGTTCCACCACCATCTGGGTGGCGATGCCGGCATGGTCGGTGCCGGGCTGCCACAGCGCGTCGCGGCCCTGCATGCGCCGCCAGCGCACCAGCGTGTCCTGCAGAGTGAAGGTGAGCGCGTGGCCCATGTGCAGCCGCCCGGTGACGTTGGGCGGCGGGATCATGATGGTGAAGGGTACGGCATTGGAGGCCGGGTCGCAGGCGAAGGCGCCCGACGCCTCCCACAGCCGATAGGTGGCGGCTTCGTCGGTCGCTTCCTGGTAGGTCTTGTCGAGCATCGGGGACTTTCGGCCAGAGTTTGGGCGGGACGGGCGGACGGGAGCGCCGAGGTCAGCCGATTTCGCGGCCGACGACACGCTCGATCTCCGCCCGGACCAGCCGCTCGACGATGCGCGGCAGGTTCTCGTCGAGCCATGCCTTCAGCAGGCCACGGATCTCCTCGCGCACCAGGTCCTCGATGGTCGGACCACCGCGGATGACCGGCACGTTCTGGGTGCCGGCGAGGCGACGCACGAGTTCGCCCATGGAGGCCGCGGCGGCGGCGGCGGCGGCGGGCGCGACGAGACTTGACGGCTTCGCCTCGGGGCTCGGCGGCTTCGCCTCCGGGCTCGGCGTTTCGATGCGGGCACCGGAATCCCGAACGAACGGTTCTCGCGGGAAAGGCATGGCCATGACCGGCTTGACACTGGCCGGCTCGGGGATGGCGGGCTGAACCATGACCGGCTCGGGGATGCCCGGCTCGGGAAGGACCGGCTTGGGGATGCTCGGCTCGGGGATGACCGGCTGGGGGACGCCCGGCTCGGGAATGATGGCCTCGGGGACCGAGAGCGGCGTGATGCGTACCGGCTCCGGTGCCGGTTCCGGCCGCGGTTCCGGCATCGGCGGCACGGACGTCGCGAGAGGCGGCACCTTCATGGCGATCGGCAACGTCGCCGCCGCGTCCGCATCCGGCGGCGGGGCAACGCGCATGGCCGGCGTGAGGTCCAGCACGCTCCCGCCAATCCCCGTCGGAATCTCAGTCGGGATAGCGGTTGCGGGCGCGGCCGCAGGATCGGCGGTGGCCGCGGCGCGCGGCTCCTCCTCGTTCAGGATGCGGCGGATGGAGGCAAGGATGTCCTCCATCGAGGGATCACCACCCTGTTCCGGCGTCGGCGGGTTGTGGGCCGAGCCGCTCATCGCCCGGGCTGATGTGTCGCCGCGTCCGCGGTGCCGATCCACTTGTTCCGCACCGCGTTGTAATAGGCGGTGTCGTTGTAGATCGGCACGGGCAGGCCGAGGTCACGCGCGGTCAGGCGGCCCACCGCCTGGGCCAGCGAATACGAGGCATTCACCAGCGTCGCCAAGTTCTGCACTAGCGTCACCCGTGAGTTCAGCAGGGTCTGTTCCGCATTCAGAACATCGAGCGTGGTGCGGCTGCCCACGATCGCCTCGCGCTGCACGCCCTCGAGCGCCACCTCGTTCGCCGCGATCTGCTGGCGGGTCGAGGCGATGGTGGCCTTGGCACCGATATAGGCGTTCCAGGCGCTGGCCGCCTGCTCGGCCGCCGTGCGCTTGCTGTCGTCGATCGACTTCAGCGCCTGCTGGATGAGCTGGCGGGCCTGTCGGATGGCCGCGTATTCCGCCCCACCCTGGTAGATCGGCATGCTGAACTGCACCAGGATCTCGGCGAGATTGGTGGTGAGGTTCTGCTGTTGCGTGTCCTCGTTATGCGCGATCTGGCCCTGCAGCGAGAGGTTCGGCATCAGCTTGGAATAGGCGATGTCGAAATTGTCCTTGGCCTCGGCGGCCTGGAACAGCGCCTGGATCACCGCCGGGTTGTTGGCGGTCGCCATCGCCACCGCGGCCGGCTGGGAGGTCGCGACCGGCAGCAGCGGCTGCGGCGGCACCAGGTTGGGCGCCGGCGCCGCGCCGACATACTGGCGGAATGTCGCGTCCGCGATCTTGAGGTTGGCCTGCGCGGTTTCGCGGCTGGCCGAGGCGCCGGCCAGCGCCGCCTGCGCCTGGGCGACGTCGGTGCGGGTGATTTCGCCCACGGTGAAGCGGTCGTTGGTGGCCTGCAGCTGCTTGGCCAGCACCTGCTCGTTGTTGATGGCGAGTTCCAGCACCTGGTTCGCCTGGATCACCCCGACATAGGCCGAAACGGTGTTGCCGAGCACCTGCTCCTCGGCGCCGATCAGGGCGGCGCGCTGCGCCATCACCAGGTTCTTGGCGTGCTGCACGCTCGCGACCGTGTTGCCACCGTTGTAAAGCGGCTGGGTGACGGTCAGCGACTCGGAGTTGGAGCCGCGGGTGCCAAAGCTGGTGACATTGTACGGCGGCGGCGGCGAGGTGAAGTGATCGATCGTGCCGGCCTGGATATAGCCGGCATTGGCGCTGATCGAGACCTGCGGGCGCCAGCCCGCCAGCGCCGCCGGCACGTTCTCATCCGCCGCACGCAGCGCCGCGCGCTGGGCCTGCAGCGAGGGGTTGGTGAGGTAGGCCATCGCCAGCGCCTGGTCGAGCGTCGCCGGCATCGCGGGCAGAGCGGTGCCGGAAACAGGCGCGCCGGGAATGGGCGCGACCGGCCGCGATGCGACCGGCGCGGTCTGCGCGGCTGCCGCGATCGGCAGCGCCGCGGTGACGGTGGCGACGCCGAGAATGGCGGCGGTGAGGAGGATGCGGGTCATTCAACGCTCCGGAAAAGCGGGCCGGAAAAGCGGGCCGGGAAAAGAAGGATGATGCGGCCCGGCGGGCGCCGGACGCAAGCCTGTCGCGCGGGCCGCAGCCCTGCACCGGCGCATGCCCCGCCTCGGGCGAGCAGCCCGCGTCGGGCGCGGGCCGTTGGGCGGGCGGGCCGCCGCATCGTCAGAACACGAAGCTGGGTGGCGCGGCGAGCCCTGGCAGGCAGGCGGTGAAGGCATCGAACAGCGGCACCAGCGCGAGGCCGGCTGGCGTGAGTTCGCCGATCACCGCCTGGCCGACACCGAAGCCCGAGCGGCGGATGCCGTAGAGACGGCCGCCGGCGGCACCGCCGCGCGGCGCGAGCCGGGCGGCGATCGTATCGGGCAGTACCTCGAACCCGCCCTCGATGAGGATGGCCTCGAACGGGCCCTGCGGCGGGTTTGCTGGCCCCGCCTCAACCGCGGTCACGCTGGCGCCGACCTCCGCCAGGGCGAGGCGGGCACGGGCGCAGAGCGCGGGATCGTCCTCCGCCGCGGTGACGCTGAAGCCGCAGCGAGCCAGCACCGCCGCGCCGTAGCCGGTGCCGGCGCCGAGCACCAGCGCATGGCCACCCTCGCTGCGGTCGAGCATCGCCTGCACCAGGCGCGCCAGTGTCATCGGTGCCAGCATCACGCGGCCACTCCCGCCCTGGCCAACCCTACCCTGGCCAACGCCCAGCGGCACGTCCTCGTCGGCGTAGGCGAGCACCGCGGCGCTCGGCGGCAGGAACCGCTCCCGTGGCAGCTCGCGCAGCGCCGCGATCAGCCGCGGGTCGGTGACGCGGTTCGGCCGCACCTGGCCGTCCACCATCAACTGGCGGGCGATCGCATACGATGGGGGCGCCGATGAAGCCGGCGCGGCGGTGACATCCGGTGACTGCATGGTGCGAGGTTATAGGCAGGGCATTGCTGCGCCGCAAACGCTCCGCTCCGAACCAGGGGAAGCGGGCGCCGCGGCGATCGAGCTCGGGATCGCGGCGGTGCAGCCGGTCTGGACCGGCGAGGTCGCCGGTGGCGCATGCGGCGTTGCCCGCCGGCGCGGCCTTGACCCCGGGCATGCGCTTACGGGATAAGCCGCGCCGGTCCGGTCCGGTGGCAGAGTGGTGATGCAGCGGACTGCAAATCCGCGAATGTGGGTTCGATTCCCGCCCGGACCTCCAAACCCCTCCCCGCCGGCAGACCCTTCCGCACCGGACCCTCGGGGCTGGCTCTGCACAAGCCCGGCCGCGGCCCGGCCCTTGCCCCATGGTCGCTCTCGGCCCGGCGCGGGTCGCCGGGACGCGAAGGAGAGAAGACGCGACAGGCGGTTCCCGCTGATGTAAAGCTGTCTCACATGCGTTGGGACACCGACAACGGCACCGAGCGGCGCGGCTACCACCACGGCAATCTGCGCGAGGCCCTGATCGAGGCGGCGCTGGCGCTGATCGGCGCCAAGGGTGCGGCCGGCTTCACCATCGCCGAGGCGGCACGCCGCGCCGGCGTCTCCCCGGGCGCGCCCTACCGGCATTTCCGCGACGGCGACGCGCTGCTGGCGGAGGTGGCGGCGCGCGGCTTCACCATGCTCGCCTCGGCGCTGGCCGGCGCGTGGAACGGCGGCCGGCCGGACAAGCTGCGCGCCTTCGAGGCGATGGGCCGCGCCTATCTCGCCTTTGCGCGCGGCCGGCCGGAGCATTACGCCGCGATGTTCGACACGCGGCTTGCCAACTCCGACCATCCCGGCCTGGCGACGGCACGTGACAACGCGTTCGCGGTGCTGCGCGATGCCGCGGAGGTGCTGGTGGCGGAGCTGCAACCGCGTCCGCCGGCGCTGATGGTCGCGCTGCATGTGTGGTCGATGACGCACGGCATCGCCAGCCTGTTCGGCCGCGCGGAGGCCGGCAAGCGGCCGTTGCCGATGCCGGCCGAGGACCTGATGGAGGCCGGTATCCTGCTGTATTTACAAGGTCTTGGCTTCGCGGGCGGCGCCGCTTCGCGGTAACTTACGGCGGCGTTACGCGAATCTCCTTGACTTGGGCAGGGGGCCTCCCCAAAGTAAATGTGTCTTACATTCACTGCCCACACTCACTGGAGGCATCATGTCCGGCTACGCCGCCAACGGTCCCGGTTTCGGGGCCGGCCCGAACGGGCCACAGGGCTACAGGGCCGGCCCCTACGGGCCACAGGGCTGGAACGGGGGCCCGCCGCCGTACGGCTGGGCGCCACCCGGCTGGCATTACCGCGGGCCGAACCGCCTGCTCGCGATCGCGCTCACCATCCTTGGCTTCATGATCTGGTGGCCGATCGGCCTCGCCGTTTTCGCTTTCACCATCGGGAGACGCTGCATGCGACGTTCGTTCTTTCGCAACACCCGCGAGGGATTCCAGCAGGACTGGAACGAGCACGGCATGGCCGCGAAATTCGCCGGCTGGCAGGGATTCTGCGGCCAGCAGCCGAACAGCAGCGGCAACCACGCCTTCGACGAATACCGCGCCGAGACGCTGCGCCGGCTGGAGGAGGAGCAGAAGGAGTTCGCGAGCTTCCTCGACCGGCTGCGCTTCGCCAAGGACAAGGCGGAGTTCGACGCCTTCATGACTGAGCGTCGCCGTGGCGCCGAGACGCCGCCGGACGCCCATCCGGCCTGACCCCAATCAGGCCATCCCGGGCCGCTCGCCGAGACGGCCTGGCGAAACGCCCCGATGCGCCACGGCGCGACGCCCTGATACGCCATGCGTGTCGGGGCGTTTCTTTGCCGGTGCTACGGCGCGGCGGGCTCGACCCTGGCGACGGGGAAGGAGCGCAGGTCGGTCTGTGCCGCGCGGAACACCGCGTCCTGCCGATGCCCGCGCTGGCGCGCCAGTTCGCCCACGCGCCGGGAGACGTATTCGCCGAGCGAGAGCGCGCCGATATCGCCCCCGGCATCCGCCCCCGCCCGGCCGCGCAGCGCCTCGCGCACCGCATAGACGAACACGCCGTTGTGGTTGTCGTAGCTGTCGAGCGCCTCCTGCACCGAGGTCGAGGCGGTGAGCAGGTAGCGCCCGGTCTCGTGGCCGAGATTGGCGAGGTTGTTCAGCGTCAGTTCGCCGGAATGGCAGGTATCGACGAACAGCAGCGCGTCGCGTGCCCGGATGCCGGCGAGGGCCGCCACCAGCGTGCTCTCGCCGATCGACCCCGCGGCGATGCTCTGCCAGGTGGCGATGTCGCTGAGATCGGCGGGGACCAGCAGGAAGCGGTTGGTCGCGGGGTCGCGCACGCCGTGGGTCGCGACATAGAACAGAAACGTGTCCTGTGGGCGGACCTCGCGGGCGAGGCGGGCAAAGGCCGCGAGGATGCCGGCGCGCGTCGCCTGGCCGTCGAGCAGCAGCGTCGTGTGCACGCTCGAGAACAGCGTGCCGGCGCGGCGGTCGAACATATGCGCGAAGGTGCGCGCGTCGGCGTCGGCGAAGTGCAGCGAAAGCTTCGGGTTGGCGAAATGGTCAATGCCCACGGAAAGAATGTAGAGCCGCCCCTTCCCTGCCCCCGCCCGCGCGCCGCCAGCAGCCTTGGCCGGGCGCAGCCGCAGCGCCGTACTCTCGCCGTAGATCACCCCGCCGGCATCATATTGCCGAACCGTTACGGTATCGGTGCCGGGGTCGAGCGGGACGCTGACGGCGAAGGGCTTGCCGGCGGCGGTATGCGGCAGGCGCAGCACGTTGCGCCCGTCCACGAACACGTCGAGAGGGCCGAGCCCGCGGCCGCGATCGGCGACCGCGAGCGCGAGGTGCAGCATCACCGCGCCGCCGGCCTCGCTGCCCGCCGGCAGCACGGAGGTGCCGGCGCCGATGGCGATGCCGCGACAGGCCTGGTCGCCGGCGACGATGCCGCGCCCCGCGCCGCCAGAAGCCGTGACGCAGGCGCCGGCGATGGTGACTTTCGGCTGCTGCGCCAGCGCCTTGGCGATGTCGCCGAGCTGTGCCAGCCGCGCCCGTGCCGGTGCGGCGTTGCCTTGCAGCCGCGCCAGCACCGCCCCCGGTGCATAGAGCGCGCGATAGGCCTGGCCGAAGCTGAGCCAGAGCGGCGCCTGGTTGGCGGCACGGTCCAGTTGCAGCCCGACGAGGTCAGCGCCACCGCGGCCGGAATCGTCGAACAGCCCCTCCGGCGTGAACATCACCCAGCGCGCGAGATCGGCATCGAGAAACACACCGCCGCGCGGGCTCAGCCGCTTCGCACCGAACCAGCGCAGCGTGCCGTCGAGCAGGGCGGCGACCAGGGTGCGGCCGTCGCCCGACCACGCGACGGCCCAGGCCGACGCCGGCAGCGGCCGGCTCGCCAGCAGCACGCCGCGGCCGTCATAGAGACGCAGCGCCGTGTCGGTGCCAAGCACCAGCCGACGGCCATCGGGCGCCAGTGCCGCGCTGCGCGAAAAATCGCCGGGGTCGAGGGCGAGGCGGCGGCCGTTCAGCGTCGGCGCGTTGGTGTCGCGCCAGTCGGCGAGCGCCATGCCGGGAGCGGCGAGCGGCGCCGGGTGCAGCGCCGGACCCGCTCCGGCGCCGAGGCTGCGTTGCGTCGCCGAAAACACGTCGCGCCCGGCCGGCGTCGCGAAGGCCACCGTCATGCCGTCGCGGGAGAGCGCGAGCACGCCGCGCGAGGGGCGCAGGTCGGCGATCGGCGGGTGCGGGCGCCGCGTCAGCGCGAAATCGGGCGCGATGCGGCCCCAGCCCGGGTCCTCGGTGGCATAGACCGCGCCACCGCCCCGCACCGGCTCGATGTCGCGCACCGTGTCGCCGGCGGCGGCGATGTCGGTGGCGGGGCCCAGCCCATCATCCGCCCAGCTGCGGATGATGTAGCGGTGCCCGACATGCGCGTAGCCGCCGGCGAGCAGGCGCGCACCACCGCTCGCATCTGCGGCCCACGCGACCGCGAGCAGCCCCTCGCCGGGAAGCCCCGCGGTGTCGGGGGTAAAGACATGGCGCAACCGGTTGGCCGACAGCACCTCGACCAGCAGCCGCCCGTCAGGTGCCGGCCGGTCGGCGGTGACGGCGAGCAGCCCGCCATCCGGCGAGACCGCAAGCCCCCATGGACGCAGCCCGCCCGGCAGCCGCGCGGTCGCGGCGAGCCTTCCCGTCCGGTCGTAATGGCGCACCAGGCCGTCGGCGGCGGTGCTGTCGAGCGTGTCGCCCGGGCCGAAGGCGACGCGCCGCACCGGCCCGCCATAGTGGCGATCGGCGAAGACCGGCTTGCCGGTATGCGCACTCCACACGCGCACCCCGCCGCGCGCGAGGCCGGCCGCGAGCAGCGCGCCATCGGGCGAGACCGCGAGATCCTCGACCGGCGAGGGCAGGCCCGGCAGCCGGCCGATCATGCGCCTCGTCGCGACATCGAACAGATAGAGGCTGAACGTGCCGTCCCAGCTGCCGCCCGTGGCACCCGCGGCAAAGACGCGCGAGCCGCCGGGGGTGATGGCGACGGCATAGACCTCGCCCTCGTGGCCGGGGCCGATGGGCAGGCGCAGCACCGCGAGCTCGCGGCCCTCGGGCAGCGACCACAGGCGCACCGTCTTGTCGTAGCTCGCGGAGGCCATCAGCGTGCCGGCGGCATCGACGCAAACGCGGGGGATCGCACCGGTATGACCACCCGCCTCGATGCGCAGGAACGGTGTCGTGGGCGGCGTTCCGGCAAGCGCGCCGCCGGCGGTGGCCAGCAACAGCAACAGAAAAGCCGGCAGGGCCGCGCGGCGCATGCCCGCTCGTCGCCCTAGGCAGACGTTCGAAAAACGTAATAAACCCGCGGGCGCTTCCGCAGTGCCCTTACGGCATGGCAATTATCCACCAGATATTCAAAGGCCGTGATGATGTCGGTGACATGATTATCGCCGAACGGCAACAGAACCTTCAGCTTCGTGCTCTGGTCGCCGCCCGCGGCGCAGAGCGCGACATAGGCCGCGATCCCGACACTGCGCTGCAATTCGCTGAAATTCTCGCCCCACATGTCCCATTCATGCGCGTAGAAAAAATTGGTGAAGGACAGTGTCGCGGCCTTGTGGCCGATCTTGCGCTCCTCGACCAGCAGGCAGTTGGTCGGATCGGGGTCGCTGTTCATCCGGTTGACCATCTTCTGGGCGCGCCGGCTGTCCGCGGTGTTCTTGTGCGTCTCGCCGACGATGAACAGGATGATCGCCGCCGCCCCGCAGACCCCGGCCGCCCCGCTCAGCTGATCGGCGGGGTCGCCGAGCCCCGTGTTCATATAGATGGGCCCCTGGGCGTTGCCCGCCGGCTCGTTGGTCGCGACGGGCGATGACATCACGTGCTTGCAGACGTAATCGCAGAACTTCGTCACATCGCTGTTGGAGCCCTTGGCGGCTTTCGACTGCATGTCGTGCCCGAACACGACCGGATCGACAAATTTCAAGACCCTGCCTCCCCCTTCACGCGACGCAGCCTAGCCCGCCGCGGCTCTTCTGTCAGCCGCATTCCGCAGCGTGCCTCGGGCGGAGGTCAGCCCGAGAGGTCGAAGCCGTCGGCCGCGTTGTGGCTCGCCACCGAAACGCTCTGCGCGAACTGGTCGCGCCGGGCCGCGTTGCTGCCGGCCAGCGTGCGCACCTCGCCGCCGCCATTGAGTTGCGGCGTGTTCTCCGCGTTCGGGCTTGCGCCGGGTCCCGCGAGGGCGGAAAGCGGCGTGTAGCCGCGCTCACCCGTGGGCGTCTGCACCAGCGCGTAGCCGCCCTGCGCCGCGGTCACCGTCACCGGTGCGCCGGCCGGCAGGCTGGCGACGCTCGGCGCCGTCGGGCCCGGGTGCAGCGTCAGCGGCGCCGCCTCGCGCAGCGTGGCGGGGCGGCTCGGCGGCGGCGCATAGGCGGTGGCGACCGCGGCGTCGGTGCCGGGCGAGAGATGTTCCGCCGCGGTCTGGAACTGCGCGCTGCGGTCCTGGATCCGGCTTTCGATGCGCCTTCCGACCTCGGCGTCGTGCCTCGCCCATTGCTTGACCTGCGCCATCCGCGCCAGCGCCGTGGGCCGGTCGATGCGCTGCGCCCGGTAGTCCGCACGGATCGCGTCGGCCTGGCGCACCCGGCAATCGGTCAGCGCGTTGAAGGCAAGCTGGGTGCGGTCGATCTCGGCGTTATCGCGGGCGATGTCGCCGCTGAAGCGCTGGCTCAGCACCGCCTCGTCCTGGCTCTTCTGTTGCAGCGCCGTCCAGTAGCCGGCGGCACCGCCCGCCACCGCGCCGGCCGCCGCCCCGATCAGGGTCGATTTCAGATTCTGGCCGAGCAGCGCGCCGAGCGAGGCGCCGCCGGCGGCGCCCACCGCCGCCCCGGTGAGGATATCGCGCGTGTAGTAATTGCCGGTGGCGTCCAGAGCCACGAGGTAGGGGCGGCAGGAATCGCCGCCGCTGTCGGGGCCGATACGCTCCGCCTGGGTCAGGTACTGACCCTGCGCGCAGCCCGTAAGCAGGGCGCAGCAGGCGAGGACCCTGGCTGCGATCGGCACACGGGATGCACGGGCGGAGCGGGCGCGCCGCCTGGGCCCGGCGGATATCGCCGAGGATGTCGCCGAGGATGTCGCGCCGTCTGTCATTGCCGCTCCGTTTCGTTCCGCCGCCCTTGTCACGCCCCCGCCCTCGTCACGCCCCCGCCCTCATCACGTTCCCGGTCATGGCTTCGCCGCGGGCCATGGCCAGGGCGACGCCCCGCCGCCCTTCAGCGTGCCGGCCGCCCGCTCGCCGAACTCGCGGAACCGGCTGGAAAGGGAGGCGAGCCGCTGGTCCCACTCCGCGGCGATCGGCTGATTCTCGATCAGCGCATGATAGCGCACCATGACGATGATGAGGAACAGCGGCTTGACGAAGGCGGCGCGCACCGAGCCCGCGAGCAGCACCGCGATGATGATGGTCACCAGGCCGCCCGCCTCCCGTGCGGAGGCCGGCAGCATCACCGTCACCAGCCCCGCCGGCGCCAGCAGCACCAGCCACATCACCACGGTCAGCACCCGCTCCAGGATCGCCACGCGCACCGCGGTGACCAGGATCGGCTTGGCGTTCTGCGCGTAATAGACGAGGCCCTCGCGCGCGCAGATCCACGGGTCCTCGCCGCGCGCGAAGGTGTAGGAGAGGATCACCTCGTCGAGGTAGCGCGTCGCCGCGCGCAGCACGATGTCCGCCAGCCGCGCGATACCGTCGAGCCCCGGCACCGGCAGCAGATCGGCGATGAAATCGAGCGTGCGGTGGAAGGCGGCGATGACCGCGCGCACCAGGCCCTGCAGCACATAGAGCAGGTTGATCTGGACGAACTTCTCCCGCACCAGGCGCACGCCATAGCGGAACATGCCCTCGCCGGTATTGCCGATGCTGCCCTTGGTGATGAGTTCGGTCAGCACCAGCGTATGCCCGGCGGCGATGAGATGCAGCATGTAGCGCAGCACGCCAGACCAGAAAAAGCCCGTCGCCACCAGGCAGAGGATGAACCACGCGATGCCGAAGACATGCGCGATATGGGTGCCGAGGAAGGCGGCGCCGCCGAAGACGATGACGATCCAGACGATGGTCGCGATCGTCGCCGCGAGCATCAGCCCGAACCGCGCCAGCGCGTAGGGCAGCGTGCGCAGCAGCAGGCTGAAGGCGGTCGCCAGCGAGGCGCTGCGCACCGCCAGCGGATAATGGTGGCGCACCGCCGCCGCCGCGATGGGGCTGCCAGGCGGCAAGTGGACGGTTTCGTCCTCGGGACCCGCGGTCATATCCATCCCCCCGTTTCTGCTGCGTGCGTTGTTATCCGCGCCAGCGACTGGAAGAGCGCGGCACGAAAAGGGCGGCACGAAAAGGGCGGCACGAAATCGGCGACGGCCGGGTCGTGGCCGGAGCGGTCCGGCGGCGCCGAAGATGACAGAAATGTTAGTCGTTTCGACGCCCGCTTGCAACCGCGCGACACGGCGGCTGGTGGTGAGCGGCTGGCGGCGTTGGTGCGAGAGGGGGGATTCGAACCCCCATGCCCGGAGGGCGGTCGATTTTGAGTCGACTGCGTCTACCGTTCCGCCACTCTCGCCCGGAACTTTCCTAACAGCCTCGCCCCGTCTTGGGGAGGGGGTTTGCATCCGCGCCGAGGCGAGGCTATAGCGCCGCTCGCGCAGGCGGCCAGGCGGCTTGCGCGCGCGATGATCCCGGATAGCTCAGCTGGTAGAGCAAGCGGCTGTTAACCGCTCGGTCGTAGGTTCGAGTCCTACTCCGGGAGCCATTGCCTCCAAAGATTTCAAAAAACTACCAGAAGGCGTCCGGCGGGTGCTCCGCAGCGCCCGGGTCCGGGCAACATCCGGGGCAACAAACGGCTCGCCGCGCCGAGCCCGGCTGTGGGATGCACCCGCGCCGGTACGGATGAATAGCCATGAATCTCGATCCGACGTGGGCAGAAATTCTCACTGAGAACGCCCTGTTGGTCACGACGGGCCCCGTCGCCCCGGCGGCCTGCTCATCCTCCATGGTTTCGGTGTCCTTGCCCGGGCGCCCCGGTGGACAGTCGGCTTATGTTGGTTCGGGCTTCTGTTCCTCACGAGCGTCTTCTTCCTGCCGGCGCTGTTTGCATACCTCGAACGGCGCGCGGTGTGGCAGGCGCGGGGTTGTGGCCCGCTGCACGAGGCCGGCGAGACCGTGGCCGCCGCCCACGCGCGGCTGGTGCGCCGCGCCGAGGCGTTTGGCTTCGTGCGCACACAGGATCCCGCGCCGGTCGTGCTGGCGCGCGGCAGGAAGCTTGCGCTGGTACACGGGGGGAAGCGTGCGCGGGCGCGCGGAGGCATGTTGCGTCCTGCCTGATGACCTGCGCGATCCCCGCCGGGGTCGGCGAGTTGCGGCTGCTCTCGCGCACCGCGGTGCCGGCCGATCTTGACCCCGCGCGGACCGATCGCCGGCGCCTCGGCGTGGCGCTGCTCGGCGCCTGGTTCGACGGTGAGCCGGTGGCGGCAGGGCATTGGCTCGGCGGCATCCATGCCCAGGAGGCGGACGGCACGATCTGGACCGATGGCGAGGCCGTGCTGCGCATCCCCGCCGGCGTGCGCCGCCTGCGCCTCGAACTCGGAACCTGGCAGGCCTACTGGATCAAGGATGGAGCTGCCTCCACGCCGCATGGGGCTCGTCGGCAGGATCGAGCCTGAACGCCAGGGCAACGATCTCCAGCACCGCCAGACCCCTGGCCCGGGCGAGGATATCCGGCGTCGTCATCCTTGCTCCGCCGCGCAACGCTGCGATAGCGTTTCAAAAGACCGCGTGGTCGCCGCGCTCCACCACCGCGGTGCCGGCCAGCACCGAACGGTAGAACTCGAACAGGGTCTCGGTTCCCGCCGACGGCGTCGCCGCGGCATCGTATCGTCCCGTCCGCTGGTCGAGCACCAGCATGGATTCCATGGCGTAATAGCGTCCGATCCTGGCCAGTTCCGCCTTTTCGGCCAGCGGTGGCGCGAGACGGCCAAGCGCCCCGAGGCCGGCGATCACGCCGTCGAGCAGCGCCACGGGGACCGAGCGAAATCGGGGCGGGCGACCGAGCAGCGCGAACAGCGCCTCGCCCTGCTGGCGCGGCGTGATCGCCTCGCCCGGCCCGCCGATCGGCAGAATGCGGTTCCATCGCTCCTCCTGCTCCAGGCAGCCCGCGATGTAATCGGCCAGATCTCCGTCGCTGATCGGCTTGCAGGCGGTGCGCGTCCCATCGCCAAACACCAGGAATGGCCGCCCCTGCCGGACACGCTCGATCTGGCCCGACAACGATTTGAAAAAGGCCGTCGGCCGAACGATCGAATAGCGCAGCCCGGAGTCGATCAGCGCCGCCTCAAAGGCCAGCTTCGCGTGCTGAAACGCCAGCAGCGGCTTCTGCACGCAAATCGCCGAGAGCAGCACGAAGTGGCCGACGCCCGCCCGCCGCGCCGCGCCCAGCGCGTTCAGGTTGGCACGATGGTCCACCGCCCAGGCGTCTTTGGGCGTGCCGGTGCGCGAGGCCATGCAGGACACCACGGCGTCGAAATTTTCGCCGGCGAACCCGTCACGGGCCAGTGCGGCCTCGTCGGCGGGATCCACGACCCTGATCGCGGCGCCTTCGAACAGCGCCGCATGGTCAGCCGGCCGCAGTGATCCGCCGAGACCCGAACGGGCCCGCACCAAACACACCACCCGATAGCCGCGCCGCAGCAGCGCACGGACGGTCGCGCGGCCGATCGTGCCGGTGGCCCCCAGGACGCAGACGCGCTTGCCCCCGGCGCGCCGGCCCGCGTCCGCCGCCGCCGCTCCGTGAGGCGAAACAGAGGGGTCAGGCAGCGGCCAGTTCCGTCGCCGGCAGCTCGACCCAGGGTGCCAGCCAGGCGACGCGCCCGCCGAGGATGGTCGCGCGCAGCCGGGGCGCGCCATGTTCCACGTCCACCACCAGGAGGTCGGCGCGCAGACCTTCCGCGATGCGGCCGCGATCGGGCAGATGCGCCGCGCGGGCGGGGTTCGCGGCGACCAGCTTCCACGCCTCGTGCAGCGCCATCCCGCCGGCCGCGAGGCGGAACGGCGCCTCCAGCAGGCACGGATAATAATAGTCGCTGGCCAGCACCGTGCAGAGACCGCGGCCCGCCATCGCGGCGGCCGAGGCCCAGCCGAGATGCGAGCGCCCGCGCACGACATTCGGCGCGCCCATCACCACCGCCTCGCCGGCGGCACGCGCAGCGACGGCGACATCCTCGGCCATCGGGAACTCGCAGATCGCGGCCCCAAGGGCACGGAAACGGGCGCGGTCCCCCACCGTCGCGTCGTCGTGGCTGGCCATCGGCAGTCCGGCCTCGCGCGCCGCCGCGGTGACGAGGCGCCGCGCCGGCTCCACCTCGTCCGCCCGCGCACCGGCGGCGACGGCCACCGCGCGGAACGCCTCGACCGACATGCCGGCGCGCTCGGCGAATTTCGCGGCGGTGGCAGCATCGCCGAGTTTTTTCAGGATCGAGGGCGTGTGGTCGTTATAGGCAAGCAGATGCACCGCTCCGGCGCGGATGGCGGCGACGGCCTCGGCCGCGGCATCGATGTTATAGGCCTCCCAGCGCAGATGCACGCGCATGTCGCAGGCGAAACGACCGCGCGCCAGGGCCGCCAGCAGCTCGCGCCACATTGAAACGCCGCGCAGCCCCGGCTCCCATGACAGCGTCACACCGTGAAACGCCGTGGCGATGCCGTTGGCGAGCAATTGCCGCTCGGTCTCGGCCAGTGCCAGATCGAGCGGAAAGCCGACGCCCGGGCGCGGCTGGAGCTGGCGCTCGAACGCATCGCCGTGGATGTCCACGATCGCCGGCAGCAGCAGGCAGCCGCGCAGGTCCCAGGCATCGGGGCCGGCGGCGGGCGTGGTGCCGACGATGCGGCCGTGCTCGATCGCGAGATTCCCATCCACCAGACCAGTATCGCTCAGCAGGCGGGCGTTCTTGAGGATCATGACGTTACGTTTCCGGTTCAAAGACGATCTGCACGCGCGGCGTGGGATAGCGGGTGAGGCCGAACTCCACCACCCTGCCCGCACGGTCGATGTTGATGTTCTCGGTGACCAGCAGCGGGCGGCTGCGCGAGGTCTGCAGCAGCGCCGCCTCCTCCGGCCGCGGCAGGCGGGCGCTGACGCGCGTCTGGCGGCGGACATAATCGCCCACCCCCTGCGCGGCGAGGGCAGCACTGATCGTGCCATGCGAGGCGAGCGCCGCCTCGATACCGGGAAACCGTGCGACCGCGAAATGATGCTGGCCAAGGCTGACCGGCCGGCCATCGGCAAGCCCGAGCCGTTCCAGCCGCACCATCGCCGCCCCGGGGGCAATGCCCAGCGCCTCGGCGATGGCGCGCGGCGCCGGCAGGGTGGCGAGCGAAAGCACGCGGCCCGAGGGTTCGCGGTCGTGCCGGCGGATCCATTCCGAAAACCGGGTGCGCGCGGCGATGGCGTAGTCCAGCACGTCCTCGGCGACGAAGCTGCCGCGCCCCTGCTCGACGCGCACCTGCCCGTCGCGCGCCAGCTCCTCCATGGCGCGGCGGACGGTGTGGCGGTTGACGGCGTAGCGCTGCGCCAGCGCCGCCTCGGTGGGCAGGCGCGAGCCCGGCGGCAGCGTGCCCTCGGCGATGGCCCGCTCGATCTCGCCGACGATCTGGCGCCAGAGCGCCACGCCGGTCCCCCGGATCGCCGCCGGCGCCAGGGCGGCGTGCGGCACCCCGGCAGCCCGCACCGCCGCCTCGCTCGCGCCCGGGCGGACAAATCGTGTCATCGTCACTTCATCTCGCGCGGGGCTGCTGGCGTGTCATGAGGGTTGCAGTTTACGCGGTCGGGGTCTAGTTGTCTAGACATCCGCATGAACACGCCAACCCCCACCCCCATCGAAACCGCCGCCGCCACGGCCAACCCCGATGCACGCGCCGCCTGGATGGGCCTGCTGGCACGGGCCCGCGCGGCGGAATTGCTGGCGCTACTGGAGCCATTGGCGCTGCCCGGGTTCACGCCGCTGCGCGGGCCGGAGGTCGGGCTGGTGATGGTGCGCGGCCGGGCCGGCGGCGGTGGCGCGCCCTTCAACCTTGGCGAGATGACGGCAACGCGCACCACCGTGCGCGACGCGACGGGCCGCATCGGCCACGCAACGATCGCCGGCCGCAACGAGGCGCATGCGCTGGCTGCCGCACGGCTCGACGCGGCCCTGCAGGACCCCTCGCGCCACGCGGCGCTGCACGGCGCGATCCTGGCACCGCTCGCGGCGGCGGAGGCAGCACGGCGGGCCACGCGCGCGCGGCGAGCGGCGGCAACGCGGGTCGATTTTTTTTCCCTCGCCACGCAACGGTCATAGGCGGTGCCGCGATGATCGCCGACATTCTTGCCCATCCCGGCTTCACCGACCCCGTGCACGATGCGCAGCGGAGCTTCCGCGCGCTGCTTCAGGCGCTGGCGCGGCCCGGCACCGTCCAGGCGCTCGCCACGCCGCCGGACCCGCCACCGCCGCTCGCACCCGCCACCGCCGCGGTGCTGCTGACGCTGGCGGATGGCGAGGCGCCGGTCCATCTCGCGGGGCGCCTCGCCGCCGTCGCGCCCTGGGTTGCGTTCCACACTGGCAGCGGCCTCGCCGCACCTGGCGACGCGGTTTTCTTCGTTGCCGAAACCCTGCCGGATTTCGCCATGATCGATGCCGGCAGCGACGAGATTCCGGAACGCTCGACGACGATCATCCTGCAGGTCCCGGCGCTGGCCGGCGGGCGCCGCCTGTCCTTGCGCGGCCCGGGCATCGAGACCGTGCGCGAGGTGGCGCCGCTGGGCCTGCCCGATGATTTCGCGGCGCGCTGGGCCGCCAACCGGGCACTCTATCCGCGTGGCATCGACCTTGTTCTATGCGCCGGCGGCGAGGTTCTCGGCCTGCCGCGCTCCACTACCGTTGCGGAGTCGGTATAATGGCCTATGTCGCGGTCAAGGGGGGCGAGCGGGCGATTGACGCGGCGCATGCCTGGCTCGCCGCTGCGCGCCGCGGCGATCCTGCCGTGGCGGAGCTGGCGACCGCGCAGATCCGCGAGCAGCTCGGCCGCGCCGTCGATCGGGTGATGGCGGAGGGCTCGCTCTACGACCCCGACCTCGCGGCTCTGGCGATCAAGCAGGCGCAGGGCGACCTGATCGAGGCCGGGTTCCTGCTGCGGGCACTGCGCACCACGCTGCCGCGCTTCGGCGCGTCACTGCCGGTCGAGACCGCAACGATTCGCCTCGCCCGGCGGATCTCCGCGATCTTCAAGGACCTCCCGGGCGGGCAGGTGCTCGGCCCGACCTATGACTACACGCACCGGCTGCTGGATTTCACGCTCGCCGGCGAGGGCGACACGCCGACCGCACCCGAGGCCGAGGCGACCCACGAGGCAGCCCCCCGCGTGCCGGACATTCTCGGGCATGAGGGGCTGCTGGAGCCCGATGGCGCGCCACGGGCCGAGCCGGGTGAGCCCTTCGACCTCACCCGCGCCCCGCTCGGCTTTCCCGCGGCACGCGACGCACGGCTGCAGGGCCTGGCGCGCGGCGACGAGGGGTTTCTGCTCGGCCTCGGCTACTCCACGCAGCGCGGCTATGGCCAGAACCATCCTTTCGTCGGCGAGCTGCGCGTCGGCGAGGTGGATGTCGAGTTCGTGCCGCCGGAGCTGGGGTTTGGCGTGTGCATCGGCACGCTGGAGCTGACGGAGTGCCAGATGGTCAACCAGTTCGCCGGCTCGAAGACGCAGCCGGCGCAGTTCACCCGCGGCTACGGCCTCGCCTTCGGCCATGCCGAGCGCCGCGCCATGGCGATGGCGCTGGTCGACCGCGCATTGCGCGCCGAGGAGCTGGGCGAGGCACGCACCGCGCCGGCGCAGGACCCGGAATTCGTCCTTTCCACCTGCGACAACATCGAGGCGACCGGCTTCGTCGAGCACCTCAAACTACCGCACTACGTCGATTTCCAGTCGGAGCTCGAAACGATCCGCCGCCTGCGCGCCACCGCGAGCGAGGCCCCCCCACTTGCCGAGGCCCCACTTGCCGAGGCCCCACTCGTGGAGGCCGCGCAATGAAGGGCTATAATTTCGCCTATCTCGACGAACAGACCAAGCGCATGCTGCGCCGCGCGCTGCTCAAGGCGGTGGCGATCCCCGGGCATCAGATCCCGTTCGGCGCGCGCGAGATGCCGCTGCCCTATGGTTGGGGCACCGGCGGCATCCAGGTGACGGCCAGCGTGATCGGCCGCGACGACACGCTGAAGGTGATCGACCAGGGTGCTGACGACACCACCAACGCGGTCTCCATCCGCCGCTTCTTCGCGCGCACCGCGGGGGTCGCCACCACCACCCGAACCGCCGAGGCGACGCTGATCCAGACCCGCCACCGCATCCCCGAAACGCCGCTGACGGAGGCGCAGATCATCGTCTACCAGGTGCCGCAGCCGGAGCCGCTCTACAAGCTCGAACCGTCGCGCACCGAAACCCGGCGGATGCACGCGCTCGCGGAATACGGCGCGATGCACGTGAAACTTTACGAACAGGTCGCGCGCTACGGGCAGATCGCCATCAGCTATGACTATCCGGTGATGGTGAATGCGCGCCACCTGATGGCGCCCTCGCCCATTCCCGCCTTCGACAACCCGAAAATGCACCGCATGAAGGCGCTGCAATTATTCGGCGCTGGGCGCGAAAAGCGCCTCTACGCCGTGCCGCCGCACACCGACGTGGTGAGCCTCGATTTCGACGATCATCCGTTTCGCGCCGGCCGCGCGCCGCATGCCTGCGCGCTGTGCGGCGACGCTGCCTCCTATCTCGACGAGGTCGTCACCGACGATCGCGGCGGGCGGATGTTCGTCTGTTCCGATACCGATCACTGCGCCGGCCGGCGGGAGGCAACATGAGCGATGCCATGCTTGCGGCGCGCGGCCTGGCGCTTCGTTTCGGCCCCATCACGGCGCTCGACGGCGTCGATGCCGATCTCTGGCCCGGCGAGGTGCTGGCCATCGTGGGTGAGTCGGGCTCGGGCAAGACCACGCTGCTCAACGTGCTCGCCGGCCGGACACGCCCGGATGCCGGGCAGGTGCGGTATCGCGGGCCGGACGGGGCAACGCACGACGTACACGCGATGCCGCTGCCGGCTCTGCGCCGGCTGCATCGCTCGGAGTGGGGGTTCGTGCAGCAGGACCCGCGCGCGGCGCTGCGCATGGATGTCTCGGCCGGCGGCAATGTCGGCGAGCGCCTGATGGCCGCCGGCGCCCGCCACTACGGCGCGATCCGCGAGGAAGCGGCACGCTGGCTCGCCGAGGTCGAGATCGACACCGCACGGATGGACGACCGTCCGACCACATTCTCCGGCGGCATGCTGCAACGCCTGCAAATCGCGCGCACGCTGGTGACGCATCCCCGCCTGGTGTTCATGGACGAGCCCACCGGCGGGCTCGACGTTTCGGTGCAGGCGCGGCTGCTCGACCTCATCCGCACGCTGGTGCGCCGGCTCGGCATCGCCGTCGTGCTGGTCACGCACGATCTCGCGGTGGCGCGGCTGCTTGCCGGACGGATCATGGTGATGCAGCGCGGCCGCGTGGTGGAGGACGGGCTCGCCGACCAGGTGCTGGACGATCCGCGCCACCCCTACACCCAGTTGCTGGTCAGCTCGGTGCTCGCGGCATGATGGCGATCTCGGTGCGCGGCCTCGGTAAGGGGTTCACGCTGCATCTCCAGGGCGGCGTGCGGCTGCCGGTGCTGGAGGGCGTCTCGCTCGACGTCGCCGCCGGCGAATGCGTGGCGCTGGCCGGGCCCTCCGGCGCCGGCAAGACAACGCTGCTGCGCGCCCTCTACGGCACGTATCGCGCCGATGCCGGGGCGATCCTGGTGCGTCACGAGGGCGCGATGGTCGATCTCGCCACCGCCGATGCCCGCACCATCCTGGCCATCCGCGCCCGCACGCTGGGCTATGTCAGCCAGTTCCTGCGCGTCGTACCGCGGGTGCCGACGCTGGCGATCGTGGCGGAGGCGGCCGGCGACGGGCCCGAGGCGGAGGCGCGCGCGCGCGAACTGCTGCTGCGCCTCGCCATCCCCGCGGCCCTGCACGCGCTGGCGCCGGCCACGTTCTCGGGCGGCGAGCAGCAGCGGGTGAACCTCGCGCGCGGCTTCGCAGGCTCCCACCCGATCCTGCTGCTCGACGAGCCGACCTCCGCCCTCGATGCCGCCCGCCGGGCCACCGTCGTCGGCATGATCCGCGAGGCGAAGGCCGCGGGGCGGGCGATCGTGGGTATCTTCCATGACGAATCGGTGCGTGACGCGGTGGCCGATCGCGTGCATGAGGTGCGCCCGATCCGCGAGGCCGCATGAACGAAACGATCCTAACCAACGCCGTCATCGTCACACCGCAGGAGGCGTTTTCCGGCACGCTGGTGATCCGCGGCGACACCATCGCGGAGGTCGCGCGCGGCGCCTCGGCCCTCACCGGGGCGATCGATTTCGGCGGCGATATCCTGATGCCGGGTGTCGTCGATGTGCACACCGACAACCTGGAGCGCCAGGTGCAGCCGCGCGTCCACGCGCGCTGGCCGTCGCGCTCGGCGATGCTGGCGCACGACGCGCAATGCGCCGCCGCCGGGGTGACGACGGTGCTCGATGCGCTCTGCGTCGGCGATCTCGGCTTCGAGAAGGACCGCATCCGCACCTTCCGCGAGGCGGTCGCGGACCTCGACGCGCTCGCCGGCACCGGCACGCTGCGCAGCGACCATTTCCTGCACCTTCGCTGCGAACTGCCGGCCGAGGACATGGCGGACCTGCTCGCCCCCGTCGCGCGCCACGGCGCGGTGCGGATGGTCAGCGTGATGGACCACACCGCGGGCGTCGGTCAGTACGCGGACATTGACCGCTACCGCGACCTGCGCCGGCGCGAGGGAGTCGCCGAGGCCGAGATCGAGCGCGGCATCGCCCGCCAGGTCGCACAGCGCGAGCGACTGCGCGAGCCCAATCTGCGCTTCGTGTTCGAGGCAACGAAGGGCAGCGGTGTGGCGATCGCGAGCCATGACGACCGCACCGAGGCGGAGGTGGCGCAGAACGCCGCACTGGGCATCCGCATCAGCGAGTTTCCCGTCACCCTCGCGGCCGCCCTCGCGGCGCACGCGCACGGCATGCGCGTCATCGCCGGCGCGCCCAACATCGTGCGCGGCGGCAGCCATTCCGGCAACGTCGCGGTGGCGGAGCTGATCGCCGCCGGCGCGGTGGACGCGCTGGCCTCGGACTATGTGCCGGCGAGCCTGGTGGAGGCGGCGTTCATCGCCGCGTCCGGCATCGGCCTGCCGGCGGCTGTCGGCATGATCACCGCCGCCCCGGCCGCGATGGCGGGGCTGGACGATCGCGGCACGCTCGCTTCGGGGCTGCGCGCCGATCTCGTGCGCGTGCGGCTGCACGAGGGCCTGCCGGTGGTGCGCGAGGCGTGGCGGGCGGGGGTTCGCGTAGCGTGACGCCGTTCCGGGTGGCGCTCTATTACGCGCCGGCCGCAGACGACCCGCTGGCACAGGCCGCTTCCGCCTGGTTCGCGGCTCCAGGGCTGATGGAAATCGGCGCCGAGGCGCGGCGCTACGGGTTCCATGCAACGCTGAAGGCGCCGTTTCGGTTGCGTGACGGTGTGGACTTTGAAGATGTGCTGGCGGCGACGCACGACCTCGCGCGCGGCATCGCCCCCTTCCCGCTCCCGCGCCTGGGTGTCGTGGAATTGTACGGGTTTCTGGCGCTGTGCGAGACCGAGCCGTCGCCCGCGTTGCAGGCCCTGGCGGACGCCGCCATCGCCGAGCTCGACCACCTGCGCGCCGCCCCGACACCGGCCGAGATCGAGCGCCGCAACCCCGCGCAATTGCCGCCGGCCAAGCGGCGGATGCTGGAGCGCTGGGGCTATCCCTCTTGCTTCGCCACCTGGTTCTTCCACATGACCCTGACCCGCCGGCTCGACGCCGCGGAACAGGCCCATTGGCGGCCGCTTGCAGCTTCGCATTTCGCCGCATCCCTCGGCACGCCGCGCCAGGTCGAGGCGGTGGCCCTGTTCGTCGAGCCGCAGCCGGGGGCGGCGTTCAGCGAGGTAGCGCGGATTCCGCTGCGCGGCTGAGCGCCGCGACCATCGCGCCCACCCCTTCGGCGACGGTCGTGTCGTTGAGGATGCGCACCGAGGCCACCGAACCGTCCAGTTCGATCTGCCGCGCGAGCCGGGCCGCCTGGTCCGCCGCATCCTCCCGCCCACGCGCGGCCAGCCGCGCCGCCAGCACGCCGGGCGAGGCGGTGACCTCCAGCACCAGCACCGGAAATCGCCGTGCGGCGTCGGCGACGACGGTGCGGCTGACATTGGCAACGACGATCCGCCCGGCCGCGATCCCGGCTGAAATCTCGCCCGGAATACCATAGCCGAGACCGTGCGCCTCCCAGGCCAGGGCATAGGCGCGGCGCCGCGCAGCGAACTCGGCCGGTGTCAGCGGGATGTGGTCCTCGCCCGCGGGGTCGGCGGGGCGGGTGATCTCGCGGCGGGCGAACACGAAGCGCGCATCGTCCGCCAGCGCCGCGCGCGCGCCGGCGATGAGCGTGTCCTTGCCGGCCCCCGAGGGCCCGACCACCAGCACCAGAAGCCCCGCCATCCGTCCCTCCCGTCCAGCCTCCCGTGTTGCACGCCCCACGTGCGCGATGCCATCCGGATGACCCGCGTCATGATCGGGGGCGTCATGATCGGCGGCGGCTTCCGCTGGCGCGGCTTCGGCCCTAGCCTGCGGCGAAACGCCGGAGAGCACGCCGCATGTTCACCACCCGCCCCGAGATCGCCGCCACCTTCGGCGCCGTCGCCACCACCCACTGGATCGCCAGCCAGACCGGCATGGCGGTGCTGGAGCGCGGCGGCAACGCCGCCGACGCCGCCGTGGCCGCGGCCTTCGTGCTGCACCTGGCGGAGCCGCATCTCAACGGGCCGGGCGGCGACGCGCCGATCATCCTGCACGACGCGCGCGCCGGCACGCAGCACGTCATCTGCGGCCAGGGCGTCGCACCGGACGCCGCGACCCCCGCGCATTTCGCCTCCCTCGGGCTCGACCTGGTGCCAGGCACCGGCCTGCTGCCGGCCGTCGTTCCGGGCGCCTTCGATGCCTGGATGACGCTGCTGCGCGACTGGGGCACGATGGAGGTCGCGGATGTGCTCTCCTATGCCATCCACTACGCAAGGCGCGGCATCCACATCGTGGCGCGCATTCCGGCCGCGATCGAATCCGTCCGCCCGCTGTTCGAGCAATACTGGCCGACCTCCGCCGCGGTGTTCCTGCCGCACGGCGAGGTGCCGGCGGTGGGCAGCCTGTTCGCCCGCCCGGCCCTGGCTGATTGCTGGGAGCGTTTATTGAAGGAGTGCAACGGCTCGACGCGCGAGGCGCGCATCGACGCCGCCCGCCGCTGCTTCTACCGGGGTTTCATTGCCGAGGCCGCCGGCCGTTTCTACGCCGCATCGGAGCTGCTCGACTGTTCCGGGCGGCGCCATCGCGGCCTGCTCACGGCCGACGACATGGCGCGCTGGCAGGCGACGGTGGAGGACCCGGTGGCGTTCGACTATGCCGGCCACACGCTGCTGAAATGCGGCGCATGGAGCCAGGGGCCGGTGTTCCTCCAGGTTCTCGCCCTGCTGCGCGGCATCGACATCGCGTCCATGGACCCGCTCGGCGCCGATTTCGTGCACACCGTGGTCGAGGCGCTGAAACTGGCCTTCGCCGACCGCGAGGCGTTCTACGGCGACCCGGATTTCGTGAAGGTGCCGCTCGGCACGCTGCTGTCGGAGGAATACAACGCCGCCCGGCGCAAGCTGATCGGTGCTGCCGCCAGCCACGCGATGCGCCCCGGCAGCATCGAGGGATTTTCCAACGACCTCGCGCATCTCGCGCGCATCCGCGCGCCGGCGATCATGGCGGCGGGCACCGGCGAGCCGACAGTGGCACGCCTCGGCTCGGTCGGCGGCGATACCTGCCATATCGACGTCATCGACCGCGACGGCAACATGGTCAGCGCCACCCCCTCCGGCGGCTGGCTGCATTCCTCGCCGGTGGTGCCGGAACTCGGCTTTCCGCTGTCCACGCGCGGGCAGATCTTCTGGGCGCAGGGCGGGCTGCCGAACTCCATCGCGCCGCGCAAGCGCCCGCGCACCACGCTCTCGCCGAGCATGGCGCTGCGCGACGGGCGGGCCTGGATGAGCTTCGGCACGCCGGGCGGCGACCAGCAGGACCAGTGGCAGCCCATCTTCTACCTGCGCATGCTGCATCACCGGATGAACATCCAGGAATCGATCGACGCGCCGTCGTTTCATACCGAGCATTGCAACAACAGCTTCTGGCCACGCCTCGCCCGGCCCGGGCGGGTGGTGATCGAGGGCCGCTATCCGCCCGAGGTGCTCACCGAGCTGATGGCGCGCGGCCACGCGGCGGAGATGGGCGGGGAGTGGAGCGAGGGCCGGCTCTCCGCGGCACGGCTGGAGGCGGACGGCCAGATCCTCGCCGGCGCCAACCCGCGCGGCAACCAGGGCTACGCGGTCGGCCGCTGAGCGCCCGCGGATCGGGGCCGAACCATGACCGAAGCCCTGCTTGCGGCAGTCGAAACAGCACCGGTGCCGGCGATCGCGGGGTTCCTGGCGCGCCGGGACGGCATGCTCTGGCAGGGCTGCGCCGGCGCCGCGACGGCGGCGAGCCCGGTCTTCCTCGCCTCGATGAGCAAGCCCGTCACCTCGGTCGCGGCGCTGCTGCTGGTGGAGCGGGGCAGGCTCTCGCTCGACGAACCGGCGGGGCGGCTGCTCGAGGAACTCGCCGCCCCCCAGGTGCTGGAGGGATTCGATGCCGCCGGCGAGCCGGTGCTGCGGCCGGCGCGCGTGCCGATCACGCTGCGCCACCTTCTCACCCATACCGCGGGGTTCGGCTATCCGTTCTTCAACGAGACCGTGTTGCGCTGGTCACAGCTTCGCCCGCCGCGCCGGCCGGTCGCCCTGTTCGATGCCGGAACGCGATGGGAATACGGCATCAACACGGATTGGGTGGCGAAGCTGGTGGCCGCCGCGTCCGGCCAGGATTTCGAGCGCTTCGTGCACGAGGAGGTGCTGGCGCCGCTCGGCATGACGGCGACCGGCTATGTGTTCCCGCCGGACCGGCTGGCGGTGCATGCCCGCATGGAGGATGGCAGCCTCGCACAAGTGCCACACCAGCCGCCGCCGGACCGCGAGTTCTTCCAGGGTGGCGCCGGGCTGTGCGGAACCGGGCCGGATTACTGCCGGTTCCTGCGCATGCTGCTCGGCGGCGGCACGCTCGGGGGCGTGCGTCTGCTGCGGCCGGAGACGGTGGACATGATGTTCACCGACCAGTTGCCGGGGTTCGCCGCCGGCCCGCTGCGCTCGGTGCAGCCGGGGATCTCGCGCGCGACCGAACTGTTCCCGGGAATGGCAGCGGGCTGGAGCCTGGCCGGCGCGATCAACCCCAGGCCGCTTCCGACCGGGCGCGCCGCCGGCAGCCTGACCTGGGCGGGCATCGCCAACACCTATTTCTGGGCCGACCGGGCGCGCGACCTGGCCGGTGTGCTGCTGATGCAGTTCTATCCCTTCGGCGACCCTGCGGCGCTGGCGGCCCTGGTGGCGTTCGAGACGGCGGCCTACGCGGCGCTCGGCTGAACGCGCCTGACCCAGGCGCCCCGATTTACTGCCCCCCGATTTACTCGCCACCCGCCCTGCGAGCTGGGATCAGTGGCAGACGACCTGGTGCGGCTTGCCACGCGGGCGCTTGCAGGAGCGAATGTTGGCTGGCAGGCGAATGCCGAGCGGCGGCCGGTCCAGCCCGTATTCGCAGTCGATATAATAGGCGTTGCCCGGCCAGTCGTGCGGCCGCAGCGTCCACGTGCCGCGCACGCTCGGCAGCGGCATGCCGCGCATCGGCGACCCGTCATAGATGTCGGAGGTCTCAAGCCTCCGCCCGCCATACTTCGTGGGGCAGGTGAACGGCAACGCGGTGCCGGGTACCGGCGGCAGGCCGGTACCACCGTAAAGCTGGCCGATGCCGCCGGGCGGAGCATCGGGGGATGACGACCCGCCGGGTGAGGCAGCACCGGTCGCCGAGTCACCCGGCATGCCGCCGCCGGTGAAGATGGAGCCCGGGATATTCGGGCCGGGAATGGTCAGGCCCGGGATGTTGGGAACAGGTATGGCGGAGCCTGGCATCGTGGCCCCGGGCACGCGCGCGCCGGGCGTCGCGGGGATGACGCTGCCGGGGCTGGCGGCGCCTTGGGCAAAGGCGGGTCCGGCGTAGAACGCCACCGCCAGCATCGCCGTCACCAGCGGTTTGAGGGCGGGCCGCCTGCGCGCGCACCGCGCCGGCGCGTGGCTCAATGCAGCACCCGCTCCCCGGCCGGGGCCCGCTCGGCGGCGTTGTCCGATTGGGTCACGACATTGCCGGCAAACGGCTGATTTTCCAACATTGAATGTTCATCATGCCGCGAGGTGCCGTGGGCCGCGGCGCGCAGCAGGCTGGCGACGAAACCCCGGCCCCACAGCGCCGGCGAGCGGTTCTCGATCGCCGACCACAACGCCCGCCAGCGCGCCTGGCGTTCGCTGCGCGCCATGGTGAGCGCGGTCTCCATCGCATCGGCCATGGCGTCGGGGTCGTGCGGGTTGACCAGCAGTGCCGCCTCCAGTTGCCGCGCCGCACCGGCGAAGCGTGAAAGCACCAGCACGCCGGGATCGGCCGGGTCCTGGGCCGCGACGTATTCCTTGGCGACGAGGTTCATGCCGTCGCGCAGCGGCGTCACCAGGCCGACCCGCGCGAGGCGCATATAGCCGGCGATCTGCGCGCGATCGGCCGCACGGCTGACCACGCGCAGCGGCTGCCATTCGGCGGTGCCGAGATCGGCGTTGATGCTGCCGGCCTCCGCCTCCAGTGCCGCGCGCAGGCTGCGATAGCTGCCGACATCCTTGCGCGAGGTGGCGGCGATCTGCAGCATCGTCACCCGCCCGAGCATGCCGGCATGGCGCTCGAACAGCCGGCGAAACCCCTCGAAGCGCTGCATCAGCCCCTTGGTCGGGTCGAGCCGGTCGATGCCGAGGATAAGATCCTGCCCCGACAGGCTTTCGCGCAGGCGCTGGCCGCCGGCCTCACCCGCCATCGCCGCGGCGGTGCGGGCAAAACTCTGGGCGGCGATCTCGACCGGAAACACGCCCAGCCGGATGCGCCGCCCGGCAAAGGACAGGCTGCCGGAGGCGAGGCGGACAGCGCCCGCGAGCTGGGTCGCCGCGGCCATGAAATTGGCCAGGTCGTTGTCGGTCTGAAACCCGATGAGGTCGGAGGCCAGCATGTCGCGCACCAGCCCCGCGACTTCCGGCGCCTGCGCCAGCACGTCCGGGGCGGCGAACGGCACATGCAGAAAAAACCCGATCGGGTTGGCGACACCCCTGGCCCGCAGGCATGCGGCCAGCGCCAGCAGATGGTAGTCGTGCACCCAGATGAGGTCGTCGGGGCGGACCAGCGGCAACATCGACGTGGCGAACCGCTCGTTGACGGCGCGATAGGAGACCGCGTCGCGCCGGTCGTAGCGCATCAGCTCCGGCAGCGTGTGGAACAGCGGCCAGAGCACGCCGTTCGAGAAATTATTGTAGTAGCGATCATGCTCCTCGCGCGTGAGGTCGATCGTCGCGTAATCGACACCGGCCTCCGTCTCGACCCCGGCGAGCGCGGCGCGGCCGGTCTCGGCGATCGCCCCCGACCAGCCGAACCACAGCCCACCACGCTTTTCCATCAGCCCGTCGAGCGCCACGGCGAGCCCGCCGGCCTGCTTGCCGGCCGAGGGCACGGGCACGCGGTTGGATACCACGACCAGGCGCGTCATTCGTCCTCCGGGGGATTGTCCCAAGACGCGGGAGTGTTGCGCCGACTCGTGGCAAGAAAGCGGCAAAACAGGCGGGTTGAGGTATTTTCCTGCGAGGGCGTCGAGCGTCGGCGCGCCTTGCCCTGGGCGTCCGTCGGCCGCTGGCCGAACCGATCCCGCTGCCCCTTCCTTTTGCCCCTGGCAAAGCCGCGTGGTTGTGGGATGATGCGCCGATGGACAGCGAAACTCTGGCCCGGCTCACCGCCTGGCGACGGCATCTGCACACCCATCCCGGCCTGACCCTGCACGAGGAGGAGACGGCGGCTTTCGTCTCCGAGCGGCTGACGGAGATGGGCATTCCGCACCAGCGCGGCGTCGGCAAAAATGGCATCGTCGCCACGATTGCGCGCGGCGGCTCCAACCGCGCGGTCGGGCTGCGCGCGGACATGGACGCGCTGCCGATCACCGAGGCGACCGGCCTGCCCCACGCCTCCGTCAACCAGGGCGTGATGCATGCCTGCGGCCATGACGGGCATACGACCAGCCTGCTCGGTGCCGCGATGCTGCTGCTCGCCGACCCCGCCTGGTCGGGCACCGTGCATCTCGTGTTCCAGCCGGCGGAGGAGGGTGGCGGCGGCGCCAAGGCGATGATCGCCGACGGGCTGTTCCAGCGTTTCCCGATGGAGCGCATCTTCGGCTACCACAACTGGCCCGGCCTCGCCGCCGGCACGGTCGCGGTGCATGACGGGCCGGTGATGGCGGCCGGCGCCCGGCTTTCCTTCGTCATCGAGGGCCAGGCCGGGCACGCCGCCCTGCCCCACCTCACCCGCGACCCGATCGTCGCCGCCGGCCACCTGATCGTGGCACTGCAATCCATCATCGCGCGCAACATCGACCCGCTGGATTCGGCGGTGATCACCATGGGCATGATCCAGGGCGGCTCCGCGCCCAACCAGGTGCCGGCGCGCGTCGAGCTGCGCGGCACCATGCGCTACTACCGCGACAGCGTGCGCGAGGTGCTGGAGGAAGCGGTCCGCCGCACCGCTGCCGGCATCGGCACGGCCTGCAACGTCGCGATCGAGGTGCTGCCCACGATCGGCGGCGTCGCCACGATCAACACCCGGGCCGAGGCCGAACTCGCGGCGGCGGCGGCGCAGACCGCCGGCCTCGCGCTGCGTCGCGACATCCCACCGGCGATGACCGGCGAGGATTTCGCCTGGTACCTGCGCGAGAAGCCCGGCGCCTTCGCCTGGATCGGCAACGGCCCGGACAGCGACGGGCGGGAGCTGCACTCGCCGCGCTACGATTTCAACGACGCGGTACTGCCGGCGGCAAGCGCCTGGCTCGCGACGGTGGCGCGCGAGGCGCTACGGTAGCACGCCGCGCAGGGCGCCGCCGACCCAGGCGCCGAGCATCGTCGCGGCGAGGCACAGCGCCACCGACAGCAGCACGTTGAGCGAGGCGGCGAGCGGGTGGCCGGCGCGGATCAGCTCCATCGTCTGCAGGCTGAACGACGAGAATGTGGTGTAGCCGCCGCACAGGCCGACGATAACCAGCAGCCGCATCGCGTTACCGCCGGCGGCAACGTCGGCGAGCCCGATGACGAAGCTGCCGAGGATGTTGATGACCAGCGTGCCGAGCGGGAAATCCAGCCCGAAGGCGCCGGCGAACAGCACGCCCGTCCAGTAGCGACCCACGGAACCCGCGGCGCCGCCGAGGGCGACGAGAAGTGTCGGAATCATCCGGAAGTGATGGCATAGGCTAACGGGACCGACAACGTGACCTCGCCGCGGGACCCGGCGCGAAAAGCCGGAGAGCGGGCCGGCCGTTGAAATTATACGCGAATTAATCAGCGGTTGAACGACCGACCGAAGCGCGCATGGCGCGGCAACGGCGCCGGCGGCATCGCGAGCGGGCCCTTCGGCGGCGTCTGACGAGCCTGCGAAGCGGCTCCGCATGATCGTTTAAAATATTGCTGGCAAAGAAAATAATCGAACCGCAGCCGCCTGATCGCGGGGCACGACGCGCCCCGTCCCGGCACCGGGCCGGATGTTTTCCGGCGCGGTTACGAGACGCCATGCGAGTCCAGCGGTGGGTTGACGATCGGCTGGCGTAACGTTCGGGGATCCCCTATAAATAAAATATTGTTATGCGTTCAGCTTCAGGTCTCATCAAAATCCAAGACGCATCTATGAAAATTAGACGAGACCTGGCGTATGACTCCGGCTATACGGTCGGGCGTGGGTGGCTCAGGAGTTCGGTTCGATGATGGCAATCGCGTCGCACAAGGACCTGGTACTGGCATCGATGCCCGTCATCGGCGCCGTGATCATCGCCAAGGGTACCGGGCTCGGCCCGTTCGCCGATACCGTCGTCACGGTCTGCGCGATGGTGGCGCTGCTGAGTTTCGCCCACATCATCGACCTGTCGAGCCTGCTGGGCACCAACTGACCGCCTCCGCCAACCAGCCTGTTCCGGGTGCAGATTGAGGCTTTCCTGACAACAGCTCTCGATGGCATTAACGGCGGATGTTCTCCATTCCCGCTCGGTTTTCCGCGCCCTTACCCGCTCTGAGCCACGTCATCGTCATCCGCCGCCCCGCCGCATGTCGCGCGCGGTGACGCCGGGGCGGGCCTGGCTGCGCGCCCGCGCGCGCGAGGCCAGGGGCGCCACCCGGCGTGTGGTCGGGATGCAGGCGCTGGGCACGCTGCTGGCGATCGCCCAGGCGGGTTGTGCCGCGCTGCTGCTGGGCGGTGCGGCCCTGCTCTGGCCGGCGCTGGGGTTTGCCGCCGCGGCACTGCTGCGCGCCGGCCTGGGGCCGCTGGCCGAACGCCTCGCCTTCGATGCCGGTGCCGGTGCCAGACGACGGCTGCGCGACCGGGCGCTGACGGCGCTGTTCGATGCCGGGCCCGGCCGTCTGCGCGGCCGCCATTCGGCGGAGCTCGCCGGCATCACGGTGGACGCGGTGGAGGCGCTCGACGGCTATCATTCGCGCTGGCTGCCGGCGACGCGCCAGGCGGTGCTGGGGCCGGCCCTCGTGGCGATCGCGGTGCTGCTGGTCAACCCGCTGGCCGGGGTGGTGCTGGTGCTGTGCGGGCTGCTGGTGCCGGTGGCGATGGCGCTTTCCGGCATCGGTGCCGCGGTCGCGGCACGGCGCCAGTTCCATGCCATGCAGCGGCTGCAGACCCGCTTCGTCGACCGTATCCGCGGCATCGCCACGATCGTGCTCGCCAACCGCGCCGAGGCCGAGGCCGAGGCGCTAGGCCGCGCCGCCGACGAGCTGCGCCGGCGCACCCTGCGCGTGCTCCGGGTGGCGTTTCTCTCCTCCGTCTCGCTCGATCTCGCCGCCGTGCTGGCGCTCATTCTGGTGGTGGTGCTCGACGGCTTCACCTGGCAGCCGCGGGCGCTGTTCGCGCTCTGGCTGGTGCCCGAGTTCTTCGCGCCGATCCGCGCCTTCTCCGCCGCCTATCAGGACCAGATGACGGCCGGGCCGGCGGCCGAGAAATTCGCCGAGCTGCCGCAGCCGGCAGCCCAGCCCGAGCCGCCGGCCGCGATCCGCACCGTCGCCGCGCACGGCGTCACCGTCGCCTTCGAGAATGTCCGCTTCGCCTGGGATGAAGCGCGCGGCCCGGCGCTCGACGGGCTCAGCTTCCGCGTGCCCGCCGGCGAGACGCTGATCCTCACCGGCCCCTCCGGCAGCGGCAAGACCACCATCATGGAACTGCTGCTGGGCTTCGCGACGCCGCAGGCCGGCCGCATCACCTTCAACGGTGCGGATGCCGCGAGCCTGGTGGCAGCGGCGCGGATGCGCCTGATCGCCTGGATCGGCCAGCGCCCGATGCTGTTCGCCGCCAGCATCGCCGAGAATATCCGCTTCGCCAAACCCGAGGCGACGGCGGAGGAACTCCTCGCCGCGATCCGCTTCGCCCGGCTGGAGGCGGTGATCGCCGCCCTGCCGCTGGGGCTGGAAACGCCGATCGGCGAGGGCGGGTTCGGGCTGTCCGGCGGCCAGGCGCAGCGCGTCGCCATCGCCCGCGCGTTTCTCAAGGGCGCGCCGCTGCTGCTGCTCGACGAGCCGACCGCGCATCTCGACCCGGCGACCGAGGCCGAGGTGCTGGACAGCCTGCGCCGGCTCGCACTCGGCCGCACCGTGGTGCTGGCGAGCCACGCCGCCGCGGCGCGCATGTTTCCGGGAAGGCGGCTCGACCTGCAGGCGGCGGGCGAGCCGGATTCCGGCGAGCAGGGGGTGGCATGAACAGCCTTTTCCGCATCCTCGGGCTGTGGCGCGGCCGGGCCGACATGCTGCTCCTGGGCGCCGCGATCGCCATGCTCTCGCTGGCCTCCGCCATCTCGGTGCAGGCCCTGGCCGGTGCGGCCCTCGCCGGCGCCGCCGTCATGGTGCTGCTGCGGCTGCTCGGGCCGCTGCGCGTGGTGCTGCGCTATGGTGAGCGGCTGGTCACGCACGACGCGACATTCCGCGCGCTGGCCGATCTCAGGGTGTGGCTGTTTCGCGGCATCGCGCGCGGCTCCGCCTGGGGCATCGGCTTCCGCCGCTCGGGCGACCTGCTGGCGCGCCTCGTCTCCGACATCGACATTCTCGACGGCGTCTATCTGCGCATCGCCATCCCGCTGCTGGGGGCGCTGCTGCTCTGGCCGGTGCTGGTCTGGCGCGGCCTCGCCGTCGATCCGCATGTCGCGGTGGCGCTGGCGCTGCTGTTCGCGGTGGCGGCGTTTCTCGCCCCGTTCATCGCCGCGCGCGGCGCGATGCGGCTGGGCGGGCGGCGGGCCGAGGCCGCGGCGGCGCTGCGGGTCGCCGCCCTCGACCTGCTCGCCGGCCTGCGCGAGGTGCGGGTGTTCGGCGCCGAGGGGCGGATGCGCGCCGCCATCCAGGCGCGCGAGGCGGAGCTGCACGGCGCCGAGCATGGCCTCGCCGCGGTCGCCAGTGGCGCCTCGGCGA
>JAJXXT010000085.1 GCA_021780935.1 Pseudomonadota bacterium
GGAGCGGTCGCCGTGCGGCACCTGATGCGTATGCGGCTCGATCTTCTCGATCAGCTCCAGCCGCTCAAGCTCGGCGACGACGCGCTTGCGCGCCTCGAACCGGTCGAGCCCGGCGAGGGCATGGACCAGATCCGGCGCGGCCACGCCGGGCACGGGCAGAAGATCGGCGGCGATCTCGGCGAGATCGATCCGGCCCTCGCGGTCGATCACCGAGGGCATCGTCAGATCGTGGCGCCGGCCGACCTCGAAATCGTTGAAGTCGTGCGCGGGGGTGATCTTGACGGCACCGGTGCCCTTCTCGGGATCGGAGTATTCATCGGCGATGATCGGGATGCGCCGGCCCACCAGCGGCAGGATCGCGTGCCGGCCGCGCAGGCCGGCGTAGCGCGCATCCGCCGGATGCACGGCCACCGCGACGTCGCCGAGCATGGTCTCGGGCCGCGTCGTCGCGACGGTGATGTACTGGTCCGGCGCGCCGTCGATCGGGTAGCGGATGTGCCAGAGATGGCCGGCGACCTCGCAGCTTTCCACTTCGAGGTCGGAGATCGCCGACTGGAACTTCGGATCCCAGTTCACCAGCCTGCGGTCGCGGTAGATCAGGCCCTGGCGGTAGAGCGTGACGAACACTTTGCGGACGGCGGCGGAAAGCCCCTCGTCCATGGTGAAGCGCTCGCGTTGCCAGTCCAGCGAGGCGCCGAGGCGACGCAGCTGACGGGTGATGGCGCCGCCCGATTCGGCCTTCCAGCGCCAGACCCGTTCGAGGAACGCCTCGCGCCCGAGCGCCCGCCGCTCCGTCCCCTCCCCCGCCAGCAGCCGCTCGACCACCATTTGTGTCGCGATGCCGGCATGGTCGGTCCCGGGCTGCCAGAGCGCGTCGCGTCCCTGCATGCGGCGGAAGCGGATCAGCGCGTCCTGCAGCGTGAAGGTGAGCGCGTGGCCCATATGCAGGCTGCCGGTGACGTTCGGCGGTGGGATCATGATGGTGAAGGGCGGCTTGCCCGAATCCGGCCGGGCGGCGAAGGCGCCGGCGTCTTCCCAGCCCTGGTAGAGCGCCTGTTCAGTCTCGGCCGGAGAGAAATTCTTGTTCAGCATGGATCACGCTCGCAGGCGCGCCGCTCGGGACGGGCGCGTGGGATCGACGCCGGCCCGCGCGGCGACGGGTCAGGGGGCGATGGCTCAGGACAGGGCGCGGCCGACGACGCGCTGGATCTCCGCCTGCACCAGCCGCTCGACGAGCGGCGGCAGGTTGGTGTCCAGCCACAGCTTGAGCACCGGGCGGATTTCCTCGCGCACCAGATCCTCGATGGTCGGGCCGCCGCGATGGACCTGCGTTGCCCGTTCCGAGGCGATGGTGCGGACCAGATTGACGATGGAAGAGGCGGCGACCTCGGTCGTGGCCTGCTCCATCAGCCCGTCCTCGGGCATCGGCGGGGCGGCCGGCGCAACGGCAGGGGCCAGAGGGGAGGCCGCAGCCGGCACGGGCGCGGCGACGACCGGCGCCGTCGGAGCGGAGCGGATGGCCGGCGCTTCGGGCACCTCGGGCCGAGGCGGAACCGGATCAGGGACCATCATCGAGGCGTCGAGGTCCAGGACATCCTCCTCTGGCGGCTCGGCCGGGAGGGCGGGGCTGGCCGCAAGGGGCGGGGCCGAGGACGTGGCTTCGGGCGCCGGCTCCTCCTCGCTGAGGATGCGCCGGATCGAGGCGAGGATATCCTCCATCGACGGATCCTGGCCCTCGGCCGGGTTCGGGGTCGGGGAGCCGGGGGTGGTTGGGCTGCTCATGTCCGCGCCTTCCTCATCGCACGCCGGCTTCAGCGCGCCGGCTGGTCAGTGGCATAGTCCCCGGCGCCGAACCAACGGTTACTGACCGCCTGATAATAAGCATTTTCGTCGTAGAGCGGCACCGGCAGGGCGAGATCGCGTGCCGTCAGACGTCCGACCGCCGCGGCCAGATTGTAGGACGCGTTCACCAGGCTGGAGAGGTCCTGGACCAGCGTCACCTGCGAGCCGAGCAGGGTCTGGGTGGCGGTGAGCACGTCGAGCGTGGTGCGGCTGCCGACGATCGCCTCGCGCTGCACGCCTTCGAGCGCGATCTCGTTGGCACGGACGGCGGAGCGGTCGCTCTGCACGGCGGCGCGCGCGGCCGACAATGTCTCCCACGCCTGTGTCGCCTGCTGCACCGCCTGGCGGCGCGCAGCATCGAGGTTCCGCCGTGCCTGCTGCTCGTTCTGCCGCGCCTGGCGGATCGCGGCATATTCGGAACCGCCCTGGTAGATCGGCAACGTCAGGTTGGCGAGAATCTGGCCGCCATTGTTGTAGTTCTTCGGCAGACCCGTGTTGTTCTGGGAAAAGCCCTGGGCCTGCACGTTCACCTGCGGCATCAGCGCCGAATAGGCGAGGTCGATCGCATCCTTCGCCGCGGCCTGGTTGAACTGCGCGGAGACGACGGCGGGGTTGTTGGCGGCGGCGAGCCGATTGGCCGCCTCCTCGTTCTTCGTCGGCAGGCGCAGCGGTTGCGGCTCGATCAGATCGACCGCATCCTCGCCAACCACCTGCCGATAGGTCGCGCGCGCCGTCTGGAGGTTGCCCTCCGCCGTCTCGCGCTGCGAGCGCGCCTGAGCCAGCGCGGCCTCGGCCTGGGCGACGTCGGTGCGGGTGATCTCGCCCACCCGGAAGCGGTCGTTGGTCGCCTCCAGCTGCTTGGTCAGCACCTGCTCGTTGTTGAGGTTGAGCGCGTAGATCTGCTGCGCCTGGATGACGCCGACATAGGCGCTCACGGTCTGTGAGAAGACCTGCTGCTCGGTGGCGATGAGCTGCGCCCGCTCCGCCATCACCTGGCTCTTCGCCTGCGCCGTCTGCGCGTGCACCTTCCCGCCGGTGTAGATCTGCTGGGTGATCGTCAGCTGCCCCGAGCTCGGGGCACGGGCGCTGTTGACATTGATCGGCGGGCCGGGCGGAAAGTAGAGCACATTCACACCGCTCGCCAAACCGGCCGAGCCGTTGCCGATGATCGTCGGCCGCCAGCCCGCCAGGGCCGTGGGGACGTTCTCATCCACCGAGCGCAGGTGCGCTCGCTCCGCGAGCAGGGTGGGGTTGTTCGAATAGCTGGCGGCGAGCGCCTGCTGGATGGTGCTCGCCCATGATGCCGGGGCAAGCCCGGCAACGGCCGCCGCGGCAATGGCGGCGCGACCCAGAACTGATCCGAGAGACGTGCCCATCCGTTCGACCCCCTCCTTCATGCCCCGGCACGGTGGCCGGGGTCGGTGCCTTCACCCATCTGCCACAGACCGATGCGATCTGTCGCCTCCCGTAACGCCGTCACCGCGTCAGAACACGAAGCCCGGCGCGGGCCGGAAGGCGGGCAGCATGGGCGTCGCGCAGTCGAAGGCCGGACGCATCGCCAGCCCGGCCGCCGTGCGCTCCGCCAGCACCGCGCGCCCGATCCCGTGTCCTGCGCTCGCCGATCCGGGCGCTGCCAGGCCAGACGGGGCCAGGCCAGACGGGGCCAGGCCAGACGGGGCCAGGACCGTGACGAGCCGGCCGGCTTCGGCGCGCAGCTGCTCGGCGATCGCCGCCGGTACCGCCGGCACCGCGCCCTCGATGAAAATGAGATCCCACGGCGCGCCTGACGGCCATCCAGCCGCGAGCGGCCCCTCGGCGAGGACGACCGAAGGGGCCAGGGCCGCCAGAGCGCCGCGCGCCAGCGCCAGAAGGGTCTTGTCCTCCTCCAGCGCGACGACCGATGCACCGGTCGCGGCCAGAACGGCCGCGCCATAGCCCGTGCCGGCGCCGATCACCAGTGCCCGCTCGCCGGCCCGCGGCGCGGCGAGCTGGATGAGCCGCGCCAGCACCAGGGGCTCCATCAGCGCCCGGCCACCCGGCAGCGGCACATCCTCATCGATGTAGGCCAGCGACGCCGCCGCCGGCGGCAGGAAACGCTCGCGCGGCAGGCGCCGCATCGCCTCCAGGACGCGCGGGTCGTTCACCTTGGTCGGCCGCAACTGGCCATCCACCATCAACTGGCGGGCGGTGGTGAAATCGGGGGCAGAAATATCCATGCGTGCACGGTCCGGGAAAAGGGGAAAGCCGACCTCGGCTCGTTATAGGGGCCAACCCCCCCGCCCGCCAAGCGCACCGGCACCATCGCAGCCGCGGCAGGCTTGACCGCGCGCCCAGGCACGCCCGATAAGTCCCCTCGCCCGCGCAGGGTCCGGTGGCAGAGTGGTGATGCAGCGGACTGCAAATCCGCGAATGTGGGTTCGATTCCCGCCCGGACCTCCATGCGCCCGCCGCAGAGGAGCGCGCCTTGCCGGAGCTTCAGGTCGCCACCGTCCCGGTCACGCCTTTCCAGCAGAACTGTGCCCTCATCTGGGACCGCGCGACGCAGCGCGGCGCGGTGATCGATCCCGGCGGCGAGGTCGAGCGAATCCTGGCAGCGATCGCGCGCGTCGGCCTCAGCGTCGAGACCATCCTGCTCACCCATGGCCATCTCGACCACGCCGGCGGCGCCGCGGCGCTGCAGCGGGCGCTGCGGCGGCAGAGCGGGGACGAAGCCGCGGCACCGATCGTCGGACCGGATCGGCGCGACATGTTCCTGCTCGAGGGCATCGCCCGCCAGGCCGCGGCCTATGGGCTGGACGGAATGGAGAACGCCACTCCGGACCGGTTCCTCGCTGCCGGCGACACGGTCACGATCGGCGGACATGCCTTCGCGGTGATCCACTGCCCCGGCCATACGCCCGGCCATGTCGTGTTCTTCAGCGCCGAGGCCCGCTTCGCCGTGGTCGGCGACGTGCTGTTCCGCGGCTCGATCGGCCGCACCGATTTTCCCTATGGCGACCACGCGGCGCTGATCGACGCCATCACCCACACGCTGCTGCCGCTCGGCGACGATGTCGCCTTTCTCTGCGGCCACGGTCCGGGCTCGACCTTCGGCGAGGAACGGCGCAGCAACCCGTTCCTGCGCTGAACCGGCCACCGCCGGCGGCCCCGCCCCGCTGAGATCCGGGTGCTCGGACCCGGGTGCTCGGACCCGGGTAGTCGGACTGGGGTGCTCCGGGCGAGCGCTGGCGTGGCGCAGCCCTCGCAAACGCGCGGTACTCACGCAATTGTGTGTCAAAGGCACCGGGCCAGAACCCACCCTGCCGCCGGTTCCATGAAAGATTTCAGCGCCTTGTCGAATGGCGCCGAAACCCGTGACGGCGCATGCGATGGCATGAATCCGTTGGACAAATCCTTGCGATATGCTTATCATTGCGAATTCAATTTGACTTCGTTGACCGAATAAATCCGGCTCGCCGCCAGTTCCGCGGCGGCCGACGTAAGCCAAACCAGAGTCAAACGAGCCGAAGTCAAACAGGGGGAGAGAATCATGGCCCAGGGTCCGACCGGTGGCGGGGGCGCCGAGTTCGTTCGCCGCATCGTCAATGATCCCAAGTCCGTTCCCGATGTCGTCCGGCTGCAGGGCTATCTCGGCGCCTCGTCCGAGGAAGGGCACGAGCGGCTCTACCTCAGCGCCGACCTGAGCAGCTACGTCGAGATTCCGAAAGACGCGATCCTGCACCAGATGGACGTGCCCGCGGCGCAGGATCCGCATGGCGCGGTCGTGCTGTGGGTGAAGAAGGACGCCGCGCTGCAGTACAAAATGGCGCCTGGCCCGACCGCGCTGGCGCATTATTTCGCCGGCGCGCTCGCCGGCGCGGGCGGTGGCGCGGCCCCAGCGGGCGCCGCCCTGCCGGCCGGTGCGCCGATCGCGCCCTCGATCGCAATGCCGGGCTGCACGCCCCTCTACACGCGCCTTCCGGCAGACTGCCTGCAAACGCAGCCGAACGCCTGCACGATCCTCGTCGCGCAATGTGGCGGCCCGACGCTGGCCTGCCCGACACATCAGCCGACCTGCCTGCCGGTCTGCACGCAAATTCCCGCCTGCCAGCATACGCATGTCGGCCAGGCGAGCTGTGCGCCGGTCTGCACCGTGCATACCTGTGCCGGCCACGCCACCTGCGCGCCCGTCTGCACCGTGCATACCTGCGTGGGCCACGCGACCTGCGCGCCGATCCTGTGCTCGGCGCTTTGCACCCATCCGCCGGCCTGCCACCCGACGCTGCCGCCGGCCTGCCACCCGACGCTGCCGCCGGCCTGCCACCCGACCTTGCCGCCGGTCTGCCACCCGACCTTGCCGCCGGCCTGCCATCAGACCTTGCCGGCGGTCTGCCACCCGTCGCTGGCGGTCGTCTGCCATCCGACCCTGCCGGCGGTGTGCCAGCAGAGCGCCGTGATCGTCTGTCATCCGACGCTCGTCTGTCCGTTGGCCACGGCGCCGGCTTGCCCGCCGCCCCAGAGCATCGCCTGCGGGAGCATCGCATGCGGCGTTGGCGGCGTCGGCCCCGGCGGCGTGATGTAGACCCGACGCGGCGCGCCCCGGTCCGCGCGGGGCGCGCCGCAGCCGGCACGATGCCATGCACCTGACCGTTCCAAACCTGGCCCACTACCTTCTCGCCCGCGGCCTGCTCGACACCCGGGCCGTGGTCGGCGGCGATCTGCTGATCCGCGACGCCAGCCGGCGCAACCGCAATTTCCAGGTGGTCCGCCACGCCGCGCCGGGCCTGTTCGTCAAGCAGATGCGCGAGATGCAGACCGACGCGATGCTGACCTTGAGGCGCGAGGCGGCCTGCTATGACTACGCAAGCGGCGTGCCCGCGCTGGCCCGGCTGATGCCGCGGCTGATCGCCTACGACGCGGCGCGCCATGTGCTGATCCTCGAACTCGTCGCCGGCGCCGAGAGCCTCGCCGACTATCACGCGCGCGAAAAATCCTTTCCGGTCGAGATCGGCGCCCTGCTCGGCGAGGGGCTTGGCCTCTATCACGCCCATGCCGGCGATATCGGCGCGGATCCGACCATGGCCGGGCTGTTCGCGCGGCAGGTCCCGGTGATCCTCACCCTCGGCCATGGCGGGCACGCCATGCTCGGCCAGTTCGGCCATATCGGCCCGGCCCTCTCCGGGCTGATCGCGCGTCATCCCGAGTTCCAGGCCGCGCTCGACGCGCTCGGCGCCGAGTGGCGCTTCGACAGCCTCATCCATGGCGACATGAAGTGGGACAACGTCCTCGTCTTCGCCGGCGCCGAGGCCCGGCGGGATTTCCGCATCGTCGATTGGGAGCTGGCCGATCTCGGCGACGCGGACTGGGATGTCGGGGCCGTGCTGCAAAGCTTCCTGGCGACCTGGATCCTGTCGATGCCGATCGGCTCGGGCCTCGCACCGCAGCACTATGTCGGCATGGCCGGACAGAAGCTGGAGGCGATGCGCCCTGTGCTGCACGCATTCTGGGACTGCTACGCCGAGACGCGGGGCATCGCCGAGGATCAGCGCCGCCCCGCGCTCCAGCGCTGCATGCGCTACGGCGCGGCGCGCCTGGTCTGGACGGCGCTCGAACAGCGCCTCTACCAGGCCGAGCTCGACGCGCCCGGCACGGCGCTGCTCCAGGTCGCGTTCAACATCCTGCTCGATCCGCCGCGCGCGGTGCGGGAGCTGCTCGATGCCTGACCCGGCCGCCGCCCCGCCGGGCCTGGACGAGGCGCTCGGCCTGGTCCACATCCTCCCCGACAGCAGCATCGCCTATGGTGACGCGGAGCCGATCGCCGCCACGGTAACGGGCGCCATCGGCCCCGACGATGCGATGGCGCGCACGTTGGCGGGCCTGCTCTACGACCACGCCTATACCCGGCGCGACGCGGCGGCGCGCGCGGCGGCGCACGCGGTGGCCCAGGGGACGGTCCAGGGGGCCGCGTACGGGGGCGCCCCAGCGGGCGCCCAAGCGGGCACCGCTGGGGCCACGCTCGAAGACGCTGGCTTCCTCGCCCGGCTCGATGACGCGAACGGCTCGCGCGAGCGCTGGGATGCCGGCTGGGTCGTGCACCAGTTCGGCCCCAACGGGCAGGTCTTCGTGCGCAAAGGCGAACGCGAGCGGATCGCCATGCCCGGCGCCTTCATCACCGACCCGGTTCCGGGCCAGCCGCCCGGCATGGCGCCGGCGCTGGGTGCGCCGGTGCGCCTGCGCGCGCCGCGCGCCGCGCCGGGCGCCCAGCCAGGCTACTATGTCGTGTTCGGCGAGACGCTCGACGAGCTCGCCGACGCGCTCGACCTGGTTCGGCTGTACTTCAACTGC
>JAJXXT010000080.1 GCA_021780935.1 Pseudomonadota bacterium
CCCGCGTCCCTCGACCGAATTGACCCCGCCGCCCAAGGATCTCGGCCTCGCCGGCGCGCGGCTGGCGCTGGCCGACGATGCCACCACCGGCCGCTTCACCGGCCAGGAGTTCAAGCTCGACGAGGCCGTCGGCGCCGACGCGGCCGCGGTGACGGCGGCGTTCAAGGCGCGGCTGGCCGCCGGGACGCGCAATTTCGTCACCGACCTGCCGGCACCGCTGCTGCTGACCCTGGCAGATCTGCCGGAGGCCCAGGGCGCGACGCTGATCGATGCCACCAGCACGGACGACGCGCTGCGCGGCGCCGATTGCCGGCGCAACGTGCTGCACATGCTGCCCAGCCGGGCCATGTTCGCCGACGCGCTGATGCAGTATCTCGTGGTCAAGAACTGGCGCCACATCATGCTGGTGCAGGGCAAGGATCCGGCCGACGCGCTCTACGCCGCCGCCATCCGCCACGCGGCGAAGAAATTCCAGGTCAGCATCGTCGCCGACAAGCCCTGGAGCTTCAACGCCGCCGCGCAGCAGGCCGATACCGGACATTTCCAGGTCAATACCGAAGTCTCCAATCTGACACAGGGAATTTCCTACGACGTGCTGGTCGTCGCCGACGAGGCGGATAATTTCGGCGATCAGCTCGGCTATCGCAGCTTCCTGCCCCGCCCGGTCGCCGGCACGCAGGGGCTCACGCCCAGCGCCTGGTCGCCGATGTTCGACGAAATGGGTTCGCGGCAGCTGCAACTGCGATTCCTCGCCCTGGCCAAGCGCATGATGACCGATCGCGACTATGGCGCATGGCTCGCGGTGCGTGCCTTCGGCGAGGCGGCGACGCGCACCGCCAGCGCCGATCCGGCGGCGATGGCGACATTCCTGCATGGGACGGACTTCACCGTCGCCGGCTACAAGGGCCCGCCTTTCAGCATCCGTCCCTGGGACGGACAGCTGCGCCAGCCGGTGCTGCTGGCCGACGACCGCTCGCTGGTCTCGATCTCGCCGCAGCCGGGCTTCCTGCATCAATTCTACGAGACCGACACGCTCGGCACCGACAAACCGGAGACGACATGCCACATGTCCTGAAGCCGCTGCTCGCCCTCGCGGTTCTGGCGCTGCTCAGCCCCGCGGCGCGGGCCGAGCGTCTGCTGCTGTCGAACGAGAAGGACAACACCGTCACCGTCGTCGACGCGGCGAGCCTGAAGATCGTGCAGAGCGTGCCGGTGGGCGCGCGGCCGCGCGGGCTGATCCTCTCCAAGGACGGCAAGAGCGTCTATATCTGCACCAGCGACGCCGACCATATCGAGGTGCTGGATCTGGCGACGCTCAAAGTGACCGCCAACCTGCCGAGCGGGGCGGATCCGGAGACCTTCGCGATCAGCCCGGACGGCAACACGCTCTATGTCGCCAACGAGAACGACAACTCCATCACCGTGGTGGACGTGCCCGGCGCGCGCGTGATCGGTGCGGTGCCCACCGGCGTCGAGCCCGAGGGCATGGCGGTGAGCCCGGACGGCAAGCTGCTGATCAACACGTCCGAAACCACCAGCATGGTGCATTTCATCAACCCCGAGACGCGCAAGATGATCGGCGGCGTGCTGGTCGGGCAGCGGCCGCGCTACGCCGCCTTCACCCCGGATGGCAAGCAGGTCTGGGTATCCTCCGAGGTGGCCGGCTCGGTCGCGGTGATCGACGTCGCCACGCGCAAGATCGTCAGCACGATCCGCTTCCAGATCCCCGGCGTGCCGCGCGAGACTGTGCAGGCCGTCGGCATCAACATCACCGCCGACGGCAAGACCGCCTTCGTCGCCCTCGGCCCGGCCAACCGCGTCGCCGTGGTCGATGTCGCGAGCGGTGCGGTGGAGAAATACCTGCTGGTCGGCCAGCGCGTCTGGCACATGGCGTTCTCGCAGGATGGCAGCCGGCTGTACACGGCCAACGGCGTCAGCAACGACATGTCCGTGATCGACGTCGCCGCGCGCAAGGTGCTGAAATCGGTTCCGGTCGGCCAGGAACCGTGGGGTGTGGTCGATGTCCCCTGAGGCCGCGGTGCCGTCGGCCGTGGAAGCCGTGCCGCTGTCGGTCGAGGGGCTGAGCCACGCATTCGGAGCCCGCAAGGTTCTCGACGGCGTCAGCCTGCACGTCGGACGCGGCGATTTCACCGTTCTGCTCGGCCTCAACGGCGCCGGCAAGAGCACGCTGTTCGCGCTGATCACCCGGCTCTATCACAGCAACTCCGGCCGCATCGCGGTCTTCGGCCACGATATCCGCGCCGAGCCGCAGGCGGCGCTGGCGCGCATGGGCGTGGTGTTCCAGCAGCCGACGCTGGATCTCGACCTCACCGTCGAGCAGAATCTCTACTATCACGCGGCGCTGCACGGAATTTCCCGCAGCGCGGTGCGCGAGCGCCTCGGCGCCGAGCTCGCGCGGGTCAATCTTGCCGACCGCCGGCGCGACAAGGTGCGCCAGCTCTCCGGCGGTCAGCGCCGGCGGGTGGAGCTGGCGCGCGCGCTGCTGCACGAGCCGTCGCTGCTGCTGCTCGACGAGCCGACGGTCGGGCTCGACATCGAGAGCCGGCAATTCCTGCTCGAACATGTCCGCCTGCTCTGCCGCGAGCGCGGATTGGGCGTGCTGTGGGCGACGCATCTGATCGACGAGGCGGGGGCGGAGGCGAAAGTGGTCGTGTTGCATCGCGGCCGCGTGCTCGCCGCCGGCGACGTGCCGGCGATTCTGGCCGAGACCGGAACGCAGACGCTGAAATCCGCCTTCGACCGCCTCACCCGCGCCGGCAGCGAGGCGGCATGAGCCCGGCCCAGTACGCACTCTGCCTCAACGGCGTGGTACGGCGCGAGGCGCTGCGCTGGCTCGGCCAGCGCGGCCGCTTCGTCTCGGCGCTGGTGCGCCCGCTGGTGTGGCTCGCGATCTTCGCCGCGGGATTCCACTTCGTGCTCGGCGTCTCGATCATTCCGCCCTACGAGACCTATGTTCCGTACGAGGTCTACATCGCGCCAGGGCTGCTGGCGATGATCCAGCTTTTCAATGGCATGCAGAGCTCGCTCTCGATGGTCTACGATCGCGAGATGGGCAGCATGCGCTCGCTGATGATCGCGCCCTTCCCGCGCTGGTTCCTGCTGCTCGCCAAGCTGCTCGCCGGCGTCGCCGTGTCCGTCGTGCAGGCCTACATCTTTCTCGTCATCGCCTGGTTCTGGGACATCACGCCGCCCTACGCCGGCTACGTCTTCGTGCTGCCGGCGCTGGTGCTGGGCGGGCTGATGCTGGGCGCGCTCGGGCTCGTGCTCTCCTCCTTCATCAAGCAGCTGGAGAACTTCGCCGGGGTGATGAATTTCGTCATCTTCCCGATGTTCTTCACCTCCTCGGCGCTCTATCCGCTGTGGCGGGTGCAGGAGGCGAACCAGACGCTGTATTGGATCTGCGAGGTCAATCCGTTCACCCATGCCACGGAGCTGATCCGCTTCGCACTCTATGGCGAGTTCAACGCACTGTCCGCTTCCGTCGTCGCCGGCTACACGCTGCTGTTCATGGCGCTCGCCGTGCTCGGCTACGATCCTGGACGCGGTCTGCTGGCGCGGCGGGCGGGCGCGGAGTAGCCGCTCCCCGCCGCGTGGCCCGCTCCGGTTGCGCCCAACACCCGCTTGCGCCCGGAAACTACGACGAAATCATCGCGCAACCCGATTGACCGGTGAGGGTGCAGGCGATAGCCTCACGACAAGGAAAACGAACGGAGGATGGTCCATGCGGGTACCGAGCGCGGTGCTCGTCTCGTTTCTGATGCTGGTTGCGGGATTGCTGGCCCTGGCGGGCTACGCGTTCGAGCATGAGCGGCGCGTGATGCCTGTCCTGCAGGCGGCGGCGCCGGCCGCATCGGACCAGGCGGCGTCGGCGCCCGCATCCGCTCAGGCGGCTTCGGCGCCGCGCGCCTTCACCGCGGAGGAGGAGGCCTATTCGGTCGCGCTCTGGCCGGTGCACCGCGATCTGGTCGAGCTGGCGGCGGCACAGCTGGCGACCGCGGCGCTCGAGTATGCCACCGAGAAGCATGACGTGACCGTTCTCGTCTCCCGGCTGCAGCCGGTGCGGGACGAATTCGCCGCCGCCGAAGCGAAGACGCGGGCCCTGATCCCGCCCGCCGCACTGCAGGATGTGCATCAGCGCTATCTCGACGCGATCATGCTCTACGAAAAGGCGACGACGGAGGTTCTGCGGATCGGTCACGACAGTGACGATCAGCATCTGGTCGAAGCCCAGCCGATGAGCCTGCGCGGCGCCGAGGAGCTGATCAAGGTCGGTGATGTGCTCTGGCCGGGGGAGCACAAACCGAACTGACCGTGCGCCGGGGGATGGATGCATTTCCCGGGCCGGTATTGTAGCGTGGATCCGGCACGCGGGCGTCGATGCCCGCGGGACCTGACTGGAAGCGGCGCCGGAGCCTTCGGTCCCGGTGAACAAGACGGTGTCCGCGCAACGGACACGAGCAGGAGGAAGAGCGACCAATGGCGAAAAGATCATTGTTCGGACTGGCCTTTGCCGGCGCCCTCGCGGCGGTCGGTCTGGGTCTGCCCGCGACGAGCACCCCGGCGGCGGCGGCGGATAACGTCTGCTCCGTGTGGGTGGTCGAGACCAGCCGCATCCCGCACATTCCATACGGCGGCTTCATGCCGGACCGGGCCTTCATTCCCGGCAGCAGCAGCCCGATGCACAACGTCGAATGGGCCGATCTGCCCGTGAACATCGGCGTGATCAAGTGCGGCAACGAGCTGATGCTGTATGATTCGGGCTGGAAGCAGGCCGATTACCACAAGATGCTCGGCGTCGACCATTTCGTGCCGATCGCCGATGAGCTGAAGGCGCTTGGCTTCGATGCCAAGGACGTGACGCGGGTCTTCATCGGTCACGCCCACTGGGACCATGCCGGCCAGCTGCTCGATCTGCCGAACGCGACGCTCTATGTGCAGCGCGAGGAGCTGCGCGGTATCGAATGGGCCCTGAACTACCCGAACGCCCATATCTCCGCGGTCAACAATACCCCCGGCGGCTGCGCGCGCACGCCGGCCTGCGGCTATGAGCCGCTGACCATGGAGCAGGTCTACGGCAAGGTTCTCGCCGGCAAGGCCGTGATCGTCGATGGCGAAATGGAAGTGATCCCGGGCGTGAAGATCCACCCCGCCTTCCGCGCGCACACCGCGGGCTCCCAGCTGCTGGAAGTGCCGACCGCGATTGGTAAGCTGGTGTTCGGCTCCGATGCCTACTCGTCGTGGGAAGGGATCCGCGACTGGATGGTCGCCAACATCCAGCAGACGGACTCGGTGCAGCAGTTCCTCGCCTATGAGAAGTGCTACAAAATCACCGGCGGCTACAACAACTGCGTCTCGGCGCATGAGCCGCTGAGCTACACCGCCAGCTATCCGCTGCTGAAGAATTCCTGGCTGATCGGCAACGGCGCCCATGCCGCCGAAGTGACCCTCGCGCCTGGTGAGAAGTCGCGCAAGCCGATGTAACGAGCTCGACTGATCGTTGCCAAAGGACGAGAGGCCGGCGATCGGCCTCTCGTTCGCGTTTCGGGGCTTCGCGCTCCCGATCCGAGAGGGCATAGTCCGCAGCGTGATGAATTGCTCCCGCCTCGCCTGGTTTCTTCGCCTCGCCTTGCTGCTCGGTGCCGCACTGGTGCCGGCCGGCGGCGCGCTGGCGCATGATCCGAACACCTATGGCGGCCTGTTCCGCTCGCGCGACATGGGCGCGAGCTGGATCGGCGCCGATGTCGGGCTCTTCCTCAACGGCACGCTCGCGCTCGCGGTCGATCCGCGCGACCCGAACCATCTGTTGCTCGGCACCGATAACGGCCTCTTCGGCTCGCCGAGCGGCGGGCGGAGCTGGATGCAGGAAGCTCCGGGCCGGCTGAACGGCGCCGTGTTCGCCGTCGCCTTCGCCCCGGCCGGGGGCGTCGCCCTGTGCGGAACGCCGGCCGGTCTGTTCCGCTTTGCGGGTGGCGAATGGAGCCCGGCCGATGCGCCCGGTGCGGCGGCGCCGGCCCGCGCGATCGCCTATGGCGCCGCGTCCGGGCGCGTCTATCTGCTGGGCCCGAGCGGACTCTTCGCCAGCGACGATGGCGGCGCGCGATTTGAACGGCTGGCGGCGCCGGTCGACCAACTGGCGGCGTCGGCCTCGGGGCTCAGTGAACTCGCCGTCGTGCGTTCGCCGAAGGAGGTGGTCCTGCTGCTCGCCGGTGGCCGGCTGATGGCGAGCGAGGATGGCGGGCGCCATTGGCAGGCCCGCCCCGCTCCCGGCGCGCTCGGCGCCATCGCGCTCGATCCCGCCCATCCGGCGCGGCTCTGGGCGGCGGAGGGCGCCGGGATCCTGCGCAGCGACGATCTCGGGCGGAGCTGGCAACCTCTGCCGGGCGCGCTGCCTGTGGCCGCCCCCGTCGTCCGCGGCATCGCCGCCGATGCCGCGGTGGCGACCCTCGTCGTCACCAGCGACCGCGGCCTGTTTCGAAGCGTCGATGGCGGGCAGACATGGCAGCTCGGCGAGGGCGGGCTGCCGGTGCGGCTCGAATCCGGGCCGCTGGCGCGCGACCCGGCCAGCGCCGCGACGCTGTATGCGGTCTTCTCGCTCATCCCGTACGCGGAGGCCTGGCGCAGCGCCATCGAGGGCAAGGCGCTGCTGGCGCGCGCCGATCTGCTCGACCTCGTCGGCGCCGGCGCCCTCGTCCTGGCATTGCTGCTGCTCGGCGCCGGCCTGGTCTTCGCCCTGCTCCGCCTGCGGGGCGGGCGCGGCCCGACGGGGCGGCCCCATGCGGGGGGCCACCAAGCGGCCGCGCTGCGACGATGAGCACGGCGCTGCTCCATCGCCCGCGCCGCTTCGCGCTGCTCGCCGGGCTTTCGGCCATCGTGCTGCTGGGCGCCTGGTTCGCGCTGGGGCGGAGCTGGCTGCAGCCGCGCCTCGGCTTCGTCGAATACAAAATGCCCAACCCGCTCGACATGCCGACGGCGATCGCCGCGGCCCCGGACGGGACGATCTGGTTCACGATCGACCTCACCGATGTGATCGGGCGGCTGCGCGGCGGCAAGGTCGAGCGTCTGCCCACCCACATGGCCAATCTCGAGCCGATCGGGCTCGGCATCGCCCCCGACGGCGCCGCCTGGTACACCGACAATGCCGGCCACGCGATCACCCGCGTCGCGCCGGAGGGCGAGGTCAATCGCTTCCCGCTCGATACCGCTTCCGTCCGCCTCGGCCGCCTGGCCGTCGCCGCCGACGGCGCGGCCTGGTTCGCCGAGGAGACCGGGCTGTCCATCACCAAGTTCAAGGACGGCGTGCTCACCCGGCACATCTACGAGTCCGCGCGCGGCGGCCCGTACGGCGTCGCCCTCGCCGCCGATGGCAGCGTCTGGGCGACGCTGCAATCGGGCGACCAGCTCCTGCACATCGGCGCCGACGACAAGATGACCGCGCTCGACCTGCCGCAGCGCAACGCAGTGGCCTCGGACATCGCCGTGGCGCCCGATGGGAGCGTCTGGTTCCTGGAGGTGCGCGCCGACCGCATCGCCCACTACGCCAACGGCACGTTCAGCGAGATCCCGGTCAACGCCCACAATGTCGGCCTCTCCGGCCTGACCATCGGGCGCGACGGGGCGATCTGGTTCGGCATGCTCCGCAGCGGTGCGATCGGCCGCCTGCGCGCCGGCGCGATCACTAGCTTCCCCCTGCCGCGCGACCATGCGCGCCCCTACACTCTCACCACCGACCATGAGGGGAACGTCTGGTATGCGGATATTTCCGGCTATGTCGGCATGATCCCGGCGGCTGATGCTGAACGATAGCGGCGGCGACGAGGACAGGGCGGGCGACGGCGGCGCGGACGGCGCCGAGCCGTGGCTGGCGCTGCTGGTCTGGGTCGGCGCCGGCTTCACCCTGCTCGGCGCCGCGCTCGGCGTCGCCGCCTATCAGGGCGGCGGGCCGGCCTTCGTCGCCGCCGCCCTGTCACCGGAGGCCAGCGGCCCGCTCGGCGGGGCCTTCCTGGTCGCG
>JAJXXT010000050.1 GCA_021780935.1 Pseudomonadota bacterium
GTCGCTGAGGCCACCAGCGCGCTCGCATCCGGCGCGGCCCTCGGGGCCGCGACCGGCGGCGCCTGCTCCTGCGGGGCTGCCGGCGGCCTCGGCGGCGGACCCACCGGCGGCAGGCGCGAGGCCAGGTCCGCCATCGTCACGTACTGGGTCGGCGCGGTCGGCGGCAGTTGCAGAAACTCATCAGACAGCTTCTGCAACCGCTGCGGGTCATTGAGCAGCGCGTATTCCGCGGTCAGCAGTGCCGTGCGCTGCCGCGTCTTGCGAATCTGATCCACGGTGTGGGTGATCCGCTGGTCGAGCAGCTGCGCCTGCAACTTGGTCTGATAGAGATAGAGGCCGGAACCAGCGGCGGCGAAAAAGGCCAGAAGCGTGATCGGGCGGATCATGCGGCGTCTCGTGTGGGGCTGGCCGCCACGCGCGCGATGGCGCGCAGCCGCGCGCTGCGGGCCCGTGGATTGGCGGCGATTTCATCATCTCCGGGGCGCAGCGCCCGCGGCGTCAGCAGCGTGAACTCGGTGTCCCCTCGTGCCACCTCCGGCAGATGCCGCGAGGGGCGCGGCGCGCGTCCGGTCGCCTCCTGCATGAAGCGCTTCACCAGCCGGTCTTCAAGCGAATGGAACGCCACCACAACGAGCCGCCCGCCAGGCGCCAGCAGCGAAGCGGCCTGCCCGAGCGCGCGCTCGACCTCGCCCAGCTCGTCGTTCACCCGGATCCGCAACGCCTGAAAACTGCGCGTCGCCGGGTCGATCCCGTCGGCGGACCGCCCCACCACGCGCCGCACGATCGCGGCCAGCGCCAGCGTCGTTTCGATCGGCGCCGCCTCGCGCGCCGCGACGATCGCCCGCGCGATCCGCCGCGCCGCCCGCTCCTCGCCGAGCTGATGCAGCACATCGGCCAGCTCGCGCTCCGGCAGCCGGTTCACCAGCGTCGCGGCGGTCGGCCCCGCCGTCCCCATCCGCATGTCGAGCGGCCCGTCGGCACGAAAGCTGAAGCCGCGCGCGGGATCGTCGATCTGGTAGGACGAAACCCCGAGATCCATCACCACGCCATCCAGCGCCGTCACGCCATGGCCGCGCAGCAGATCGAGCATCGCGCCGAACCGGCCCTCCACCAGTGTCAGCCGGCCGGGAAACCGTGCCGCCAGCACCGCGCCGCGCGCGATCGCGGCGGGGTCGCGGTCGAGTGCGATCAGCGTGCAGCCGCGCTCCAGCATCGCCGCCGCATAGCCGCCGCCGCCAAACGTCGCGTCGAGATAAATGCCGTCGCGCCGCGGCGCCAGCACCTCCAGCACCTCGGCCAGCATCACCGGAACATGCCCGCTCATCCCAGCAGCCCCCGTCCCGCCGGTCCCGGTGTCGGCATGCTCGGCTGGATCGAAGCGGGCACGGCCAGCCTGCGCGTCTGCACCCCGAGCCTGGCTTCCTCGGTGCGCCGTGCCAGGCCCTGCGGCGACCAGATCTGGAACCGCTCGCCCATGCCGATGAAGGTGGCGCCCTGGTCCAGCTCCGCCCACTCGATCAGCCTCTGCGACAGGACGATCCGCCCCTCCTTGTCCGGCACCACCTCCGCCGCCTCGCCATAGAGGGTGATCGCGAGGTCCTCCTGGTCGGCGGAAAACAGGTCCATCCGGGCCATCGAGGCGCCCAGCGCATAGAATTCGCTGGCGACAAACCCGTCGATGCAGCGGTGGTTGTGGTGTGGCCGCAGCACCAGCGCCGCGGTCTCGCCGTCCGGGCCGCGCAGCAACGCGCGGAACGGCGCGGGGATGGAGACCCGTCCCTTCGCGTCCAGCTTGTTCGGATGAATGCCCAGGAACTGGGACATCCGGCCAGCCCCTCACCGCTGAAGCCCAAGGAGGCAGTCCCCATGGGTTTTCATGGGATAACATGGGAATTACACCCTCGCAAGCGGGAATCCAGGACTCGGCGGGGATCGGGCGGCTTTTCCGTCAAGGACTTCCGTTGTGGCCCTCGACATGGATCAGGGATGGGGAGGAGGGCCGGAAAGACGTGCCAGACGGCCTGTAAGCCGGGTTCTGTCCGCCCTTTCGCTTGCGCGGCCGGGCGTGACGGCCATTCCTCTGGGACGCGCATTGCTGCGCGCCTCGCGCGACCAACCCGGGCGGCGGGGCGGAACCCCCTGGCGCCGGCTTGCGCCGGAACCTGCCGCCCCTATTCGGTCTTGCTCCCGGTGGGGTTTGCCCTGCCGCCCCCGTTGCCGGGGGCGCGGTGCGCTCTTACCGCACCGTTTCACCCTTGCCGGCGGCTTGCGGCGCCGGCGGTCTGTTCTCTGTGGCACTTTCCCTGGGGTCGCCCCCGCCGGACGTTATCCGGCACCGTCGTCCCGTGGAGCCCGGACTTTCCTCTCCCGGCTCACGCCGGCAGCGGCCGTCCGGCCGTCTGGCGAGCGCCTGATGCGCCCGCCGCCCGGCGGCGTCAATCGCCTCGCCCCGTCAATCGTCCCCGTCCGCGGCCCGCATCACGCGTCACGCCGTTCGCGGAACCCGAGCCCGAATACCGCAATGTATCCGCCCTGCAACGCCGCCGCGAGCAGGAAGGGCAGGGCGAACGCGCCACTGTCGAACAGCACCCCGGCCAGGATCGGCCCCACCGCCCGCGGCACCTGCATCGAGATCGCGTTGACCGAGGCCGCGAAGCCGCGCCGCTCCGCCCGCACCAGGGTCATGGTGAAGGCGTTGCGCGCGCCCACCGTGCCTCGGTTGAACAACCCGCGACCCAGGAACAATGCGCCCGCCACCAGGAAATTGGGCGAGAACGGCAATACCAGCAGCATCATCAGCCCAATCAGCCGGCTCGCCACCACCGTCCGCACCAGGCCGAACCGCGCCGCCAGATTGCCGGTCAGCAGCGTCGTCGCCGCGGTCAGGAAGAAACTCGCCGCCATCACCGGCCCGATCAGCGCCGCCGTGGCGCCGAACCGCACCGCGAACCAATAGGCGATCAGCGGGCCGGAAAGCCCGATCCCGGCACCCTGCATCACGTTCGCCAGCGCCAGGCGCATCAGCATCCGGTTTTCCTGGCGCACCACCGCCTGCGCCGCCTTCGGCTGTGGCGCCGTCCTTGGGTCGGGCACCACGAGCAGGATCAGCCCCGCCGCCACCGCACCCGCCGCCACCACCAGAAACTGCCCCTGCGCAGCGACGCCCCAGCCCGCCGGCAGCATCGTCAGCAGCGCGCCCAGCCCCATGCCGAGAAAACCCATGGCGGCATTCACGCTGAACGTCCGCCCGCCATCCTCCTGCCCGCCCGCCGGCGCTGCACTGAGTGCCGCGAGCCAGGATTGCTCCACCGGCCCGAACGGCCCCGCGACGCCGTTCGCACCACGGCCGAACTGGCCGACGAACGACGCGAGCCCCAGCACCGCCACCGTGGGATGCAACGCCGCCAGCACCGCCGTTGCCGCATGCGCCACCTCGAACCAGATGAGCAGCGCCCGCCGCCCGATCCGGTCCGACAGCGGCCCGGACAGCCCGGTGAACACGACACCCCCGCCGAGCGCCGCTGCGAGCAGGCTGCCGATGGCCGCCGCCGACCAGCCGAGCGCATGCAGTTGCAGCGTGAACGCCACCGCCATCAGCCCCTGGCCGATGCTGCGCACGAAGCGCGTCGCGATGAGCAGGCTGCTGCCCGCGATGGGTTCTCGTTTCGTCTTCGTCATCACCCCGTCTGCATCGCTCCGCGCACCGCGGCAAGGCGCGCGCGCGTGCCTGCATCCGCCTCGCCGTTCACCGCCTCCGGACGCCAGTGGCGCTGGAAGGCGCGCAACAGCGTAGGCAGCTCAAGGTCGCGGCGATAGCCGATCTCCGCAAGCGTGGCCTGCACCGATTGCGTATCGACCGGTGCGGCCGGGCGCTCCGGCCAGAGCCCGATGCCCTGGCGTGCCAGCCCGCGCCAGTCGAACAACTCGCCGGGGTCCTCCTTGCGGTCGGGCGCGATGTCGGAATGCGCCACCACGTCGCGCGGGGCGATCGCGTGGCGTGCGAGAATGCCACTGCACAGTTCCGCGACCGCCCGCATCTGGGCCACAGGAAACGGACGATAGCCATGCTCGTGCCCGGGGTTGACGATCTCGACGCCGATGGAGCGCGCGTTCAGCGCCGTCTCGCCGCGCCAGAACGAAACCCCGGCATGCCAGGCCCGTCGCGCCTCATCGACCAGTCGCCAGACAGTGCCATCCTCCTCCACGAGATAGTGGGAGGAAACCTCGGCCACGGGGTCGCACAGGCGGTCGAGCGCCGCCTCAGCCGTTGTCATACCGGTATAATGCAGAACCAGGAACGAGACAGGCGCTTTGCGTTCGTCGTGGTTGGGGCTTACGCGCTCGCACAGCCTCACAGGCCGCGCTCGCGCTTGATGCGGTCCCACGCGGCGTTGATCTTCGCCACCTGGTCCTGCGCGCGCGCCACCAGCTCCGGCGCCGCGCCGCGCCCGGCCAGGCTGTCCGGGTGGTGCTCGCGCATCAGCGCCCGCCAGCGCGTGCGCAGCGCCTCGTCGCTCTCGCCGGCCGAGAGCCCCAGCACCGCATAAGGGTCCTCCGCCGCCTGGCCGCCGAGCGCCGTCTCGCCGAGGCCCATCGCCTGACGCACCCGCGCCAGAAACGCCGCCTCGCGCGCGTTCACCGGCCCGTCCGCCGCGGCGATGGCGGTGAGCGAGACCATCACCTCCTCGAGTATGCCGGGGTTGGTGGCAAACGCCACGCCCAGGCGCTGCGCATACGGCTCCGGCCCCTCGGGCGAATCCCGCGCCGTGTCGAACCACCGCCCGATATCCCGCGCCGCCCCGGCGGGGATCAGGAAGCTGCGCTTGAACGCGTCGATCTCGCTGCGGTTCACCGGCCCGTCGCATTTGGCGAGCTTTGCCGCGAGGGCGACGACCGAAATCGCAAACACTTGCTCGCTGCCGCCGCCGGCCGGCCGCGCCGCCCCGCCCGGCGCCATGCCGCTCTCCGCCGCATGGCCGAGTGCCGCCCCCACCACGGCCCCCATCGGGCCGCCGACAACGAACCCGGCAAATCCGCCGATGAGCTTTCCCCAATACGCCATGGTGCCGGATACCACGCGCGTGTTGATGATCGCAAAACGTCGTCCGCCACCGGTCGCACCACGCCCCGACCCGACCCGCTCAGCCGCGGTCACTGGCACAGGCCGCTGGCCGAGGGCATGCTGGCCCGCATGAACGCGAATCCGTGCATCCCATGCATCCTCCTCCACGATGTCGGCCTCCCGCCCGGCCGCCAGCCGATCGCCGCCACCCGCCCGGCGCCCTTCCTCGGCCACGCCACATGGCGGGTGCGGCGATGAACGGCTGGCAGTTCTGGATCGACCGCGGCGGCACCTTCACCGACATCGTCGCCCGTGCCCCGGACGGTGCGCTCTCAACCCACAAGCTGCTGAGCGAAAACCCCGGCCGCTATCGCGACGCCGCCATCGCGGGTATCCGCGCGGTGCTCGGCCTGCCACCCGCGGAGCCAATTCCGCCGGGCCTGATCGACTGCGTGAAGATGGGGACCACCGTCGCCACCAACGCGCTGCTCGAACGGCGCGGCGAGCGCGTGCTGCTGGTTGTCGATCGCGGCTTCGCGGACGCGTTGCGCATCGGCAACCAGGCCCGCCCGCGCCTGTTTGACCTCGCGATCCGGCTGCCCTCGCTGCTGCACGAGCGCGTCGTCGAAATCGGCGGGCGCATCGACGCCGCGGGCCGGGAGATCGAGCTACTCGACGAGACCGAGGCCGCCACCGCCTTCGCCGCCGCCCGCGCCGACGGCATCGCCGCCGTCGCCATCCTGCGCATGCATGCGTGGAAACAGGCCGCCCACGAAATCCGCCTCGCCGAGCTCGCGCGCGCGGCCGGCTTCACCCAGGTCTCGGCCAGCCACGCCACCAGCCCGCTGCTGCGGCTCGTGCCGCGCGGCCAGACCACGGTGGTCGACGCCTATCTTTCACCGATCCTGCGCCGCTACGTCGAACAGGTGGCGGGCGAACTGCCGGGCGTGCGCCTCTACTTCATGCAGTCCAATGGCGGCCTGGCGGAGGCGGCGCATTTCGCGGGCAAGGACGCGATCCTCTCCGGCCCCGCCGGCGGCATCGTCGGCGCCGCGCGCACGGCGGCCCAGGGTGGCTTCCCCCGCATCATCGGCTTCGACATGGGCGGCACCTCGACCGATGTCGCCCTCTACGACGGCGCCTTCGCCCGCGCCTTCGAGACGTCGGTCGCCGGCGTGCAGCTGCGCGCGCCGATGATGGCGATCAACACGGTCGCCGCCGGCGGCGGCTCAATCCTGCATTTCGACGGCGCGCGCATGCGCGTGGGGCCGGATTCCGCCGGCGCCGATCCCGGCCCCGCCTGCTATCGTCGCGGCGGCCCGCTCACCGTCACCGACGCCAACGTCCTGCTCGGCAAGCTGCAACCGAAACATTTCCCCGCGATCTTCGGCCCCGCAGGCGACGCGCCGCTCGACGCCGCCATCGTCGCACACAGGTTCGAGGCCCTGGCCGGGGAAATCGCCGGCGCCACGGCAACAACGCCACAGGACCCGCGCGATGTCGCCGAGGGTTTCCTGCGCATCGCGGTCGCCAACATGGCCAACGCCATCAAGCAGGTTTCGGTACAGAAAGGTTACGATGCCACCCGCTTCGCCCTCGCCTGCTTCGGCGGCGCCGGCGGCCAGCATGCCTGCCTGGTAGCCGACGCGCTCGGCATGACCTCGGTCTTTATCCACCCATACGCTGGTGTGCTCTCTGCCTATGGCATGGGTCTCGCCGACCAGAGCGCACTGCGGGAACAGGCGATGGAACTCCCGCTCGCGGCGTCGAGCATGACGGCGCTGGGCGATACCGCCGAGCGACTGGAGGCTTCGGCTCGCGAAGCCCTGCTCGCCCAGGGCGCTAAACCCGCCAGCCTGCTCGCCGAACGCACGCTGCACCTGCGCTACCAGGGCACCGAGGCGACGCTCGCTGTCCCCTTCGCCGAGCCCGCGGCGGCCGCCCGTTCCTTCACCGATCTGCACCGTGCCCGCTTCGGCTTCGCGACGCCGGAGCGTGCGCTGATTGTCGAGGCGATTGCCGTCGAGGTCACCTCCCCCGGCGAACCGGTCGAGGACACGCCGATCGCCCGACGTTTCGACGTCGCACCGAGCCCGATCGACGAGGTGGCGATGTGGTCCGGCGGCACCGAACATCTTGTACCGGTCTTCGACCGCCAGGAACTGCTCGGCGGCGACCGCGTCGCGGGCCCCGCCCTGATCCGCGAGGCCAACGCCACCACCGTCATCGAGCCGGGCTGGCAGGCCGAGGTCACGGCGCGCGACCACATGGTGCTGCGCCGCATCGCCGCCGCCGCGCGGCCCGCCGCCGCCGGCACCGACCGCGCCGACCCCGTGCTGCTGGAACTGTTCAACAATCTGTTCATGAACGTCGCGGAACAGACCGGCGCCGTGCTGCAGAACACCTCGCAGAGCGTCAACATCAAGGAACGGCTCGACTTCTCCTGCGCCATCTTCGACGCCGCGGGTAATCTCGTCGCCAACGCGCCGCACATCCCCGTCCATCTCGGCGCCATGGGCGAGAGCGTGCGCACCGTCCTCGCCCGCCGCGGCACCTCGCTGCGCCCGGGCGATGTGGTGGCACTCAACAACCCCTATAACGGCGGCACGCATCTGCCGGATGTCACCGTCATCACCCCGGTCTTCGATACGGCCGGAAAGGCGATTCGCTTCTTTGTCGGCTCGCGCGGCCACCACGCGGATATCGGCGGCATCACCCCCGGCTCCACCCCGCCTGCCTCGCGCACGCTGGAGGAGGAGGGCGTGGTGATCGACGATTTCCTGCTGGTGGATGCAGGAAGCTTCCGCGAGGCGGAGTTGCGCGCGCTGCTCGCCGGCGCCCGCTATCCGGCGCGCAGCCCGGACGTGAACGTCGCTGATATCAAGGCGCAGGTCGCCGCCAACAACAAGGGTGTGCAGGAACTCGCGCGGGTGGAGGCGGAGTTCGGCTGGGACCTCGTCGCCGCCTATATGCGCCACGTGATGGACAATGCCGAGGAGAGCGTGCGCCGCGTCATCGCCCACCTCTCCGACGGCGCGTTCGACTATCGCATGGACGACGGCGCGCTGCTGCGCGTCACCATCAACGTGGACCACGCCGCCCGCCGTGCCCGCATCGACTTCACCGGAACGTCATCGCAACGATCCGACAATTTCAACGCTCCGCCCGCCGTCACCCGTGCTGCGGTGCTCTATGTCTTCCGCTGCCTGGTCGGCGAGGAGATCCCGCTCAACGAAGGCTGCCTGAAGCCGCTCGACATCGTCATCCCCGACGGCAGCTTTCTCTCGCCGCGGCCGGGTGCGGCCGTCGTCGCCGGCAACACGGAGGTCAGCCAGGCCACCTGCAACGCGCTGTTCGGCGCGCTCGGCGCCATGGCGTGCAGCCAGGCGACGATGAACAACTTCCTGTTCGGCGACGCCACGCGTCAGTATTACGAAACGATCTGCGGCGGCACCGGCGCCGGCGCCGGCTTCGACGGCACCGCCGCGGTGCAGACCCACATGACCAACACCCGCATGACCGACCCCGAGGTGCTGGAACTGCGCTACCCCGTCCGGCTGGAGGAGTTCTCGATCCGCCGTGGCTCAGGTGGCGGCGGACAATTCCGCGGCGGCGACGGTGCCCGCCGGCGTATCCGCTTCCTCGAACCGATGACGGCGGTGATCGTCGCCTCCCGTCGCGAGGTCGCACCCTTCGGCCTCGCCGGCGGTGCCGACGGGTTGGCCGGCCGGCAATGGGTGGAGCGCGCGGACGGCACGCGCGAGGTGCTCGGCGGGCGTGCCAGCACCGAGCTCAACCAGGGTGATTGTTTTGTTATCGAAACACCAGGCGGCGGCGGTTACGGCGCACCCTGAGATCGGGCGCGGGTTCAATCCGCTTGCGCTGCCTCGGCGACGCGCTGGCCCCGCCCGCGCAGCCGCACCACCACCTGGCCCAGGATCAGCAGCACGCTGATGGCAATGAACACCGCACTCAGCGGTCGCTGCACGAACACGCCCAGGTTGCCATGCGACAGCAGCAGCGAGCGGCGGAAATTATCCTCCACCATCGGCCCCAGCACGAACCCGAGCATGATCGGCGCCACCGGAAAATCGAGGCTGCTGAACACCGCCCCCGCGATGCCGAACACGAACACCTCCCAGATCGGAAAAAGATTGTTCTGCGTGCTGTAGACACCGACCGCGATGAAGAACAGGGCCGAGGGAAACAGCAGTCGGTAGGGCACGCGCAGCAGCCGCACCCACAGCCCGATCAGTGGCACGTTCAGCACCACCAGCAACACGTTGCCGATCCAGAAACTCGCCACCAGTCCCCAGAACAGGTCCGGATGCTGGCTGATCAGCAGCGGCCCCGGCTGGATCCCCTGGATCATCAGCGCGCCGAGGATCAGCGCCATCACCGGGTCGCCCGGAATTCCCAGCGACATGGTGGGAATGAAATCCACCTGCGTCTTCGAGTGGGAGGCGGCCTCCGGTGCCGCCACGCCCTCGATCGCGCCCTGCCCGAACCGCTGCGGCCGCTTCGCCAGCCGCTTTTCGAGTGCATAGGCGATGAAGGTGGTGATGGTCGGTCCCGTCCCCGGCATCGCGCCGAACAGCGTGCCGATGCCGGTGCCGCGCAGCATCGGCAGGAAGGCCTGCTTCAAATCCGCGGCACTCGGCCGCATGTCGCGCAGCCGCATCCGGATCGGCGGCACCGGTGCGTCCATCCGGTTGACGTTGCGCAGAAACTCCGCAACCCCGAAAAACCCGAGTGCCAGCGCGACCAGCTCAACCCCGCCATCGAGATTGGTAATACCGAAAGTGAAACGTTCCGCACCCGTCAGCGCATCCGCCCCGCAGATGCCGATCAGCATGCCGATGATGGTCATCGCCACACCCTTGAGCGGCGAGCCGCGCGTCATCGTGCCGCCGGCCAGCAGCCCCAGCAGCATGATCGAGAAAATCTCCGGCGGCCCGAACAGATAGGCAACGCGCACCAGCAGCGGCGAAGCCACGACCATCATGATAATGCCGACCGATGCCGCGAAGAACGAGGCCAGCATCGTGATACCCAGCGCCACGCCGGCCCGCCCCTGCTGGGTCAACGGATATCCGTCGAGGCACGTCACCGCATGCGGCGGATGGCACGGCAGGTTCAGCAGGATCGCGCCGATCGCCCCGCCATACTGCGAGCCATAGAAAATCCCGGCCAGCATCAGGATCGCCGGCACCGGGTGCAGCCCATAGGTCAGCGGCAGCAGCATCGAGATCGCGGAAAGCGGGCCCATTCCCGGCAGCACGCCGATGAGGTTGCCGACCACCACGCCGAATAGCGACCAGAACAGGTTCGCCGGCTGCGCCGCCACGCCGAAACCGAGCCACAGCGCGGAAAGCGACTGTCCGATCATCGCTCAGCCCCAGCGCAGCAGCGGCAGTTGCACCTGCAGCAGCCACCAGAACACGACAAAGGCGATGGCCGTCATCGCCGCCGCGATCAGCAGCGCCGCGCGCCAGGAGTTTTCCCGGTCACCGAGGGCCGAGATGAAGACGGTGGCAAACGTCGCCGGCAGAATGCCCAGCGTTTCGCCCAGCAGCGCAAACGCTGCCAGCCCCGCAAGAATGCACGCCCATCCCCGCCACTCCGGCCGAAACCGCAATGATCCCGCGGCTTGATCCGTCGTCAACCCCGCCCGCGGCCCGACGCGCAGCGACGCGGCCAAAATGATCGCGCCGATCACCGCGAGGCCCACGCCCAGGCACAGTGGAAAGAACCCCGGCCCCATGCGGCTCAGCGTTCCCAGTCGGTATTGCAACGATTGCACGGCCGCACCCACGCCGAGCAGCAGCATCAGCGCGCCGGAAAGCGCTTCCTTGGCGTTGATCGCCCGCCCGCTCACGTGCCGAGGCTTTCAAACCCGCCCTGGGCCCGCAACGCAGCCGCCTCCGGCCCGGTGAGCCTGGCTACCAGCCGGGCGGCCAGTTCCGGCTCCGCCGCCGCCGTGCTTACCGCCGCGACATAAACCGTGGCCAGCCCGATCGCTTCCGGCAACGACCCCACCAGGCGCAGCCCCGGCGTCGCGTTGATCTCCGTCACTTGGGTGCAGCCGATCGCGTTCGCCTCTGTGGTCTCGGCGAGGTGGCGCATCGCGGTTGCTCCGTTGGGAAACGGCCGCAGAAACGGCTGCACCTCCCGCGCGATCCCAAGACGTTCCAGAATCGTCATAAAATGCCGTCCCGCGGTGGATTGGCTCATGTCCGGGACATAGATCGCGCGCGCGTCAAGCAGTGCCGCTGCCACCTCGGCCGGCGTGCCGATCGCCGGTGCCGCCGCGTCGACCCGCACCGCGATCCCCGTCCGCACCCGCCCGAGCGGTGCGATCGGTGCGCCCGCGACGCGCCCCGCCGCCGCGAGTGCTTCGATCTGGCGCTGCGTCAGCAAGATCACGTCACAGGCCGCACCGCCCAGAAACCGCTCCTGCATCGCGCCCACCGCGCCGAACGTTCCCTCCACCGCCACGTCGGCAAGTTGGCCCGCGACCGCACCCACCAGCTTCTGCGACGCACCGGCCGCGATCACCTGCACCCGTCTCATGCTCTCTCCCGGTCGGGCGGGTCACGCCACGCGCTCACGCCAGCCCCGCCTCAGCGATGGATGTGCAGCTTCGCCTGCTTGATCACCTTGGCCCATTTCACGATGTCGCCCTTGATGAACGTGGTGAACTGCGCCGGGTTCATGAATACCGGCACCGCCCCCTGCGCCAGCCAGCTCTTCTGCAGGGCCGGGTCCTTCATGATTGTTTCGATAGCAGAATTGAGTTTGTCGACAATGGCAACCGGCGTGCCCCGCGGTGCCACCAGCCCCAGCCAGATCACCGCCTGGTAGCCTGGCACCCCTGCCTTCGCGATCGGCGGCAGGTTGGGCAGCACCTTCGACTGCTCCAGCCCCGTGGTCGCGATGCCCTTCACCTTGCCCGACGCAATCAGCGCCTTCATGGTTGTCGTGGCATCGAACATCATATCCACCTGGCCGCTCATCACGTCGATGCGCGCCTGCGAACTGCCCTTGAACGGCACATGCACAATGTCGATGCCGGCCATTATCTTAAACAGCTCACCGGCCATGTGGTACGGCGTTCCGGGCCCGGACGACGCGAAGGTCAGTTTCCCCGGCTCCTTTTTCGCCAGCGCGATCAGCTGCCCCAGCGTTGTCACCGGCAGCGTCGGGCGGGTCACCAGCACCAGGTCCGAGGAGTTGATCGGCGCGATCGGCTCGAAATTCGTCAGCAGCTTATACGGCTTATGCGGAAACAGCGTCTCATTGACGGTATGGGTGTTGGAGATAACCAGCAGCGTGTCGCCGTTCGGCCGGCTGGTCGCCACATACTGGCTGCCGATGATCGAGGCCGCCCCCGGCTTGTCCTCGACGATGAAGGTCTTGCCGAACATCGCCGTCAGCTTCTGCGCCAGCACCCGCCCATAGACATCGGCCGATCCACCCGCCGCGAAGGGCACGACGATGGTCACCGTCCGGTCCGGCCAGGTCGCCGCCCGCGCGCTGCTGCCGAGCGCCGCGGCCCCCAACGCGGCACCTCCCATCCCGAGCGTCACTCGACGTCGCGATAGAACCCTTACGTCATCCGCCATTTTCTCTCCCTCCGTCATTTTTCTTGCCATCTCATTGCGATGCCGCGCCGCACCCATCGCTGTGCTGCGTTCAGGCGACGGTGTTCGTCAACGTCCCGATCCGTTCGATCGAAACCGTCATCACATCGCCCGCGCGCAGAAATCTCGGCGGTGAAAACCCGATCCCCACGCCCGCCGGCGTGCCGGTCGCGATGATATCGCCCACCTGCAGCGTCATCCCACGTGAGATCGTCTCAATGATCGTGGGAATATCGAAGATCAGGTCGCGCGTGTTCGCATTCTGGCGCAGCTCGCCATTGACCCGGCACTGCACGGTGAGATCGGTGGGCACACCCAGCTCCGCCGCGGTCACGATCCAGGGCCCCATCGGGCAGAAACTGTCCATCGACTTGCCCAGAAACCATTGCCGGTGCTGCTGCTGCAGGTCGCGCGCCGTCACGTCGTTGACGATCGTATAGCCCCACACATGCCCGAGGGCCGCCGCGCGCGAGATGCCCCGCCCGGGCTTGCCGATCACCACCGCCAGTTCCGCCTCGTAATCGAGCTGCTGCGTGATCGCGGCGAAACTCAGCACCGCATCGCCATCGCCGATCACGGTGGACGGCGCCTTGGTGAACACCACCGGCGCCGCCGGCGCCACCTCGCCCTTCGCCGCCGAGGTGTCGAACCCGGACTGCGCGAACTCCCTGGCATGCTCGTGATAATTCTTGCCAACGCAGAAGATGTTGCGACGCGGCTGGGGGATCGGCGCCAGTACCCGCAGCCCGGAGCGCGGCGTCCATGCCGAAACCGTGGGCATGGCGCGCTCCGGCTCGGCGAGCCGCGCGATCGCATCCGTCATATCCCCCGCAAAGTCCGCGAGCCGATCTGCGAGGGGGCAGAACCCCGAACCATCAGGCGAGATCACGACGGGTGTCGGCTGTCCGGCAATCTCCAGCGTCGCGAACTTCATCCCATCCCCGATCGGCGTTGTCGTGGGTCGAGTATGGTGATGGCGGCTCCATGGTCAAGCGAACGGGGGGGCAAGCGAGCCGGGGGTCAAGCGAGCCGGGGGTCAAGCGAGCCGGGGGTCAAGCGAGCCGGGGGTCAAGCGAGCCGGGGGTCAAGCGAGCCGGGGGTCAGGCCAGCTGGGGGTCCGGCGAACCCCGGCCTCGGCGGCCCGCGCGCTCCAAATCCCTCCCGCGGATTGCGCGCTGCCGTCCGCGATGCAAAAACCATCCTCTGCCGCGGAGGAAATCATGGCCATCGGGTTCCGAATCCTGCCAATCACCGGGCGCGTCTCGCCCGCCATCGTCGAGGCGTTTCGCGCGCTGCCGGTCGCCAATGTCAGCGACAGCATGTCGCGCATCACCGCGGGCGGCGCGCGCCTGCGTCCGTTCTACAGCGGTCCCACCATGTCCGGCCCCGCCTTCACCGTGAAGACGCGCCCCGGCGACAACCTCATGGTGCACAAGGCACTCGATATCGCGCTGCCCGGCGACATCGTCGTGGTCGATGCCGGCGGCGATCTCACCAACGCGATCATCGGCGAGCTGATGCAGGCGCATGCCCGCACCCGCAAGCTCGGCGGTATCGTCATCAACGGCGCCATCCGCGACGTGACCGCGCTGCGTGCAAGCAGCTTCCCGGTGTTCGCCGCCGGCGTCACCCATCGCGGCCCCTACAAGGACGGCCCCGGCGAGATCGGTGTCCCGATCGCCATCGACGGCATGGTGATCGCGCCCGGCGATCTGATGCTGGGCGACGAGGACGGCATTCTGTGCGTCCCCGCCGCCGAGGTCGAGGCCGTGCTCAAGGCGACCGAGGCCAAGCACGCCGCCGAGGAAAAGCAGATGGCGGCAACCCTCGCCGGCACGTCGGACCGCGCCTGGGTCGATGTCACGCTGAAAAAATTCGGCGTGATCTAGCGGCCGCTGGCCCAGAGGCGCCTGTTAGCTCTGAGGCGCCTCGTCGAGCACCCGCAGCGCCAGGCGCAGCAGCGATCCGCCGGGCGCGCTCAGCCCCGCCCTCGCAACGCCGCCACCCGCAGCGTGGAGGCGAGCGGCTGGGTCGGGTCGCGCGTCGCATCCAGCGCCGCCACCAGCCCCGCCAGGCTCTTGCCCTCGCCTCGCGCTATCGTTTCGAGTACGAACCAGAACTCCGGCTCCAGTGCCACCGAGGTCCGATGCCCGGCCAGCGAAAAGCTGCGCTTAGCCAAATGCCTCAACCGGAACCCTCCCCCGTCAGCCGCGCCACCGCCCAGGCGCCCGCCTCCGCCACCACCGGGTCAGCGTCCGCCGCCAGATGCGCCGCCGCCGAGAGCAAATCGACATCCCCCGAGTTTCCCACCGCGATCGCCACGTTGCGGGCGAACCGCGCCCGCCCGATCCGCTTCACCGGCGAGGCGCTGAACAGCGCCCGAAACCCTGCCTCATCGAGCATCGCGAGGGCTGCCAGACGCGGCGCCGCCAGTGCCTCGCGCTCGGCGAACGCGATGTGCCGGCTGGCCTCGGCAAACCGGTTCCACGGGCATACCGCGAGGCAGTCGTCGCATCCCGCGATGCGGTTGCCCATCGCCGGGCGCAGCGCCTCGGGAATCGGCCCCGCGTGCTCCAAGGTCAGATACGCGATGCAGCGCGTCGCATCGAGCCGGTAGGGTGCCGGAAAAGCATCGGTCGGGCACGCATCGAGGCACCGGCGGCAACTTCCGCAACGGTCGGCATGCGCCGCGTCCGGCGCCAGCTCCAGCGTCGTGAACATCTCGCCGAGGAACAGCCAGGACCCGTGCGATCGCGAAACGAGATTGGTGTGCTTGCCCTGCCAGCCCACTCCCGCGCGCGCCGCCACCGGCTTCTCCAGCACCGGCGCGGTGTCGACAAACACCTTCACCTCCCCGCCATGCCGCGCCACCACGTGCTGCGCCAGGTGCTTCAGCCTGCCCTTCAGCAGCGCGTGATAATCCCGCCCCCGCGCATAGACGCTGATATTCCCCCGCTCGCGCCGCGCCAGGGTTTCAAGCGCATCCCCCGCGGGCGCATAGGATAGCCCGACGCAGACCACGCTCTGTGCCGCGGGCCACAGCGCGCTGGGGCTCGCCCGTTCTGCCTCGCGCCCGGCGAGCCAGTCCATCGTGCCGTGATATCCCGCCGCCAGAAACGCGCGCAGCCGCGCCGCGTCCGCCGGCCCCGGTGCGGCACGGGCGATGCCCACGGCATCGAACCCGAGTGCCAGCGCCCGCGCGCGGATCTCAGCCGCGGCCGCGATAGGGTGCGACGCCATGCTCGGGGATCCACGCCCCCGCGGGCGGCGCGCCGGACTGCCAGAACACGTCGATCGGCATGCCCCCGCGCGGATACCAATAGGCGCCGATGCGCAGCCACGCGGGTGCCAGCGTCGCCATCAGCCGCCCCGCGATCGCCATCGTGCAGCCCTCGTGAAACGCCCCGTGGTTGCGGAAACTCGCGAAATACAGCTTCAGCGACTTGCTCTCCACGATCCACGCCTCGGGGATGTAGTCGAGCACGATATGCGCGAAATCCGGCTGCCCGGTCAGCGGGCAGAGCGAGGTGAACTCGGGGCAGGTGAACCGCACGACATAGGCCTGGCCCGGCGTCGGGTTCGCCACCCGCTCCAGCACCGCCTCGTCGGGCGACGCCGGCGTCCGGCTCGGCTGCCCGAGTAGCGTCAGCCCCGAATAAATCTCGCTCATGCCCGCGAGATGGCGCCGCTGGCGCCGCCTGTCAAACCGCCGCCCGCCACCGCTCCCGGCACGTGGCGGCGAAGTCGGCGAACCGCCCGACCGCGATCGCCTCGCGCATGCCGCGCATCAGGTCCTGGTAATAGGTCAGGTTGTGCCAGGTCAGCAGCATCGGCCCCAGCATCTCGCCGGCGCGGAACAGATGGTGCAGATAGGCGCGCGAATGCCGCGCGCAACCGGGGCAGCCGCATGCCGCATCGAGCGGCGCCGCGTCGTCGGCAAAGCGCGCGTTGCGCAGGTTCATCACGCCGTCGCGCGTATAGGCCCGCGCCGTCCGGCCCGCCCGCGTCGGGATCACGCAGTCGAACATGTCCACGCCGCGCGCCACCGCACCCAGCAGGTCGTCGGGCGTTCCCACCCCCATGAGATAACGCGCCCGCCCCTCGGGCAGCGCCGGCACCACGCCCTCCAGCACCTCGAACATCGCCCCCTGCCCCTCGCCGACCGCGAGCCCGCCGATCGCGATCCCCTCGAAGCCCAGCGCCGAAATCGCCGCCGCCGAGGCGAGCCGCAGCGCCGGGAACACGCCCCCCTGCACGATGCCGAACTGCCCATACCCCGCCCGCGCGACAAAGGCCGCACGCGAGCGCTCCGCCCAGCGATGTGTCAGCGCCATGCTCGCCCGCGCCGCCTCCTCGGTCGCCGGAAACGGGGTGCACTCGTCGAGCGCCATGGTGATCGTGGCGTCGAGCAGATGCTGGATCCCGGTCGATCGTTCCGGTGTCAGCCGATGCGCCGAGCCATCGAGATGGGAGCGAAACGTCACCCCGTCCGCGTCCACCTTGCGCAGTTTCGCCAGCGACATGATCTGATAACCGCCGGAATCGGTCAGGATCGGCCCTGGCCAGTCCGCCATCCGGTGCAACCCGCCGAGGCGTGCCACCCGCTCCGCTCCTGGCCGCAGCATCAAGTGATAGGTGTTGCCGAGAATGATGCCGGTGCCGCTCGCCCGCACGGCATCGGCGGTCATCGCCTTCACCGTCCCCGCCGTGCCCACCGCCATGAAGGTGGGGGTCGCCACCTCGCCATGCGCGGTCATCAGCACCCCGGCCCGCGCCGCCCCGTCCCGCGCGCTTTGCCGCCAGGCGAGCGTCACGCGGCGCGCTCCAGCAGGCTCGCATCGCCATAGGAATAGAACCGGTAGCCGGCGCCGATCGCATGCGCATAGGCCGCGCGCATCCGCGCCGCGCCCGCGAACGCGCAGACCAGCACGAACAGCGAGCTGCGCGGCAGGTGAAAATTGGTCAGCAGCAGGTCGGCGGAGCGAAACCGATGCCCCGGCGCCAGCATGATGTCGGTCTCGCCCACAAACGGCAGAATGCGGCCATCCGCGTCCACCGAACTTTCGAGCAGTCGCAGCGTTGTCGTCCCCAGGGCGACGATCCGCCCGCCGGCCGCCCGCGCCGCGTTGATCGCGGCCGCCGCCTCGCGCGTGATCACGCCACGCTCCGGGTGCAGCCGCCGCTCCGCCAGGCTGTCCTCGCGCAGCGGCAGAAACGTTCCGGCACCGACATGCAGCGTCAGCCGTGCCAGCCCCACGCCGCGCGCCGAGAGGGCCGCCATCACCGCAGGCGTCATGTGCAGCCCCGCGGTGGGTGCCGCGACCGCGCCCTCGTGCTCGGCGAACATCGTCTGATAATCCTGCTCGTCCCGCGCCGTGGGCCCGTCCGGCCGCGCGATATAGGGCGGCAGCGCCAGTCGCCCGGCCGCCCGCAGCGCCGCGTCCAGCGCCTCGCCCGCGCGGTCGAAATCCAGCACCACGCTGCCATCGGCGTGGCGCGCGCGAACGGTCGCGGCCAGCTCCCGCGGGCCCTCGATCGCGACCAGGTCGCCCGCCCGCAGCCGCCGCGCGTTGCGGGCCAGCGCCACCCATCCGCCATCGGCGAGTGGCCGGTCGAGCGTCAGCCCCACCGCCGCCTGTCCGCGCTGGCCCCGCAACTGCGCCGGGATCACCCTTGTGTCGTTCACCACCAGCACGTCGCCGGGCGCGAGCAGCGCCGGCAGGTCGCGCACGGTGCGGTCGGCCATCCCACCCGCCGGCACATGCAGCAGCCGCGCGGCATCGCGTGGCCGGGCGGGCTCGGTCGCGATCCTCTCCGGCGGTAGGTCAAATTCGAACTCGGCGATCTCGGTCATGACGGGCAGGGCAGGAAGTGGGCAGGGCAGGGGATGGCAGGGCGCAGGGCTGGGGAGGGAATGACAAGCAGGCACCCTGATGGCTTCTCCCACATACCGGCGCAACCCGGGGGTGGCGCGGCGGCCGGCCATCCGGCTCGCCCCGGCGCGCGGCCAGAACGCGGGCGGGCACCCGATTCGCCCGCGCCGGAGTTCGCAAGCGATCTTTTTTGGCCATCCCCATCAAAGAGTTAGCAACTCGTCCTGCGTTTCGTGCTAACCTTCCGATGTCCGGCGCGCCGACCAACGCGCCATTGAGGGTGAAGACATTGCGATCGCGCCTCCCGCGCATGCTTGGCCTGGCCGCCGCCATCGCGATCACCGCGATCGCTGGCGCGCGCGCGGACGCCATCTCCTTCACCGATTTCTCGACCGCTGGCACCACGATGGACCTGCGTGGCAGCGCCACGACGGCGACGACCCCCGCCGGCACCGTCCTCAGCCTCACCCAGGCGAACCAGAGCGAGCAGGCCGGCTCCGCCTTCGTCGCCACGCCCTTCACCCTCGGCGCTGGCGGCGCCTTCAGCGCCCAGTTCCAATTCCAGATCACACCCGGCAGCACCGGCGGCCCGGCGGACGGCTTCACCTTCGTGCTCGCCAGCCTCCTCAGCAACACCGCGCCGCTCGATCCCGGCGGCAATCTCGGCTATTATGGCCTCACCAACTCCGTCGCGGTGGAGTTCGACACCTACGACAACGGCGTTGGGACGCTGGACAAAGGCGGCACCAACGACACCAACGACAACCACATCGCGATCGACGTCAACGGCCAGCTCAACGACCTCGCCAGCGCGTCGCCCTACGGCGTCGGCAACAACAGCGCCTGGCCGTGCAGCTCCAGCGTCGCCAGCGACAACCCGTTCGGCTGCATGGCCAACGGCGATCTCTGGACGATCCAGCTCGGCTACGACAACGGCATGCTGAGTGTCGCGGCATCCGATAACGGCCAGACGCCCTCGCTCGTCATCGACAATTTCCCGATCGACCTCACCGCCAGTGTCGGCCAGACCCCCTATATCGGCTTCACCGGCGCCACCGGCGGCTCGACGTCCACCCAGGACATCCTCAACCTCAACGTCACCTCGGACCAGACCTATTCCCCGGTGCCCGAGCCTGGCTCTCTCGCGCTGTTCGCCACGGGCCTCGCGGGCCTGCTCGTCTGGCGCCGCCGCCGCGCGCGCGGGCGTCACTCGTCGAGATAGGTCGAAATCTCGATCAGGTTGCCGTCGGGGTCGCGGCAATAGACCGAGCTCATCGGCCCCAGCGCCCCGGTGCGCGACACCGGTCCCGTCTCCACCGCCACCCCGCACGCCAGCAGATGCGCCACAATATCGGTGGCCCGCACCGCGGTCACGAAGCACAGATCCTGCGTCCCCGGGCCAGGGCTTGCCGCATGCGGCGCGAACTCTTCGTGAAACTGATGCAGGTTGATCTTCTGCCCGCCGAACCGCAGCGCCGTACGCGCCGGTGTGCCGAAGCTCTCCCGCTCCATCCCCAGCACCCGCTGATACCAGCTCGCCGTCGTTTCGAGATCGGCGCAGGTCATCACCAGGTGGTCCAGCCGGTCAACCGCAAAACGCATGGATTTCCGCTCCGACTCAGCTCAGATCTTCATAGAAATCGTTGCCCTTGTCGTCGATCACGACAAAGGCCGGGAAATCCTCCACCTCGATCCGCCACACCGCCTCCATGCCAAGCTCGGGATATTCCAGCACCTCGACCTTGCGGATGCAGTCCTGCGCCAGCCGCGCCGCCGGCCCGCCGACACTGCCGAGATAGAACCCACCGAACTTTTTACAGGCCTCGCGCACCGCTTTCGAGCGGTTGCCCTTCGCCAGCATCACCATCGAGCCGCCGGCCGCCTGGAACTCCGCGACATAGGAATCCATCCGCCCCGCCGTCGTCGGCCCGAAACTGCCGGTCGCATAGCCCTCGGGCGTCTTCGCCGGCCCCGCGTAATAGACGGGATGATCGCGAAAATACGCCGGCAGCGCTTCGCCGCGATCGAGCCGCTCCTTCAGCTTGGCATGCGCGATGTCGCGCGCCACCACCATCGTTCCGCTCAGCGCCAGCCGCGTCCTGACCTTGCACGCCGCAAGCTGCGCCAGGATCTCGCGCATCGGCCGGTTGAGGTCGATCCGCACCACCTCGCCACCCAGGATATCGTCCGTCGCCTCGGGCAGATAGATCGAGGGATCGGTCTCCAGCTGCTCCAGAAACACCCCCTCCGGCGTGATCTTGGCCCGTGCCTGGCGGTCCGCCGAACACGACACCCCGATCCCGATCGGCAGGCTCGCGCCGTGCCGGGGCAGCCGCACTACCCGCACGTCATGGCAGAAATACTTGCCACCGAACTGCGCCCCGATGCCGAGATGGCGCGTGATCTCCAGCACCTTCGCTTCCATCGCGTGGTCGCGGAACGCATGCCCGGAGCGGTCGCCCGCCGTCGGCAGCGCGTCGAGCCACTTGGTCGAGGCGAGCTTCACCGTCTTCATCGTCGCCTCGGCCGAGGTGCCGCCGATCACGATCGCGAGGTGATAGGGCGGGCAGGCGGAGGTGCCGAGCGTCCTGACCTGCGTGGTCAGAAACTCCGCGAGCTTCGCCTCGTTCAGCACCGCGCGCGTTTGCTGATAGAGAAAGCTCTTGTTCGCCGAGCCGCCGCCCTTGGCGCAGAACATCAGGTGGAACTCGTCGGCATGGTGCTCGCCGGGGGCGGCCATGATGTCGAACTGCACCGGCAGGTTGTTGCCGGTGTTGACCTCCTCGAACATCGACAGCGGAGCGTTCTGCGAATAGCGCAGATTCGTTTCGGTATACGTGCGATGCACGCCCCAGCTCAGTGCTTCCTCCTCGTCGCCTTCCACCCAGACCCGCTGGCCCTTCTTGCCGAACACGATCGCGGTGCCGGTGTCCTGGCACATCGGCAGCACGCCGCCGGCCGCGATATTCGCGTTCTTCAGCAGGTCGAGCGCGACGAACCGGTCATTGGCCGATGCCTCGGGGTCGTCCAGGATCGCGCGCAACTGTGCCAGATGCGCCGGCCGCAGCAGGTGCGAGATGTCGTGGAACGCGGTGAACGCCAGCTCCGAGAGCGCGTCAGGCGCCACATGCAACACCGTCCGCCCGTCGCACACCGAGGTCCGCACCCCCTCGATCGCCAGCCGCCGATAGGGCGTCGTGTCCTCGCCGAGCGGGAACATGGTCGAGAACTGGAACGCCGGCGGGCGCGTGAGCGGCTTGTCCATAATTTTCATCATGCCTGGAGTTGGTTCATGCGGGCGTGTCCCCGTCGGCGTCATCCGCGGGCCTGCCTGCGGGGGCGGCGTCTCGCGCGCCGGCGCGACGGCGGAAGGCGTCGAGCGAGACCACCTGCGATGATGCCTTTTCCTCGGCCGGCGTCGGTCCCGACGGATCGGAGGCGGCCAACCCGGGGGCGGGCAGGGCCGCCTCCGCGTCCGCCTCGCTCGCGTCGTCCTCAACGTCTTCGTCGGCCTCGAATTGCAGCATGAAATGGATGGCGGGGTCGGCGAATTGCGTGATCGCATCGAGCGGGATCGCGAGTTTCGCCGGCACGCCGCCGAACGACAGCCCGACCTGCACCAGCCGCGCCGCGGCGTCATAGGCAAGCCCGTAGAACTGGTGCTGCAACACGATGGTCATCTCGCGCGGATATTGCGCGCGCAGCCGCTCCGGCATCACCGTTCGCGGATGGTCGGTGCGGAAGGTGATGTAGAAATGGTGCTCGCCCGGCAGCCCCTCGCGTGCCGCATGCTCGACCGCCTTCGCCACCACCTGACGCAGCGCGTCGCGCGTCCAGGCGGCATAGGGCAGCAGGCTCTCCGGCGGTGGTGGTGGATCGTCTTCCATCGCGCCCTGTTACCCGGTCAGGCTGGCGCGGCCAAGCCGGCGACGAGCCATGGCGGGCGCGCCCTGCTCACACGCCGCATCACCGGGCAGTTCTCTTCATGCGCCCCCGGCAGATAGCCGAGCGACATCAGGAACTCGCCCACGATCTCCCCGCCGGTGAACAGAAAGCTGGTGCGGAACAGCTTCACCCACGCCGCCTTGTCGCGCGGGTGGTGCGCGTCGAGCCAGGTGGCGAACCCGCCATGGCTTTCCCGCATCGCCCTGATCCGCCGCGCATTCTCCAGGATCGCCGACACCTTCAGCCGGTTGCGGATGATCCGCGCATCGCCGAGCAACCGCGCCGCGTCCGCCTCGCCCCACGCCGCCACGGTATCGACGTCATAGCCCGCGAACGCCGCCCGCATCCCCTCCCGCCGCTTCAGGATGGTCTCCCACGACAGCCCCGCCTGCATGATTTCGAGCACCAGCCGCTCGAACAGCACCGCCTCGTCGCGCGACGGAAACCCGTATTCCGTGGCGTGATACGACTGGTGCACCGGATGCCCCGGCGCGATCGTGCAATAGCTGCTCATGTCGGCTTTCCTGCCATGGCCGGCGGCGTGCGGCGAGTGGGGGGCTTCTGTTGCCCGGTGCCCCCCGGACCGCGCTTACCTATTGTTAGGCAGCGAGCGCCATTGCGTTGTTGTCATTGGCACTTGTGATATGGCCCGATGACGGCGGAACCATGCCGGGCAAAAGGTGAGTCTTTACCACGCGTGTCGAGCCTGTTTCGCCCCCGCATCCGCCCCCTGGCAACCTGCCTCGTCGGCAACCCGCCCGGGTTATGGTGGAGGCGCCGGGTACCGCCCCCGGGTCCACAACGCTTATTCCAAACACCGCTTATCGCCATAGCCGGCAAGCCGGCGGAAGGAATATAGGCGTTCCGCCGCAGTGTTGGAAGGGTCGGAGAATGGACGCAGACGAGGACATCGGCGCGGGGCTCACCCCGGCGCAACAGGCCGAGATCGCGGAGGCGCGCGCCGCCAGCCAGCCGACGCGCCGCGCCAGCGTGCCGGCGCTCGAGGCGATGCTGCACAGCGCCATCCCCGTGCTCGACCACGGCTTCATCCGCGTCATCGACTACATGGGCGACGACGCCGCGGTGGTGCAGGCGGCACGCGTCTCCTACGGCCGCGGCACCCGCCGCGTCTCCGAGGATGCCGGCCTGATCCGCTACCTCATGCGCCACCGTCACTCGACCCCGTTCGAGATGTGCGAGATCAAATTCCACGTGAAGCTGCCGATCTTCATCGCCCGCCAGTGGATCCGCCACCGCACCGCCAACGTGAACGAGTATTCCGCCCGCTACTCCATCCTCGACCGCGAGTTCTACATCCCCGCCCCGGAGCACCTCGCCGCCCAGTCCGCCACCAACCGCCAGGGCCGCGGCGAGGTGCTCGAAGGGGCGGAGGCCGAGGAGGTGCTGCGCGTCCTGCGCGAGGACGCGACGCGCACCTACGACCACTACGCCGCGATGCTGAACGAGGACGCCGAGGGCAACAAGCGCGACCCCGCCCGCGCCGGCCTCGCCCGCGAGCTGGCGCGGATGAACCTCACGCTCAACACCTACACGCAATGGTACTGGAAGACGGATCTGCACAATCTCATGCATTTCCTGTCGCTGCGCGCCGACGCGCACGCCCAGTACGAGATCCGCGCCTATGCCGAGGCGATGCTCGCCTGCCTCGATGCCTGGGTGCCGGCGACCGCCGCCGCCTTCCGCGACTATCGGCTCGGCGCCTTCACTTTCTCCGCCGCCATGCTCGCCGCCCTGCGCCGCATGCTGGCCGGCGAGACGGTGGACCGGAGGGAGGTCGGCCTGTCGAAGCGCGAGTGGGAGGAAATGATGACGGTCCTGCAACGACCCCTCTGACCCCGGCATGATCCTCGTCTTCGGCTCGATCAATCTCGACCTCGTGCTGCCCGTGCCCGCGCTGCCCGCGCCGGGCGAGACCGTGCTCGCCCCGGGCTTTGCCATGCAGCCCGGCGGCAAGGGTGCCAACCAGGCGCTCGCCGCCGCCCGCGACGGCGCCGGCGTGGTCCTCGTCGGCAGCGTCGGGTGCGACGCCTTCGCGCCGCCGGCGCTGGCCCTGCTGCGCGAGGCAGGCGTCGATCTCTCCCGCGTCGCTGAAACGCCGTCACCCACCGGCATCGCCACGATCGCCGTGGACCCCGACGGCCAGAACCTCATCCTCGTCGCCAGCGGCGCCAACGGGCATACTCGCGCCGCCCAGGTCGAGGACGCGCTGCTCACGCCGCACACCACGCTGCTGCTGCAACGCGAGGTCGATCCGGCGGAATCGGCGCTGCTCGCCCTGCGCGCGCGGCGGCGCGGCTGCCGCGTCGTGCTCAACACCGCCCCCGCCGGCGCGTTCCCGCCGGAGGCTCTGGCCGCCATCGACGTGCTGGTCGCCAACGCGGTCGAGGCGCACGCTCTTGGTGCCGCCAGTGCTGTCGATCTCGCGCGCCGCCACCGCCTCGCCGCCATCGTCACGCGCGGCGAGCACGGCGCCGAGATCGCGCAGGGCGACGAAGCCTTCACCCTGCCCGCGCACCGCGTTGTGGTGCGCGACACGACGTCGGCCGGCGACACCTTCACCGGCGTCCTCGCCGCCGCGCTGGACCGCGGCCTCCCGCTGCGCGCCGCGGCCCGGCGCGCCAACGCCGCCGCTGCGCTGGCCTGCACGCGCGAGGGCTCGCAGTCCAGCATCCCGCTCGCCGCCGAAACCGAGGCGCTGCTCGCCGCTACGCCATGAACCTGCACGGACTCCTCTTCCTCGCCCTCGCGGGCCTGCTCGGCGGCGGCATGAACGCGCTCGCCGGCGGCGGCTCCTTCGCCACCCTGCCGGCGATGATCGCGGCCGGCCTGCCGCCGGTCATCGCCAACGCCTCCAGCACCGTCGCCCTCTGGCCCGGCGGCCTCGCCGGCGCCTGGACCTACCGTGCCGGTCTGCGGCCGATCTGCGGCGTCGCCGTCGCGCCGGCGCTGGCCGTGAGCTTCGCCGGCGGCCTGGTCGGCGCCGTGCTGCTGCTGGTGCTGCCGGCGCACAGCTTCGACGTCGTGCTGCCCTGGCTGCTGCTGCTTGCCACCGTGACACTGGCCTTCGGCCGCCGTGCCGGGGAGGCGCTGCAGGGGCGCCTGCGCGCCGCCCCTCTGGGGACGGGCCGGTCGAGCATGGGCCGGCGCCTCATGCTCGCGGTGCAGTTCTTGCTCGCCATCTATGGCGGCTATTTCGGCGGCGCGGTCGGGCTGATGATGGCCGCCGCCTGGTCGTTCTTCGGCGAGGCCGACCTGCGCGCCCTCAACGCGCCGCGCACACTGATGGTCGCCGCCGCCAACAGCATGGCGATCCTGGTCTTCGCCGCCGTCGGCGTGGTGCGCTGGGCGCCGACCCTTGCCATGCTCGCGGGCGGCATTGCCGGCGGGGTGGTCGGTGCGCGCATCGGCCGCCGCCTGCCAGCACGCATCACCCGCGCGATGACGCTCACCTTCGCCACGGCCATCACCGCCGTCTTCTTCGCCCGCCGCTTCTGACCCGGCGCCCGCCGCCTACGCGATCACGCTGCTCATTCGATGACGATCCTGGGCCCTACCGGCGCCCCGGCAAGCTTCGCCGCGAGCCTCGCCGCGATCGCCGCATAGGCAATTGCGGCCTCGCTCTCCGGCGCCTCGGCGGAAACCGGCGTGCCGGCGTCCGACAGCGCCCGCACCTCGGCCAGCAGCGGCACCTCGCCGAGGAACTCGATGCCCAGCCGCGCCGCCTCCGCCTTCGCCCCGCCATGGCCGAAAATCTCGGTTCGATGGCCGCAATTGGGGCAGCAGAAAAAACTCATGTTCTCGACCAGCCCCAGCACCGGCACCTTGGTGCGCTCGAACATCCGCACCCCTCGCCGCGCATCCAGCAGAGCCACGTCCTGCGGTGTCGAGACGATCACCGCCCCCGCCAGCTTCACCCGCTGCGCCATGGTCAACTGCGCGTCCCCGGTCCCCGGCGGCATGTCCACGATCATCACGTCGAGTGGCCCCCACGCCACCTGACCCATCAGTTGTTCCAGCGCCCCCATCACCATCGGCCCGCGCCAGATCATCGGCGTCTCGGCATCGACCAGCAGCCCGATCGACATCGCCTTCAGCCCCCACGCCTCGATCGGCAGCAGCTTGTCGCCCTCGGTCGCGGGCTTGGTGGTGATCCCCAGCATGCGCGGCAGGCTCGGCCCGTAGATATCCGCGTCCAACAGCCCCACAAGCAGGCCGCGCCGCGCCAGCGACACCGCGAGGTTCACCGCGACGGTGGATTTCCCGACGCCGCCCTTGCCCGAGGCCACCGCCACGATCGCCCGTGTCTCGCCCAGCAGCGCCGCCCGCGGCGCGCCCGCACCATGGCCCCCGCCTGCACCGTGGCCACCACCAGCGCCCGGTCCACCACGCGGCGCCGCCGCCTGCGGCGTGGTATGCCCGGTCAGCACCACGGCGGCGTTGGTCACCCCGGGCTCGCGTGCCAGCAGCGCCTCCGCCTCGCGCCGCAGCGCCTCCATCCGCGGCGCCTCCTCGCGCGTCGTGCGCAGCCCCAGTTGCACCAGCCCGCCGCGGATATCGAGCGAGTCGATCCGCCCGGCGCTGACGATGTCCTGCCCGCTCGCCGGGTCACGCAGCCTCGCCAGCGCCGCGCGTAACGCCTGTTCGGAGGGAATGGCCATGCTGACGAACCCGATGCTTGCAAAGGTTGGGGGTGGGGGTCATATCGCTCAGCGATTGCGGCGAGGGACGACCGTGCGGGAGCTTCGGTTATCGCGCAGCGTCCGGCCCGTGCCAATGGGCGCGTCACGACCGTCCTGGAGGGGGCAAAGCCGATATGGCGTCAGACGAGATGACCGGGGGACCGGAGGCACGGCCGCAGCCGCTGGCCTCGGGCGGCTCGGACGGCAATCCGCCCGGCGGTAATCCATGGGGTCCGCGCCCCGGCGGCGGCCCTGGCCGTCCCGGCGGTGGCCCGCAGCGCCCGAATGGCCCCAATGGTGGCCCCAATGGTGGCCCAGGCGGCGGCGGCCCCAACAGCCCGTGGGGTCAAGGCCCTGGGCCAGGCGCCGATCTCGAAGCGCTGATCGCCTCCGTTCGCCGCCTTTTCGGCAACCGCCGCCCACAGGCCGGCGGCCCCGGCGGTAATGGCCCCGGCGGCGGAGGATCGGGCGGCGGAGGATCGGGCGGCGGTTGGGGCGGCTTCGGCGGGTGGCGCTTCCGCGGCCGACGCTTCCGTCCGGCGCTGGGCGCCGTTTTTCTGGTCGTCATCGTCCTCGGCTTCTGGCTCGCCAGCGGCTTCTACGTCGTCCAGCCGGACGAGCAGGGCGTCGTGTTGCGCTTCGGTGCCTTTGTCCGCACCGCGCCCCCCGGCCTCAACTATCATCTGCCCTGGCCGATCGAGAGCGTGCTGCTGCCCACCGTTACCCGCGTCGAGCGCGTGCAGATCGGCTATCGCTCACCGCGCGGCTCCGAGGGCGTGGCGCCACGCGACGTCCCGGCAGAGAGCCTGATGCTCACCGGCGACGAGAACATCATCGACCTGCAGTTTTCCGTCTTCTGGCGCATCCGCGACGCCAAGGCGTTCCTGTTCAACACCCGCGACCCGGCGCAGAGCGTCAAGGTGGTGGCGGAATCCGTGATGCGCGAGGTGATCGGCAGCACGCCGATCGAGCCCGCCCTCACCAACGCCCGCGCCCGCATCCAGATCGAGGTGCAGAAAGGCGTGCAGACGATCCTCGATCAGTACGGCGCCGGCATCCAGATCACCCAGGTCACGCTGCAGAAGAGCGACCCGCCGCCCCAGGTCATCGAAAGCTTCCGCGACGTGCAACGCGCCGCCGCCGACGCCCAGCGCACGGTCAACGTCGCCGACGCCTATGCCAACAACGTGGTGCCCGTCGCCCGCGGCACGGCGGCGCAGATCCTCGCCGCCGCCGAGGCGCAGAAGGCGGCGACCATCGCCCACGCTCGCGGCCAGGCGCAGCGCTTCCTCTCGGTCCTCGCGGCCTACGACGCCGCCAAGCGCATCACGCTGCGCCGCCTCTACATCGAGACCATGCAGGACATTCTCCGCACCACGCCCACCACCGTGGTCGACAGCGCCGTGCACGGCCTGCTGCCGATGCTGCCGCTCGGCTCGCCATCCTCGGCTGGCCCATCCCCGGCCACCACGCCACCACCGCCCGCCACCGCGGGGAATAAGCCATGAACGGGCGCATCATCGGCCTGTTCGCCGCCCTGTTCGTGGTGATCATCGTCGCCCTGAACGCGGTTTTCATCGTCAACCAGACGCAACAGGTGCTGCTGACCCAGTTCGGCAAGCCGGTGCGTGTGATCGAAAAGCCCGGCCTGCACGTGAAGTTGCCCTTCATTCAGACCGCGATCCCCTTCGACCGTCGCCTGCTCGGCTATGACACGCCGCCCGAGGAAGTGCTGCTCGGCGACCAGCGCCGCCTCATCGTCGATGCCTTCGCCCGCTTCCGGATCACCAACCCGCTGAAATACTATCAGACCGTCGGCACGACGGAGCGCGGCATCCGCGCCCGATTCGACAGTATCCTCTCCTCCTCGCTGCGCAGCGTGCTGGGCAAGGAGAAGCTGCTCGACGTGCTGTCCGCGCAGCGCACCCGCATCATGGGCTCGATCCAGAAGCAGGTGAACCGCGAGATGGCGGATTTCGGCATCACCGTGATCGACGTGCGCATCCGCCGCGCCGACCTGCCGCCGCAGAACACCGAGGCGGTGCTGAAACGCATGCAGTCCGACCGCGAGCGCGTTGCCGCCCTGCTGCGCGCGCAGGGTGCCGAACAGGGTGCCAAGGTGCGCGCCGACGCGGATCGCGAACGCACGGTGTTGATCGCCGACGCCAAGGCCAAGGCCGCGGCGCTGCGCGGCGAGGGCGAGGCCCAGGCCACGCATCTCTACGCCCAGGCGTTCTCGCGCGACCCCCATTTCTTCGCCATCTGGCGCACGCTCGAGGCCTATCGCCGGGGCTTCGCCGCGGGCAAGGCGCACCTGGTGCTCAGCCCCGGTTCCGGCTTTCTCTCGTTGCTGACGACGCCGCCCGTTCCCGCCGCGACACAGGGTGCGGCGCCGGGCTCCACGACGTCGAAATAATCCGGCGAAACATGGCGGCGCGCGCCGTCGAATTGCGCTATAACGCTCACGATATCGCGGATGCTGCCGCCGCGAGGAGGATGACCATGACCCGAATGATCCGCATCGTCGCCATGCTGTTGCTGTTGCCGGTGGCTGCCATCGCGCGCACCGCGCCACCCGACTTCGCCGATCTCGCGGCGCGCCTGCTGCCCGGCGTCGTCACCATCACCTCCTCGCAATCGGTCAAGCTCAGCAACAATAATCTGCCGCCCTTGCCCGGCTTCCCGCCCGGCTCGCCGTTCGAGAAATTCTTCCACGATTTCCTGCGCCAGCACCATCTCGGCCCGGGCGCCGGCGGCCCGCCCTCGATGGAGCGGCGCGAGGCGCTGGGCTCGGGCTTCATCATCGACCCGTCCGGCATCATCGTGACCAACAATCACGTGATCAAAGGCGCCAACAAGGTCACCGTCACGCTGCATGACGGCACCACGCTCAAGGCCAAGATCCTGGGTGCTGATTCGCGGATGGACCTCGCGGTGCTCAAGGTCGATGCCGGTCACAAGCTGCCTGCCGTCGCCTGGGGCAATTCCGACCATGCACGCATCGGCGACTGGGTGATGGCGATCGGCAACCCGTTCGGCCTCGGCGGCTCCGTCACCGCCGGCATCGTCTCGGCGCGCGGCCGCAACATCCACGAAGGTCCCTACGACAGCTTCATCCAGACCGACGCCCCCATCAACATGGGTAATTCGGGCGGCCCGCTGTTCGACATGAACGGCCACGTCATCGGCATCAACACGGCGATCTACTCGCCCTCCGGCGGCTCGATCGGCATCGGTTTCTCGATCCCGTCGAACGCGGCGCGCGTCGTGGTTGATCAGCTCTGGCACTTCGGCCACGCCCGCCGCGGCTATCTCGGCGTCACCATCCAGGACGTCTCCAAACCGATCGCTGAAAGCCTCGGCCTCAAGCACGCCGGCGGCGCGATGGTCGCGAGCGTCATCAAGGGCGCGCCAGGCGACAAGGCGGGGCTGCGCACCGGCGACGTCATCCTCAGCTTCAACGGCCAGACCGTGAAGGACAGCCACTCCCTGCCGCGCATCGTGGCGGCGACCGCGATCGGCAAGACCGTTCCCATCGTCATCTGGCGCAACAACGCGCGGCAGACGCTGGATGCGGTGGTGGCGGAACTGCCCACGGCGCCGAAGCTCGCCTCGCTCGACATTCCGGCGAAACCCAAGGAGCCACCGGCCGTCGCCATCCCCGGCATGGGTCTTTCAGTGTCTGGCATCGACGCCGCGATGCGCGACAAATACCACCTCACGCGGGATCAGCAGGGCGTGGTGATAACCGATGTCGGCCAGGACTCCATCGCCGCCCGGCGCGGCGTGCAGCCGGGCGACGTGATCATCGAGGTGCAGCAGCACGCGGTGCACAAGCCGCAGGACGTGCTGGACCAGATCGCCTCGGTCCGCCGCGAGAAGCGCCAGAACGTGCTGCTGCTGCTGCACAGCAGCCAGGGTGCGCGCTGGGTGCCGCTGCCGCTGACCGCGGCGCCCGCCGGAACACAGAAAGGCTAGCCGGAAATCTCGCTGTCCCGATAACCCTGCGCGAACAGCACGCCACGCAGCCCCGCGTGGCGTAGCTGTGCCCGCGCCTCGGCCGCCACCACCGGCTTGGCGCGGAACGCCACCCCCAGCCCCGCCGCGCGCAGCATCGCGAGGTCGTTCGCCCCGTCGCCCACCGCGGCCACCGCGTCGAGCCCGATGCCCAGCCCCGCCGCCAGTTCGCGCATGGCCACCAGCTTCGCGTCCCGGTCGAGGATCGGCTCCGCGACCGCGCCGGTCAGCCTTCCGCCCGCCTGCAGCAGTTCGTTGGCACGATGCTCATCAAACCCCAGCGCCGCCGCCACGCGCCCGGTGAAAAACGTGAACCCGCCCGAGACCAGCGCCGTCCTCGCCCCATGCGCGCGCATCGTCGCGATCAGCTCGCGCGCGCCCGGCGTATATTCCGTGTGCGCCCACGTCGCCTCCAGCGCCGCCACCTCGAGCCCCTTCAACATCGCCACGCGCGCGCGCAGGGCCTCGCGGAAATCCAGCTCTCCGTTCATGCTGCGCCGCGTGATGGCGGCGATCTCCTCCCTGAGCCCGGCATGCGCCGCAAGCTCGTCCAGCGTCTCGGTGGTGACGATGGTGCTGTCCATGTCCGCGAGCAGCAGAAGTTTGCGCCGCCCCGCCGCCGGCTGCGCGATCGCATCGACCGCTTCCCCGCCCAGCGCCGCCGCCACCGCCTCGCGCGCGGGCATCGCCGGCAGCGGCAGATCCACCGCTTCCCCGGGCGACAGCACCACCGGCTCGCCGGCGCCCAGCGCGGCGCGCGCATGCGCCACCAGCCGGGGCCGCAGCGCCGCCGTCTCGCGGTCGACCATCATTGTCAGCACAAACAGGCAAGCGTCGGGCATGGCGCGGCCTATGCGGCGCCCGCGATGACTCGGCAAGCCCCCGCCGCCCCGCCGGTGTCGCCCGAAACACGGCCCGAGGCACTGATCATCGCCGGCCCCACCACGAGCGGCAAATCCGCCCTCGCGCTGGAACTCGCCGAGCGCCTCGGGGCCACCATCATCAACGCCGACGCGATGCAGACCTACCGCGAGCTGCGCATCATCACCGCGCGCCCCACGCCAGCCGAGGAAGCCCGCGCGCCGCACGCGCTCTACGGTGTCCGCGGCGTGAGCGAGCCCGCCGACGCCGCCTGGTGGCGCGAGGCCGCCCTCGCGGCGATGGAGGCGGCGCGTACCGCCGGAAGCCTGCCCATCCTCTGCGGCGGCAGCGGCTTCTACCTCGCGGCCCTGGCGCGCGGCATCGCGCCGATCCCTCCGCCCGGCGAAGCCGCCCGCGCCGAGGCCCGGCGCCTGCTC
>JAJXXT010000047.1 GCA_021780935.1 Pseudomonadota bacterium
TGATGCCGGGCGGCTGCGCCTCGCGCTCGACCGCGACATCGCCGCGATCGACACGCTGATCGCCGCTCAGCTCGATGCGATCCTGCATCATCCACGTCTGCGCCGGCTGGAGGGGACATGGCGCGGTCTCGCCTGGCTCCTGGGCGACATCGAGCCAGGCGGACGGGTCAAGGTGCGGGTGCTCAACGCCACCTGGCCGGAGCTGGTGCGTGATCTCGAACGCGCCGTCGAGTTCGACCGGAGCCAGCTTTTCAAGAAGATCTACGAGGAGGAGTTCGGCACGCCGGGCGGCGAGCCCTATGGCCTGCTGGTGCTCGACCACGCGGTGCGCCACCGCCCCGGCCCCGGCGCGCCCACCGACGATATCGGCGCTTTGAAGCAGTTGGCCGGTGTTGCCGCCGCCGCCTTCACCCCCACCGTGCTCGGGGTGGCGCCGGAGCTGCTTGGCCTTGACGGCTTCGCCGGCCTCGCCGGCCTCGGCGACCCCACCGCGGTGTTCCGCGACAGCGAATACACGCGCTGGCGAGGCCTGTTCACACTCGACGATATCCGCTTCCTCGGCCTCGCCCTGCCGCGCCTGCTGGCGCGCCCGCCCTGGCAGCCCTCGCCGCTGCGCGCCGAACCGTTCCGCTACGACGAGGATGCGCCGGATGCGCACAGCCGGGTGTGGATGAGCCCGGTCTATGCCTTCGCGGCGACTGCCGCGCGCGCCTTCGCCGATTACGGCTGGCCGGCCGATATACGCGGCGTGGAAACGGATCAGCGCGGCGGCGGGCTGGTGGACGAGCTGCCGCTCGAATCCTTCTCCACCGAGCCCGGCGTGATCTGGGCGCGCCCACCGCTCGAAGCGGTGCTGACCGACCACCAGGAGCGCGCGCTGGTCGATGCCGGGTTCATGCCGCTCGCCGCCATTCCCTGGTCGCAGGACGCGGTGTTCGGCGCGGTACGCAGCCTGCAGGCGCGCCGCCTCTACAGCGGCCCGACCGCCGATGCGGCCAACGCCAGCGCGCGCCTCTCCACGCAGCTCAACTCGCTGCTCTGCGTCTCGCGCTTCGCCCACTACCTCAAGGTGCTGGGCCGCGACATGGTCGGCTCGTTCCGCACCGCCGAGGAGATCGAGCAGCAGCTCCAGACCTGGCTCAACCGCCACATCAACGCCAGCATCGGCGCCGGCGCCGAGAGCCGCGCCCGCTACCCGCTGCTCGCCGGGCGGGTGAGCGTGCGCGAGCGCCCTGGGCGGCCAGGCGTGTTCGGATGCGTGATCCAGTTGCAGCCGCATTTCCAGCTCGACGACGTCGCCGCGAGCTTCCGGCTCGTCACCGATATCGCCGCTGCGGGAACGGTGCGATAAGCTTGACTTGCGACCGACGTGCCGGTCGCAGCCCGACGCGACGCAAGCAGAAGGAAACGAGCGATGCCGGAAGGTGCAGAGACGGCGGGAAGCCTGTTGCGGGCGGGCAAGCTGGGCGAAGCGATCGAGGCAGCGGGGGCGGCGGTGCGCAAGGCGCCGACCGACCTCGGCGCACGCGTGCTGCTCGCCGAGTTGCTGCTGGCCGCCGGCAATCTCGAGCGCGTCGACGTGATCCTGGATGCCGCCTCCGAGGTCGATCCCGCCGTCGCGGTGGTGATCGCCGAGTTCCGCCAGTTGCTCCGCGCGGAGATGGCGCGCCGCCAGCTTCGGCGCGACGGGCGCGTGCCGGAGTTCCTGGGCGAACCGGACGAGGCGCAGCGCCTCGCGCTCGCCGCCCTCGTCGCGCTGCGCGGCGGCGACCTCACCCAGGCGGCGAACCTGGCCGGGGCCGCCGAGGCGGCGCGTCCGCGCGCCGCCGGCAGGATCGCCGGCCGGCCGATCGACGACTTCCGCGACGCCGATGATCTCACCGCCGGTTTTTTCGAGGTGCTCACCACCACCGGCAAGTATTTCTGGATCCCGACCGCGCGCGTCGAATCGTTGCAGTTCCATCCGCCGAAGCGCCCGCGCGATCTGATCTGGCGGCGCGCCAGCATGTCGGTGCAGGGCGGGCCGGACGGCGAGGTCTATCTGCCCGCGACCTACGCCAGCGACGAGCCGGACCTCGCCGACGCGCTGCGCCTCGGCCGCGCGACGGAATGGCGCGAGCTCGCGCCGGGCCTGGTGCGCGGCGTCGGCCAGCGGGTCTTCCTCGCCGGCGAGGACGCGGTGGGGATCATGGACCTCACCGAACTTGCCTTCGCCGGGGCGTGATGCGCGACCCCGTCGCATCGCCGCGGGGCGCCTCTCGCCACCGGACGGCCGGCGCATGAGCGGGCGCGACGGCCGCGGCGGCTGGAACGACGGCGGGCGCGGCGAGGCTGCCGCCCGGCGCAGCCCGGTGCGTGTGATGCTGCCCCTGCTCGACCGGCTGATCGACGACAACCCCGGCGCCGAGCGCGATGCGCCGATCGGCAGCGCCGAGGCGCTCACGATTCTGCGCGTCTCGGTGCGCCGCGACCTCGAGGCGCTGCTCAACGCCCGGCGGCGCCACCGCTCCTGGCCCGACGGCCTCGCCGAACTCGCCACCTCCTCAGTCGGGTTCGGCATCCCGGACTTCACCGCCGGCACCATGAACGACCCCCGCCGGCGCGACGCGCTGCGCGCGGAGATCGAGGCCACGATCCGCCGCTTCGAGCCACGGCTCGCGACGGTGAAGGTGACGCTCCTGGAGGGGGCGAACAAGCTGGAGCCAACGTTGCGTCTTCGTATCGATGGGCTGCTCCACGCCGAGCCTGCGCCGGAGCCGATCGCCTTCGACACCACCGTCGACATCGCCACCACCGATGTCGAGGTCAAGAGCCGCGACGATGTCTGACGCGCTGCTGCCCTATTACAACGAGGAGCTGGTGGCGATCCGCCGGCTCGCCGCCGAGTTCGCGCAGGCCAACCCCAAGATCGCCGGACGGCTGCGCCTGTCGCACGACGCGGTGGACGATCCGCTGGTGGCGCGCCTGCTCGACGGCGTCGCCTTCCTCGCTGCCCGCGTACATCACCGGCTCGACGACGAGTTCCCCGAACTGACCGACGCGCTGCTCGGCGTGCTCTACCCGCATTATCTCGCCCCCTTCCCGGCAACCGCGGTGGTCCAGTTCACGCCGCCGCCGGATCTGCCGGGGCCGGCGCGGATCGCGCGCTTCTTTCCGCTCGACACCGAGCCGGTCCGCGGTGAAACCTGCCGGTTTCGTACGGCTTACGAAACGATCATGTGGCCGGTCGAGATCGAGGCCGTGCGTCTTTCCGGCCTGCCGCTCGCCGCCCCCCCGAACCCGCGCGCGCAGGGAGCGATGAGCGTGCTGCGCATCACCCTGCGGACCGCGAACCCGGACAAGAGCTTCGCCGAGCTCGGCCTCGACCGGATTCGCCTTTTCCTGCGCGCTGCCCCGAACATTGCCCTGCCGCTCTATGAACTTCTGGTCGGACATGCGCTTGGCGTGGCCTACGCGGACAATGCGTCGGACACCGCCGCCGTGCTCGCCGGGGCGGAGGCGATCGAGCCCGTCGGCTTTGCGCCGGAGGAGGCGCTGCTGCCCTGGCCGGCGCGCAGCTTCTCGGGCTTCCGTCTGCTATCGGAATATTTCGCGGCCGCCGAGAAATTTCTCTTTCTCGACCTTGCCGGCATCGCGGCCAAGACCGGCAGCGCAACCGCTCCGGCGGGCAACCGGCTCGAGATCTTCGTCTATCTCGATCAGGCGCAGCCGGATCTCGAGCGCATGGTGGGAGCGGACGCCTTCGCGCTGGGCTGCACGCCGGTGGTCAACCTCTTTGCGCAACACTGCGAACCGATCGCCCTCACGCACATGACGACCGAATACCGGGTCGTGCCGGATGCGCGCCGTCCCGCGGCCTTCGAGGTCTGGAGCGTCGAGCAGGTGCGCGAAAGCCATCCCGATGGCAGTTCGCGCCCATGGCGGCCATTCTACCGCCTCACCCACGCCGACCCCGAGGCGGACACGCAAGGTGGATCCTACCTCGTTTCGCGGCACGACAGCCCGGCGCCGCTGGCGGGCAGCGAGGTCTATCTCGCGCCCTTCGATCCCGCGCTCGATCCCGAGATGCCCGCCGAGACCGTGCTCTCGGTCGACGCGCTCTGCAGCAACCGCGACCTGCCGACGCACCTGCCCTTCGGCGGCGGCCACCCGCGTCTGCGTCTCGCCGAGGGCGCCGCCGCCGTCGCGCGCGTCACCTGCCTCACCGCCCCCACCGCGCCGGCGCGCATGCGCCTGCGCGAGCGGGGATTCTGGCGGCTGATCTCGCACCTTTCGCTCGGCCATCTCTCGGTCGTCGGCGAAGCGGAGGGCGCCAATGCCCTCAAGGAAGTTCTGCGGCTCTACGATCTCAGGGATTCCGCAGAGAGCAGGGCGGCGATCGGCGGGCTGCTCGCGGTGCGCGCGATGCCCGGTGCGGCGCGCGTGCCGGGCGCCAGGCTCGGCGCGTTCTGCCGCGGCCTCGACGTCACGCTGGAATTCGATCACCGCGCCTGGCAGAGCAGCGGCTCGTTCCTGATGGCCGCAGTGCTCGACCGCTTCCTCGGCCTGCATGCGAGCGTGAACTCCTTCGTGCGCACGCGCGCCGTGCTGCGCGGCCGCGTCGGCACCGTTGCCGCCTTCCCGCCGCGCGCCGGCGCGCGCACCCTGCTGTGACACCGCCCCCGGCCCCGCGCCCGACATCGCCGCTGGCGCGGCTCGCGCGCACGCCGTGGCGCTTTGGCTTCGATGCCGCGGTCCGCCTGTTGATGCTGCGCAATCGCAACGAAAACCCCGCCGACGCGGTGGCTTTCCGCGCCGCACCGGGCCTTGCCTTCCCGGCCGCCGAAGTGGATGCGGTGGCACTCGATCGCGAGAACGCGCGGCTCACCAGCCCGGTGATGACCTTGGCCGGCGCGATGGGCGTCCTGCCGCGCCATTACACCGAGGCGCTGGCGGCCACGTTGCGCCAGCGCTCGCCAGCGTTCGCCGGCTTTCTCGACCTTCTGGCGCAGCGCCTGGTGGGTCATTTCGCCCGCGCCGGCATCAAATATCGCCCGCATCGCGCCGTCGAGGCCGCCGCCCTGCGCGGTCCGGCGCGTGCCGCAGCACAGCCGGCGACGCCGGCCGATCCCGTCGCGTCGGTGCTGTTCGCGCTGACCGGCTTCGCCACCTCGCATCTGCGCGAGCGCATGGCGGCGGGCAGCGAACCGTTGCTGCACTATGCCGGCACCTTTGCGCTGCGGCCGCGCTCGGCGGACCGGCTTGCCGCCCTGGCCGGCGACTGGCTCGGCCGCCCGGTCGAGGTCTGCCAGTTCGCCGGCACCTGGCTGCATCTTTCGCCTGGCGAGCAGACCCGCCTGCCGGTCGGCATGCGCCCCGGCGCCTATGGCCGGCTCGGCGTCGATGCCGCGATTGGCGAGCGCGCATGGGACATCCAGGGCCGGGTCGTGCTGCGTATCGGTCCGCTCGACCGCGCGGCTTTCGTCGCCCTGCTGCCGGATCGCGAGGGTCTGCGCCGGCTGGTCTCGCTGGTGCGCGCCTATCTCGGGCTCGAGACCGGTTTTGCCGTCAATCTCGTGCTCCTCGCCGCTGACGTGCCGCCGCTCGAACTGGCACCTGCCGCCGACGCGCCACCGCGGCTGGGCTGGAACACCTGGCTGCCGGCGCCACGCGGGCGGCGCACCGACGCCGCCGAGGCCGTGTTCGAGGCCGCGATCGTCGAGGCCGAAACGTTACGACTTGCCAAGGAAACTGCCGCATGACAACTGCCGCCACGTGGTCGGCCGGCTACGTCACCGATACCGCCTATGCCCGCGGCTACTACCCCGAGCAGTCGCCGGTGCACCTCGCCCTTGCCGCCCTGCTGTTGGGCGTCGAGACCGATCTGCCTGGCCCGGCCGACGAGGTGAGCTATCTCGAGCTCGGCTGCGGGCAGGGCTTCGGCGCCACGGTGCTGGCGGCGGCCAATCCGGGCTGGCGCATCACCGCGATCGATTTCAACCCCGCCCATATCGCGGCCGCCCGCCGCGGCGCGTCCGAACTCGGCCTCACGAACATCCGCTTTCTCGAAGCCGATCTCGCCACCCTGGCCGAGGACCCGCTGCTCGCCGAAATTCCGGCGGCCGACGTCGCGACCCTGCACGGCCTCTGGTCCTGGGTGTCGCCCGCGGTCCGGGCGGGCATCGTGCGGCTGCTGAGCGCGCGGGTGCGCGCGGGTGGGCTCGTGCATGTCAGCTACAATGCGCTGCCCGGCTGGCAAAGCGCGCTCCTGCTGCAGCGCCTGGTGCGCGAAGCCGGGCGCCGGCTCGCCCATGGCAGCGTCGAGCAGGCGCGCGCAGGCCTCGAACTGGCGCGCGAGCTGGTGGCGGCAGAGGTGCCGGGCCTCGCCAAGTCGGAGGTCGCGCGCGAGACCCTGAAGCGGCTCGAGAAGACGCCGCCGGAATACAATGCCCACGAATACATGAACGATCACTGGTCGCCCTGCTGGCATGCCGAGGTCGCGGGCGAGCTTGCCGCCGCCAAGCTCGATTACGTCGGCTCGGCGCGGCTGCTGACCAATTTCGTCGACCTGCTGCTGACGCCGCCGCAGCGCGCCATTGCCGCGCGCTTCGCCGATCCGCTGCTGCGCGAGCTGGTCGTGGATGCCTGCGCCGAGCCGACACTGCGCCATGACATCTATATCCGCGGCACACGCCGGCTTTCCGTGGGCGCGCGCGACACCGCGCTTGAGGCGGTGACGCTGGCACTGCCGGTCCCACCGGAACAGATCGCCTACAGGGTTCGCATGCCGGCGGGCCAGGCCACGCTGAGCGAGGCGTTTTATGGCCCGATGATCCAGCACCTGGCGGAAGGGCCGTGCACGGTGGGCGAGCTGCTCGCCCTGCCGGGTCTGCCCGACCACACGCACAACCCCGGCGAAGTGGTGGGCATGCTGGTCGGCTCCAACCAGGCACTGGTTCTGGCGCGACCCGGCGCGCCCATGAACACCGCCTCGCGCCACCTCAACGCCATGACCACGCGGCGCCATTTGCGCGTGGACACGATGAACCAGCCCAGCGCCATGGCCAGCCCGGCGTTGGCCGGCGGCCTGCCGATGGCACTGGCCCATTTCTACCTCGCCGAGCGCTTCGCCGCCGCCGGCGGGATCGACGCCGACCGCGTCGATACCCTCCGCTGGGCCCGCGAGTTCGCGCCGGCGGAGGCGCCGGCGGAGGAAGTCGAGGCGCTGGCGAAACAGATGCAGGATGTGCTGCACCGCCACGGCAAATTGTGGCGCTGGCTCGGCATCGCCTAGAGCAACCTCCGATCTGTCTGCGCCGGTCCGGCTCAGACGGATCGGAGATAAGCTGCTCTGGATTCGAAGTTTCCTGGAGCAGGAAAATCCGGCCAGATGATTCCATCTGGTCGGATATGGCTCTGGAGCGCGCGCGACGTGACCGCTGACACCCGGCGACCCCGCTGCTATGCTGCGGCGGACGTTCGACAGGAGGATTTCCGCGATGGCGAAACCTGCCATAGCGTTTGCTGCCGCCGCCTGCCTGCTCGGCCTTGCTGCCGGCGCGCGGGCGCAGACCAACCCGAACGCGAGCGAGATCATCAAGGCGCTGCGGCCGACCGGCACCATCTCCGGCACCACGCGCGGCATCCGCCCCGCTGGCAGCCCTGCAGCGGCCCCGGCGACCCCCGCAGCGACCAGAAGTATGAAGGCCGGCCCAAACCACAGAGCGTAGGTCTGAGGCATCAGCGGCGGCTTCATGAGAATGAAGTCACCGTAGCGGGATACAAGATACGCCGT
>JAJXXT010000072.1 GCA_021780935.1 Pseudomonadota bacterium
AGATCGCCTTCGCGCCGCGGTTCAACGCCGCCATCGCCTTCGTCGATCGCCATCTCGCCGAGGGGCGCGCGGCCAAGGTCGCGATCCGCACCGCCGCCGGCGACGTGACCTATGCCGAGCTGGCCCAGCAGGTGGCGCGCTGCGGCAACGCGCTGCGGGCGCTCGGCGTCCCGCCGGGCGGGCGGGTGCTGCTGGCCGTGCTCGACCGGCCCGAATTCTTCTACCTGTTCTGGGGCGCGATCAAGGCGGGGATGGTGGCGGTGCCGCTGAACACGCTGCTGCGCGCCGCGGATTATCGTTACATGATCGCCGATTCCGAGGCGGCGCTGGTGGTCTATTCGCCCGAGCTCGCCGCCGAGCTCGAACCCGCGATCGCCGAGGCGCGCCCGCAGCTGGCGCTGACCACCGAGGCGCTGGCGCCGCTGCTGGCCGCGGCCTCGCCCGACCTCGCGCCGGCGCCGAGCGGCCCGCTCGACGACGCCTTCTGGCTCTACACCTCGGGCTCGACCGGGCGGCCGAAGGGCGCGGTGCACCGCCAGCGCGACCTGGTGGTCAGCGCGCAGCATTACGGCGTCGAAACGCTCGGCGTGCGCGAGGACGACGTGTTCTATTCGGCGGCGAAACTGTTCTTCGCCTACGGGCTCGGCAACGCGATGGGCTTTCCGCTCTGGGTCGGGGGGACGGCGGTGCTGGTGGCGGAGCGGCCGACGCCGGAATCGACCTTCGCCGCGATCCGCCGCTTCCGCCCGACGCTGTTCTTCGGCGTGCCGACGCTGTTCGCGCGCCAGATCGCGGAGTTCGCCGCCCTCGCACCCGACCTCTCCTCGCTGCGCCGCTGCGCCTCCGCCGGCGAGGCGCTGCCGGCGCATCTCTACAGCACCTGGCACGAACTCACCGGGCTCGAGATCCTCGACGGCATCGGCTCGACCGAGGCGGCGCACATGTACATCTCCAACCGGCCGGGCGAGGTGGTGGCGGGCAGCTCGGGCCGCCCGGTGCCGGGCTACCGGGCGAAGATCGTCGACGAGGCGGGCGCGGAGCTGCCGGTGGGCGAGGCGGGCCGGCTGATGCTGGCCGGCGACTCGATCGCGCGGTGCTACTGGCGCAACCCGAAGCCGACCCTGGTCGATGGCTGGCTCGACACCGGCGACACCTATCGCGTCGATGCCGACGGCATCTTCACCTACAGCGGGCGCAGCGACGACATGCTGAAAGTGGGCGGGATCTGGTGCTCGCCGGTCGAGATCGAGGCGGCGCTGATCGAGCATCCGGCGGTGCTGGAGGCGGCGGTGGTCGGGCGGGCGGATGGCGACGGGCTGATCAAGCCGGAAGCCTGGGTGGTGCCGAAGGACCCGGCGGCAGAGGCGGCGGCGCTCGCCGAGGCGCTGGTTCGCCATTGCAAGTCACGGCTGGCGCCGTACAAATATCCGCGCTGGGTCCGCATCGTCGAGGACCTGCCCAAGACCGCAACCGGAAAGATCCAGCGCTTCCGGCTGCGCGACGGCGAGGCGCCGCCGGCCTGACGATGCGCCAAACGCACGAGCGAGACCGCAACGACAAGGAAGGATGGCTGCGAGAAGACCGCTAGAAAGAGCCCGGACTGCAAGGGCCGTCATGAAAGGGAACGTTACATGAGCGACAGGAACGCCTCTCCCGGCATATTGCTGGCGCGTATCGACCGCATCCCTGTCTGGGCGCTGCCCAGCCTGTTCGCGGGGATCATCGGCATCGGCTTTCTCTTCACTTTCTACGATATCTTCGACATCAACGTCTCCTTCATCCAGACCTGCATGGTGCTGGTGAAGGGCTGCACGCCGCCTTCCTCGGCGGCCTATATCGGCCTGCCGGTGCTGCTCAATCTCGCCGGCTACGTGGTCGGAACGCTGATCTTCTCCCCGCTCGCCGACCGCGCCGGGCGGCGCGACCTGCTGCTGGTGACGATGCTGGTGACCGGCATCGGCTCGGCGCTGACGGCGCTGGTGGACAGCTACACCTGGTTCATCGTGGCGCGCGTCATCACCGGCATCGGCATCGGCGCCGACCTCGCGATCGTCAACACCTATATCGGCGAGATGGCGCCGCGCGGCGCGCGCGCGCGCTACACCTCGATGATCTTCGTCTTCTCCGCGCTCGGCGCGGTGCTCGGCATCTGGCTCGGGCTGTGGCTGACGACGCCGGCAACCCCGCTGCCGCTCGGCCTGCCGTTCGCGCTGGCCTCGGAACATTTCGACTACGGCTGGCGGATCATGTACCTGATCGGCGGCGCGCTGGCGCTGGTCGGGGTCATGCTGCGCTTCCAGCTGCCGGAGTCGCCGCGCTGGCTGATCAGCCGCGGCCGGCTCGCCGAGGCGGACGCGGTGATCGGGCAGATGGAGGCGCGCGCGCACGCGATCTCGCCGCTGCCGCCGGTGGCCGAGCCGGTGGCGCCGGCGCCACCGGCCGACGAGCGGATGCCGTTCGCCGCGATCTTCCACAACCCGATCTACCGGCGGCGCACGCTGATGCTGCTGGCGATGTGGTTCCTGGCCTACATCACCGTCTATTCCTTCGCCGCCGGCTTCACGACGCTGCTGGCCGCCCTGCACTATCCGCCGCCGGAGGCGGGGCTGATCACCGCGATGGGCACGTTCGGCTTCGTGCTCTGCGCGCTGGTCGCCTATGGCTGGGGCGAGCGGATGGAGCGCAAGACCTGGGTGCCGCTGGCCGCCGCGATCACGCTGGTGGGCGGCGTGCTGGTGGCCCTCGGCGGGCAGGCGTTCTGGATCGGCGTGCTCGGCTCGATCGTCGTGTTCTTCGGCTTCAATGTCTGGATCCCGATCGCCTATGCGTGGTCGGTGGAGAACTACCCGACGCGCGCGCGCACCACCGGCTTCGCGCTCGTCGATGGCATCGGCCATCTCGGCGGCGGCGTCGGGCTGATTCTGATCGCGCCGCTGATCCCGCAGATGAGCGTGCTCGGCGCGATGCTGCTGATCGTGAGCTTCCTGGTGCTGGCCGCGATCATCGCGCAGTTCGGACTGGCGACGCGCGACCGCCTGCTCGACGACATCTCGCCTTAGCCGCGGCGACGTTGCGCCCCTGCCTTGATCCAGATCAAGGCAGGGGCGGCACCGGCCGCTAAAACCGCATCGTCATACCGGAATATCGTCATACCGAAAGACGGAGGCGAGCGATGCCGATGCCGCCCGGACCGATGCGTCACTTCCAGCTCAACGGGCGGGACTGCGCGGTGCCGGCGGCGGACCACGCGCTGCTGCTCGAGACACTGCGCGAGACGCTCGGCCTCACCGGAACCAAGCAGGGCTGCGACGGCGGCGAGTGCGGCGCCTGCACCGTGCTGATCGACGGCGTGGCGCGGCTCGCCTGCCTCACCCGCACCGGCGAGTGCGAGGGGCGGACGGTCGAGACCATCGAGGGGCAAGGTGTCGCAGGGCGCCTCGGCCGGCTGCAGCGCGCCTTTCACGAGAAGCTCGGCGCGCAGTGCGGCTATTGCACACCCGGAATGATCATGGCGGCCGAGGGGCTGCTGCGCCGCAACCGAAGCCCCGACGAGGCGGCGATCCGCGCGGCACTGGCCGGCAATCTCTGCCGCTGCACCGGCTATGTGAAGATCATCGAGGCGGTGCTCGCCGCCGCGGCGGACGGCTGATGCGCAACGAGCGCACCGTCGTCGGCCGCCCGACGCCGCTGATCGACGGCATCGAGAAGGTGCGCGGCGAGGCGCGCTACACCGAGGATCTGCCGGCGGCGAACGCGCTGGTCGGGCGGATCCTGCGCAGCCCCGTCGCGCATGGGCGCATCGTCGCGGTCCATACCGGGCGGGCCCGCGCGCTGGCCGGCGTGCGCGCCGTCGTCACCGGCGAGGATTGTCCGCACGGCTATGGCGTGCTGCCGATCGCGATGAACGAGTTTCCGCTGGCGCGCGGGCGGGTGCGCTATCGCGGCGAGCCGGTGGCGGCGGTGGCGGCGCAGGACGCGGCGACGGCCGCGGCGGCGCTCGAGCTGATCGAACTCGAGATCGAGGAACTGCCGGCCTATTTCACCGCCGAGGCGGCGCGCGCCGCGGACGCGGTGGCGCTGCACGACGACCGGCCAGGCAACATCGAGCGCGAGGTGCACCACGAATTCGGCGACCCCGCCGCCGGCTTTGCCGCCGCCGACCTGGTGCGCGAGGGGGTCTATCGCTGTGCCGAGGTGGCGCATGGGCAGATGGAGCGCAACGCCGCCCACGCCGCCTTCGACCCCGAGCGGACGCAGCTCACGCTGTGGTCCACGACGCAGGTGCCCTACTACGTGCACATGATGCTGGCGCGCACGCTCGGGCTCGAGGCGAGCCGCATCCGCGTCATCAAGCCGTTCGTCGGCGGCGGCTTCGGCGCGCGCGTCGAGGTGCTGAACTTCGAGCTGATCGCCGCCCTGCTGGCGCGCGCGGCGGGCGGGACGGTGCGGCTCGCGCTGTCGCGCGAGGAAAGCTTCCTCACCCATCGCGGCCGGCCGCAGACCGAGGTCCGCCTGCGGCTCGGCATGGCGCGCGACGGGCGGCTGACCGCGTGCGCGGCCGAGGTGGTGCAGCGCGGCGGCGCCTTCGCCGGCTACGGGGTGGTGACGATCCTCTATGCCGGGGCGCTGCTGCAGGGGCTCTACGCGCTGCCGGCGCTGCGCTATGACGGCTGGCGCGTCTATGCCAACCTGCCGCCCTGCGGGGCGATGCGCGGGCACGGCACGGTCGATGTCCGTTTTGCCTTCGAATCGTTGCTGGATACGATGGCGGCCGAGCTCGGGCTCGACCCGTTCGCGGTGCGCCGCGCCAACCTGCTCGCCGCCCCGACCCAGACGATGAACGGGCTGCGGGTCGAGAGCTACGGACTCGCCGAATGCCTCGAGCGGGTGGAGCGCGCCTCGGGCTGGCGCGAGCGGCGCGGCCGGCTCGGGCCGGGGCGCGGGCTCGGCATGGCCTGCTCGCATTACGTGAGCGGTGCCGCCAAGCCGATCCACTGGACCGGCGAGCCGCATGCGGTGGTGCATCTGCGCCTCGATTTCGACGGCGGCATCACGCTGCTCACCGGGGCGGCCGATATCGGCCAGGGCTCGAGCACGGTGCTGGCGCAGGCGGCGGCCGAGGTGCTCGGCGTGCATCTCGACCGGATCCGCGTGATCGCTGCCGACAGCGCGCTGACGCCCAAGGACAACGGCTCCTATTCCTCGCGCGTCACCTTCATGGTCGGCAACGCCAGCATCGACGCGGCGCGCCAGCTCCGCGCCAAGCTGGTGGCGGCGGCGGCGGCACGGCTCGGCGTCGCGGAGACGGAAATCGAGGCTGAAGCGGAACAGTTCCGCCATGTCAACGACGGGCGCACGCTCTCCTTCGCCGAGGCGGCGCAGGCGGCACTCGCGCGCGAGGCCGGCGCGCTCACCGTCAAGGGCAGCTTCACCTGCCCGGTCGAGTTCCAGGGCGGCGGGCATCGCGGCGGCGCGGTCGGCGCGACGATGGGCTTCAGCTACGCCGCACAGGTCGTCGAGGTCGCGGTGGACGAGGCGACCGGCGCGGTCGCCGTCGAGCAGGTCTGGGTGGCGCAGGATTGCGGTTTCGCGATCAATCCGCTGGCGGTCGAGGGGCAGATCCAGGGCGCGGTGTGGATGGGCATGGGGCAGGCGCTGGGCGAGGAGACGCGCTACGACGAGGGCCTGGCGATGCACGCCTCCTTCCTCGACTACCGGGTGCCGACGATCATGGATTCGCCGCCGGTCGCGGTGCAGATCGTGGAGAGCATCGATCCCAACGGCCCGTTCGGCGCCAAGGAGGCGAGCGAAGGCGCGCTCGCCTCGTTCCCGCCGGCGTTCGCCGCCGCCATCGCCGATGCGATCGGCCTGCGCCTCGACGAGCTGCCGGTGACGCCGGACCGCCTGACCGAAGCGCTTGCGCAACGAAAACGCGCCGAGCGCCTGGCGCGCAGCCGCGAGAGGGCGGCGTGATGGAACCGCTGGCGCCGTTCAGCGTCGTCGCGCCCACGAGCCTGGCAGCAGCACTCGCGGCGCTGGCCGAGCCCGAGGCGCGGCTGGTCGCGGGCGGCACCGACCTGATGGTCAATCTGCGCCACGGCATCGGCGCGCCGCGGACCCTGGTCGATGCGCGCGGGGTGGCGGAGCTGCGGGGCATCGCGGCGCAGGGGGGCGGGCTCGCGATCGGGGCCGCGGTCACGCTGGCGGAGCTGGCCGAGGATGCGCGCGTCGGCGGGCGCTGGCCGGCGCTCGCCGAGGCGGCACGGCTGGTGGCGGCGCCGGCGCATCGCGCGGCGGCGACCGTCGGCGGCAATCTCTGCCTCGACACCCGCTGCACCTTCTACAACCGCAGCGCCTGGTGGCGCGCCGCCAACGGGTTCTGCCTCAAGCATCGAGGCAGCGTCTGCCATGTCGCGCCGACCGGCAATCGCTGCCACGCCGCGTTCAGCGGCGACCTCGCCGCCCCGCTGCTGGCCTATGGCGCGACGGTGGAGATCGCCGGGCCGGCGGGCGCGCGCCGCCAGCCGCTCGGCGCACTCTACCGCGAGGATGGCGCCGCGCACCTGACCCTCGCGGCCGGCGAGATCGTAACGTCAGTGCAACTTCCGCCGCAGCCGCTGCCGGCGCGCTACGCCAAGGCGCGGGCGCGCCAGGCGATCGACTTTCCGCTCGCCGGCGTGGCGGTGGCGCTCGGCATGGCGGCGGGCAAGGTGGCGGCGCTGCGCGTGGCGCTGACCGGCACCAACGCCAGCCCGTTCCTGCTCGCCGGCGTCGAGGCGCTGGCCGGCGCGGTGCCGGACGCGGCGTGGCGCGAGCAACTGGGCAAGCTGGTGCAGAAACAGGTGACGCCGATGCGCACCACGCTGCTCGCGGCACAGTATCGGCGCCGGGCCGCCGCGGCGCTGGCGATGCGGCTGGCGGCGGGGCTTGCGGGAGAGGCATGACGATGGCGCAGACACACATCGCCCGCGCGCTGCACGACGAGCACATGGCCACGCTCGCGCTGCTGGCGCGGCTCGAATCGCTGCTCGGCCAGCACCCGCCGGCCGAGCCGCCCGAGGCGGCGGCGCCGGCGGTCGCAGCCCTGCTCGACGACTTCGCCGCCGCGGTCGGGCGCGAGGTCGCAACTCATTTCGCCTTCGAGGAGAGGGCGCTGTTCCCGCTTCTCGACGAACCCGAAATGACCGGGCAGCTCATCGCCGAGCACGCGGCGCTGCTGGCGGCGGCGCGCCGGCTCGCGCTGGCCGCGGGCGAGGCGCGGGCGCACGGGTTCGAGGCGGCGTCGTGGCGCACCTTCCATGCGACGGCGGGCGGGCTGTGCAGCGCGCTCACGGCGCATATCGAGAAGGAGGAGATGGGGCTGCTGGCGGCGCTGGACGCGACGCTCGACGCCGAGACCGATGCCAGCCTGGCGATCGACTACGCGGCGGAGCACTGAGGAAAAACCATGAACACCACAGCAACAATCGGGCTGCGGCCGTTGCGGGCCACGGATGGCGAGGCGGTGGCGGCGATCGACCGCGCGCTCTCGGGCCGGCCGCGCGGCGCGTTCTTCGCCCGTCGCCTGGCCCAGCTCGCGCGCGAGCCCGCTTCCTTCGCCGCCTTCGCCGCCGAACGTGACGGCGC
>JAJXXT010000104.1 GCA_021780935.1 Pseudomonadota bacterium
GGGGGAGGCGGCGCGCCGCGCCCGCGCGCTGCGGCTCGCCACGGACGGGGCGATCCTGCGCATGGCGACCGCGACCCCCGCCGCGGCGATGCGCCTCGGCGATCGCGGCCGTATCGCGGCCGGCATGCGCGCCGATCTCGTTGCCCTGGACGCTGGCTGGAACGTCGCAGCGGTCTGGCAGGGCGGTCGGAAACTCGAGAGCAACCTCCGATCGGTCTGAGCCGGTCCGGCTCGGGCAGATCGGCGGCTGCGCTGGATTCCAAGTTTCCTGGAGCGGGAAATCAGGCCAGATGATTCTATCTGGTCGGATATTGCTCTAGCTGCGGGCAAAGAAAAACCGTTCCGGCGGCACGCGGCCACCGGAACGGTTCACCGCCCGCCGTCGGTTATGCCGAGGCCTGCGTCACGAACTTGGTGTTGAGATAGGCTTCCATCGCCTCGAGCCCGCCCTCCGAGCCGTAGCCGGAATCCTTCATCCCGCCGAACGGCACTTCCGGCAGCGCGAGCCCGTGATGGTTGATCGACATCATGCCGGACTCGACGGCCGTCGCCACCTTGTTCGCGGTGGTCGCGGAACGCGTATAGGCATAGGCGGCGAGCCCGTAGGGCAGGCGGTTGGCCTCCGCCACCGCTTCCTCGGTCTTCTTGAACGCGACGACCAACGCCAGCGGCCCGAACGGCTCCTCGTTCATCGCGCGCATGTCGGTCGTGACCTCGGTCAGCACCGTAGGCTCGAAGAAATTGCCCTTGTTGCCGATGCGCTTGCCGCCGGTGCGCAGCGTCGCCCCCTTCTGCACCGCATCGGCGACGAAGCCTTCCATCGCGGTGATCCGTCGGGCATTGGCCAGCGGCCCCATCGTCGTGCCGGCGTCGAGCCCGCTGCCCACCTTGATGTTCTTGGCGATGGTCACGAAACGATCGACGAACTTCTCATAGACGCTCTCCTGCACCAGCAGGCGCGTCGGCGCGATGCAGACCTGGCCGGCGTTGCGGAACTTGTTGGCGGCGAGAATCTTCGCCGCGGCATCGATGTCGGCGTCCTCGAACACCAGGGCCGGCGCATGGCCACCGAGCTCCATCGTCACGCGCTTCATGTGCAGTCCCGCCAGCGCGGCGAGTTGCTTGCCCACCGCCGTCGAGCCGGTGAACGAGATCTTGCGGATGATCGGATGCGGAATGAGATATTCCGAAATCTCCGCGGGAATCCCGTAGACCAGTTGCACCACCCCCGCCGGCACGCCGGCATCGGCAAAGACGCGCACCAGCTCCGCGCAGGAGGCCGGCGTTTCCTCCGGGCCCTTGAGGATGATCGAGCAGCCGGCGGCGAGCGCCGCGGAGAGCTTGCGCACGGCCTGGTTCACCGGGAAATTCCACGGCGTGAACGCCGCGACCGGCCCCACCGGCTCCTTGATGACGAGCTGGTAGACGCCATCCGCCCGCGCCGGGATCACGCGGCCATAGGCGCGCCGGGCTTCCTCGCCGAACCAGTCCATCACATCGGCGCCGACCAGGAGCTCGCCCTTGGCCTCGGCCACCGGCTTGCCCTGCTCCATCGTCATCAGTGGCGCGATGCTGTCGGCGCGCTCGCGCATCAGTACCGCGGCGCGCTTCAGCACCTTGCCCCGCTCGAAAGCGGAAACCTTCCGCCATGCCGCGAAGCCTTTCTGTGCCGCCTCCAGCGCGCGGTCGAGATCGGCCTTCCCGGCATGCGCGACGGTGCCGAGCGGCTCGCTCGTGGCCGGGTTCAGCACCGTCAGGTGCTTGCCGCCGGCCGCCTTGGTCCAGGCGCCATCGATGAAAAGCGAGATCTCGGGATAGGTCGCAGCGGACATGAAGCGTCTCCGTTTGCTGGTGGCTGGGTTCGGCCCATTCTGCGCCAGCGCGCGGCCGTCGCCAAATCCCGGCTAGAGCAATAGCCGACCGGACAGCATCATCAGGTCGGCTTTCCTGCTCTAGGAAACTTAGTATCTGGAGCAACTTATCTGCGGTCGGCCTGAGCCGGACCGGCTGAGGCCGACCGGAGGTCGCTCTAGGATGCGGCGTTCGGCCGCCAGTCGCGGAAAAACGCGGTGCCGATCGCCGCCGCCAGGGCATTCAGGTTCTGCTGCACCGCGTCGAGGAAGGCGCGCAGCCCGCCCTCGATGATGCGCGAGACCGGCCGCCCGGTCAGCGCCGCGCGCAGTTCCTCCGCCAGTTCGAGCGCGTCGACGGTGCCGCGCAGCCCATAGCGCGCGCGCAGCTCGCCCAGGCACGCCTCCATCTCGCTCACGCACAGCGCGACGCTGCGCGGCGACCCGCGATCGACCAGCAGGAACGCCACCACGTCCGCCGGCGCGAACCCTGGCGGCGCCACGCGCCGGAACCCGTGGTAGCCCGCTGCCGCGCGCAAGACGCCGCCCCAGCGCTCGAGCTCCGCCACGCGTCGGTCCTCGCCGCCGTTCGGCGCCGTCAGCAGGTGGTAGCGGATGTCGAGCAGCCGCGTCGTCTGATCCGCGCGCTCGATCAGCCGCCCGAGCCGGTAGAACAGCCAGCCCTGGTCGCGGAAGAACGTGCCCTCGGTGATGCCGGTGTGCGTCTGCACGCCTTCCTTGACGCGCGTGCACAGGCGCGACAGGCGGTCGCCCTGCATTTCCTCGGGCGCGATCGCCGACATGGCGCGATGGAACATGTTGAGCTGGCGCCACATCTCCGTCGAGATCAGCGGCCGCAGCGTGCTTGCGTTGTAGCGCGCGGCCTCGAGTGAGGCGGGGATGGACGTCGGGTTCGCCGCGTCGGCCAGGTAGAACGCCTTCACCGCCTCGGCGCCGGGCGTGTGGCCGAGCCGCGCGAAATTCTCCTCGTCGGCGTTGATCTGCACCAGCGCGTACCAGCTTTCCGCCTCCCGCCCCGGGCTCTCGAACCCCTGCGTGACGTCGATCAGCCGCGCCATGTTCTCGACCCGCTCGAGATAGCGCGCCATCCAGAACAGCCCTTCGGCATAGCGCGCCAGCATCACCGGCTCGCGCGCCATCACCCGGCCTCCGCCGCGAGCACCCAGGTATCCTTCGATCCGCCGCCCTGCGATGAGTTCACGATCAGCGACCCTTCCTTCATCGCCACCCGCGACAGCCCGCCAGGCAGCACCCAGCTCTCCCGCCCGGTCACGGCGAAGGGGCGCAGATCGAGGTGCCGCGGCCGCACGCCGCTCTCGGTCAGGGTCGGCGCGACGGAAAGGTCGATCACCTCCTGGCTGATCCATTTTGCCGGCTCCGCGAGCAGCGCCGCGCGGGCCCGCTCCAGCTCCGCCCGGCTGGCCCGCGGTCCGATGGTGATGCCGTAGCCGCCGCTCTCGCCCACCGGCTTGACCACCAGCTGCGCAAGATGGGCCAGCGTGTAGTCGAGCCCCCCCCGCTCGCGGCAGGTATGGGTCGGCACGTTGGCGAGGATCGCTTCCTCGCCCAGGTAGTAGCGGATGATGCGCGGCATGTAGGCATAGACCGCCTTGTCGTCCGCGACCCCGGTGCCGACCGCGTTGGCCAGCGTCACGTTGCCGCGCCGCCAGGCGCCGATCAGGCCCGGCACGCCGAGCAGGCTTTCCGGGCGGAACACCGTCGGGTCGAGGAAGTCGTCGCCGATGCGCCGATAGATCGTGTGCACCGGCCGCAGCCCCGCCGTGGTGCGCATCCACACATGGTCCTGCTCGACCGCAAGATCCGCTCCCTCTACCAGCGGCACGCCCATCTCGCGCGCCAGGAACACATGCTCGAAATAGGCGGAGTTGTAGATGCCGGGCGACAGCAGGACGACCTGCGGGTCATCGACCCCCGCGGGCGCGATCTCCGCCATCGCCGCATGCAGCCGCCGGCCGTAGTCGTCCACCGGCCGCAGCTTCATCCCCGCCATCAGGTCGGGGAAGGTGCGGTTCATCAGGTGCCGGTTTTCGACCACGTAGGAGACGCCCGAGGGCGTGCGCGCGTTGTCCTCCAGCACCATGAAATCGCCATCGCGCCCGCGCACGATGTCGGTTCCGCAGATATGCACGTAGGTTCCAAAGCGAACGGGAAAATGCTCCATCTCCGGCCGGTAATTCGCATTGCCCAGCACCAGGTCGCGCGGCAGGACGCCGTCGGCGAGGATTTTCCGCTCATGGTAGATGTCGTGCAGGAACAGGTTCAGCGCCGCCACGCGCTGCTTCACGCCGCGCTCGATCCGGTCCCACTCGCCGGCGGTGATGATGCGGGGGATGCAGTCGAAGGGCAGGATGCGGTCGATCGCGGCGGCGTCCGAATAGACGGTGAAGGTGACGCCGAGGTCGATCAGGTCGCCCTCGGCCGCCGCGGCGCGGGCTCGCAGCGCCTCGATGCCGATCGCGGCGAGCCTGGCCCGCACCACGCCCAGGGCGCCGCCATCGCCCTCGCGCGGGGCCGTCAGCTCGCAGAAATAGGGCCCCGGCGCATAGCCGGCGAACAGCGGCGTCGCCTCGGCCGCCGGTTTCCGTTCCGCCATCAAAGCTCCTTCTGGCCTTTCGCAAACCAGCATAGCAGATGCGTCCGCCGTGCAACCGCCGCGATTGCCGCCTGCCACGCGTCATGGCCGCGCCGGACGGCGCGGTTGCACAGCCACCGCCGCCTCCGCTACCTCAACCCCACGCCCACAACCCGCCCCACAAGCCGCTTTTCACAGCGCCGCCTGTCCCGGAGCCCTGCATGCGTCTGATCGCCGTCCCCGCCCTCGCCGCTGGCCTGTTGCTGCTGTTCGGCTGCGCCCATCGGGCGCATGCGCCCGCTCCCCAGGCAGCGCTTCCGGTCGGCCACATCGACGCGCCGCCCGCCCCCTACTGCGCCCAGCCGCCGGAACTCACCGCGATTGAGGTGGAGGGACTGAAGAGCCGGCTGATGGTCACTGCCCTCTCCTGCGACGCGCGTGACCAGTACAACAGCTTCGTCGAGCGCTACCGCGCCGCGCTCACCGCCGACGACAGGACGCTCGCCGGCTATTTCCGCCGCAATTACGGCCGCTCGGCGCAGGCGGAGCACGACAACTACATCACCGCGCTCGCCAACGCCCAGAGCCAGATCGGCACCCAGGAGGGGGTGACGTTCTGCGAGCAGAATGTCGGCCGCTTCGCCGATGTGCTGGCGCTGCAATCGGCGTCGCAGCTGGCCTCCTACGCCAGCGCCAAGCCGATCGACCAGCCGTACCGGTTCGCCACCTGCAACTGAGCGGCGGGGTTCAGAGATCCACGTCGGCGCCAAGGAAAAGCTGGCCCACGCGCGGGTCGTCGAGCAGCGCCCGCGCGCCGGCCTGCATGCGCATCCGTCCGCTCTCCAGCACGATGCCGTAATCGGAAATCTCGAGCGCGCTCCTGGCGTTCTGCTCGACCATCAGCACCGAGACGCCCTGGTCGCGCAGCCCCCGCAAGGTCGCGAACACCTCCGCGACCATCATCGGTGACAACCCGATCGACGGCTCGTCGATCAGGATCAGCTTCGGTTCCGCGATCAGCCCGCGCGCAATCTCGAGCAGTTTCTGCTGCCCACCCGACAGCGTGGAGGCCTGCGCGCGCGCCTTCTGGCGCAGCACCGGGAAGCGGTCGAGCGCCGTCTCCACGCGCGGGCGCATCGCCGCCGCACTTCCGAGCGGCACGCCGCCGAGTTCCAGATTGTCGACGACCGACAGTTCGGGAAAGATGTTGCGTCCCTGCGGCACATAGCACACGCCGCGCCCGATCATCGCGCGCGGCGTCGCGTTGGTCACGTCCTCGCCGTCGAGCAGGATCTGGCCCGAGCGCACCGCGAGCATGCCGAACACCGCCTTGAAGCAGGTGGACTTGCCCGCCCCGTTGGGCCCGATCACGGTCGTGATCGCCGCCCGCGCGACGTCGAAGCTGCAGCCGTTGAGGATGGTCATGCGGCCGTAGCCGCCGACCACCGCGCGCAGTTGCAGGACCGCGCCGGGATCTTTTGCCCGGGTCGCGTCAGTGGCCAAGATAGGCCTCGATCACCTGCGGATTCTCGCGCACTGCCTGCGGGCTGCCATCGGCGATGATCTGCCCCTCGGCGATGCAGATCACCCGCGTGCACAGCGACATCACGAAATCCATGTTGTGCTCGATGACGACGAAGGTGCTGCCAGTCTCGTGGTTCATCGCCCTGAGCCGCTCGCGGAAAGCGCCGAGCAGCGTCAGGTTGACGCCGCCGGCCGGCTCGTCGAGCAGCACCAGCCGCGGCCCGGCCATGAACGCCATCGCGGCATCGAGCAGTTTCTGCTGCCCGTAGCTCAGCCCGCCAGCGAGCAGATCGGCCAGCGCCTCGAGCCGGAACAGGTGCAGCATGCGCTCAGCGGCGGCGGTCAACCCCGCATCGGGCCGGCCGAACAGCCGCCCGAGCCGGCTGCCCACATGCTCCTGTCCCGCGAGGATCAGGTTCTCGCGCACCGAAAGCTGAGGGAACACCTGCAGCAGTTGGAACGTGCGCGAGACGCCGCGGCGGTTGAGCGCGGCGGGCGGCATCCCGGTCACGTCCTCGCCGTCGAGCAGGACCTGGCCGGCCGAGGGCGGGAGCTGGCCCAGGAGGCAGTTGAACAGCGTCGACTTGCCCGATCCGTTGGGCCCGATCACGCCCAGAATCTCGCCCGGCGCCACGCTGAAGGAAATGCCGTTGACGGCGCGCACGCCGCCGAAGCTGCGATGCAGGTCGCGCGCCTCCAGCACCGGCGTCCCGGGCGTGGGGCCAGCCGGCGTCATGCCTTCCCGCCATCGGCCGGCTCCGCCGGGTGCCCGCGCCGCCGCCGGTCGAGCATCCGCCCGGCCAGGCCCACCAGCCCATCCGGGCATACCGCGAGCAGCAGCATCACCACCATGGCATACACCACCAGGTAGTAATCCTGCATGAAGCGGAGCCATTCCGGGAGCAGAACGGCGACCAGCGCGCCGACATAGGGCCCGAGGAAGGAGCCGGAGCCGCCCACCACCACCATCAGCAGCAGCGACAGCGACAGGGCGAGCGCGAAGGGCGAGGGCTCCACGTACTGCACCAGCGGCGCATAGAGGCTGCCACAGACGCCGCCCAGCGCCGCGCCGATGGCGAACGAGAGCAACGTGTAGCCGCGCACGTCCACGCCGAGGCTTGCCGCCCGTATCGGGTTCTCGCGCAGCGCGATGAAGGCGCGCCCCCACGGCGAGCGCAGCAGCCACCAGGTCGCGACGGTGACCAGCGTCAGCACCAAGAGGCAGAGCATCAGGAAGGCGCGCCCGGAGGTGAAGGGCACCGGCCGCGCGATATGCGCGATGCCCTGCACCCCGCCGGTCAGCCACGCCTCGTTGCGCATGACGAGAAAGGCGAGCGTGGTCAGCGCCAGCGTCACGAACGCGAGGTAATGCCCCTGCACCCGCAGTGCCGGGAACCCGAACAGGAGGCCGAGGCCGAAGCAGAGCCCGCCCGCCAGCGCCAGCGTCGCGCCGAATGGCCAGCCATGCGGCATCAGCAGCGCGGTGGCATAGGCGCCGACGCCGACGAAAGTCGCCTGCGCCAGCGAGATCTGCCCGGCATAGCCGAGCGTGAGGTTGAGCCCGATCGCC
>JAJXXT010000097.1 GCA_021780935.1 Pseudomonadota bacterium
GAACTCATGCCCACCATGCCGGAGCCTCGGCTGGGGCCACTGGTCCAGAAATTCGCCGACATGCTCGGTGAACTGCCCGTCTTCGCCGAGACTTTCGGGGCGGTGTAAAAATGAGGGGAGTCTTGAGCTGCGGGGCGTGTCGTCGCTATACAGAAAAAGAAATCTAAGCCGGTCGAGAGCGGAGGAGGCAAGTCGACTCCTCATGGGCTCGGTTCTCCCAGCGCGAGCGCACCGAGCTCGGGTGCGAAGCCCTCGCCCAACGGGACGGTCAGCAGCACAATCACCCCAGGTACCGATTTATCGTCCCGGCCTGCAGGAAGCGTCGAAGCAACGAAATCAGCGACGAATACTTCCGCCAAGCTTGGCTCGAACGGCCCCATTAGGCCGGCCGAAGGTTCTCCTGGAAAGCAGTAGAAAGCGGAAAGCGTCGTCCATTATAGGCTGCGAAGTGCTCACGCGGTCACGCAACAATTCTTCCGCCATTTGCCGCGAACTCGAGATCCCGCGCTGCCTGCGTCAATGTCGCGACGATCACCGAGGTGTCGAGGAAGAAGATCAATAACGCGCCTCGTCGCGCATGCGGCGGATGAACTCGCCTGCCGGCCCCGCCTGCATCGGCATCTTCTCGACCATCGCACGCAAGGGAGCGATGTCGATGCGCTTGCGCGGCGCCTTGGCGGCGACGATCTGCGCGATCGGCTTGCCGCGGCGGGTGATCCGCACGGTCTCGCCACCGCTGGCGCGCTCGACCAGTTCGCTCAGATGCGCCTTGGCATCGGTGATATTCACAGTGCCCATGATGCGGCCCTGACCATGCTAGCCCATCTTATTCACGGCATGGCAGGGATTCGCTGGCGGATGTAGCGTAAAGCGTTGATTGTGTTTAGGGATTGGGTGTCGAGACCACCCCGTTCCAGCAATCACGCGAGCCACACCCGCCATGTCCGAAGATACCCTGCTGGCGTTCGATTTCCCAGCGGTTGGGCGCAAGAAAATCACCGCGGCCTTCGATGGCGGACGAATGACCTCTGACGGCGGCGTCTTGCTGCTGGCTGCGGTGGAACGCTGCATCGGGATTGCCCGGACACTTGCGCGGTTGATTGCCGACCCGCGCAACCCGCTCCTGGTAACCCACAGCGTCGTGGACATTCTGCGCGCGCGCATGCTCGCGATCGCCTGCGGCTATGAGGACGCCGACGACCTCGACCACCTGCGCACCGATCCCGGCTTCAAGCTGGCCTGCGGCCGTCTGCCCGACAGCGGCGCCGAGCTTTGCTCGCAGCCGACCATGTCGCGCTGGGAAAACGCACCGACCCTGCGCGAGGTGATCCGCATGAGCTACGCCATGGTCGATCTCTACTGCGCCAGCTATGCCCGTCCGCCGCGCGCCGTCACGCTGGATATCGACGACACCGTCGATGTCGTGCATGGCCACCAGCAGCTCGCCTTGTTCAATGCGCATTACGACGAACGCTGCTTCCAGCCGATCCACGTCTACGACACCGCCACCTCGCGCCCGGTGGCGGTGTTGCTGCGTCCGGGCAAGACCCCGTCGGGGACGGAAATCCGCGGCCATCTGCGCCGGCTGGTGCGGCGCATCCGCCGCCATTGGCCCGCCACGCGGCTCACCATCCGCGGCGACGGTCATTACGGCCGTCCCGAGGTGATGGCCTGGTGCGAGGCCAACGGCGTGGACTACGTCCTGGGCTTGCCGGGCAATGCGGTGCTCGATCGGCTGGTGGAACCGGCCGCCGACGATGTGCGGGTTCGCCGTGCCGAAGAACAGGCAGCGGTCGTGCGCCGCTATACCGAGACCCGCTACGGCGCCAAATCCTGGAAATGCCAGCGGCGTGTGGCGGCACGCATCGAGGCGACGACGAAGGGGTTGGACATTCGTTACGTCGTGACCAACCTCGCCATCGGCACCGCCGCATGGTTCTACGACACAATTTATTGTGCCCGCGGCCAGGCCGAGAACCTGATCAAGCTGCACAAGAGCCAGCTTGCCTCCGATCGCACCAGTTGCCGCTCGCCGCTCGCCAACCAGGTGCGCCTCGTGCTGCACACCGGGGCCTACTGGCTGATGCTGAAGCTCCGTGATGCCATCCCCAGGCCCCAGCCCTTGGCCAGCGCCGAGTTCACCACCTTGCGGGCGCGGCTGCTCAAGATCGCCGCGCGCATCACCGAGACGGCGACCCGCGTGCGCATCGCCTTCGCCGCGGCGTGCCCCGAGGCCGCGCTGTTCGCCAGCCTCGCCCGCTGCGTCCAGCCAGCCGGACCGTGACACAGGGGGCAAGTGCCCCGAACCCGCCCCCCGTCCCGACAATCCCCAACGCCTGCCAGATATGATCCAAAATCGCGATGGGCCAGCGCGTCGCGTAGCCGCGCCCGGAGCTTGGCGAGCCGCTCGCGCAGAAACGCGGTGAATAAGATGGGCTAGTTGTTCAGAAATAGCACGACGCGGGCCGGAGCCAAAGCGCCGGAGCGGGCAACCGCCGGGGCGCGGGGAGCCCGTAGAGCAAGAGGGTGGCCGGGACGGGGTGAGGCGGATGGGGTCGGGAGAGCGCCCGCCGGCTTCTGAACCCCGCTCTCCGGAATCCCTCCATGACAGTCATTGTCCCCGCGTTGGCCGAGCCGTCGGCCATGTTCGCATCCCCGTCCACGCCCGCTGCCCCCGATCGGGCTGCCGCTATCTTCCACGCTGCCCGTCTGCTGCTGGCCGCGCTGGAGCGGGGCCAGGCCCTCGATGCTGCCATCCTGCGCGCCGCGATGGAGGCGGCGTTCGGCGCCGCCGACACGGCCGGCGCCTGGGTGTGGAAGGACGCCTACGAGGCCTGCGAGGTGGCGCAGGTCCTGTTCCTGCGCCGGCACGGGCCGGCCATGCGCGCCCGCGCGGGCTCGCCGACGGGGATGCTCGCCATGCTGGCGAGGCTGGCCGCGCTGGCGCCCACGCACACCCGTCGATCCGAGGAGAGCGCGGCGCTCCAGCAGTTCTCGACGCCGATTACGCTCGGCTTCGCGGCCAGCGTCGCCGCCGCGCTCACGCCGGGTGACCTGGTGCTGGAGCCCTCCGCCGGCACTGGACTGCTCGCCGTCTTCGCCGCGCTCGCCGGCGGGGCCCTGGCGCTGAACGAGTTCGCCGAGACCCGCGCCGACCTGCTCGCCCATCAGTTCCCCGGCGTTGCCGTCAGCCGCCACGATGCGGCGCAGATCCACGACCATCTGGATCCGGCCATCGCACCGTCGGTGGTCCTGATGAACCCGCCCTTCTCGGTCGTGGCGCATGTCGAGGGGCGGGTGGCAGACGCGGCCTTCCGCCATGTCGCCTCGGCGCTGGCGCGGCTGGCCCCGGGCGGGCGGTTGGTCGCCATCACCGGCATCTCGCTCGCGCCGGACAATCCGTCCTGGCGGGAGGATTTCGTCCGGCTGCAGGCCCGCGGGCGGGTGGTGTTCTCGGCCGGGATCGATCGCCGTGTTTATGCCCGGCATGGCACCGCGGTCGAGACCCGCCTGACCGTCATCGACCGCGTTCCGGCCGAGGACCCGACCGCCTACCCGCCGTCCCCCGGCACCGCCCCCGACGTGGCGACGCTGCTGGAATGGGTAACGCGCCTTGTGCCGCCGCGCCCGGCCATATCCGCGCCCCCGGTCGCGGCGCCCGCCGCCCGCTCGGTGCCCCCGCACACGATCGTCGCGCGCCCACATCCCATCGCGACCCCTCATCCGGAACCGACGATCGATCCCGGCACCCCACTCGCCTACGAGGTCCGGGAGGAACGGCCGCCGGAGCATAGCCGCATCAGCGCCGCGCTCTACGAGAGCTATTCCGTGCAGACCATCGCGATCCCTGGTGCGCGGCCGCATCCGACCAGGCTCGTGCAATCTGCCGCTATGGCCTCGGTCGCGCCGCCGCGCCCCCGCTACCGGCCGCATCTACCGCCGGCGGTCATATTCGCCGGCCTGCTTTCGGACGCGCAGATCGAGAGCGTCATCTACGCTGGCGAAGCCCATGCTGGGCATCTCGCCGGCGCCTGGCTGGTCGATGCGACCTACGACCAGGTCTCCGCTGCCCCCGACGACGCCGAGGGCGCGGTGCGCTTCCGCCGCGGCTGGTTCCTCGGCGACGGCACTGGCGCCGGCAAAGGGCGGCAGGTGGCCGGCGTCATCCTCGACAACTGGCTGAAGGGCCGCCGCCGCGCGCTCTGGGTTTCGAAGTCCGACAAGCTGATCGAGGACGCCCAGCGCGACTGGTCCGCCCTCGGCCAGGAACGGCTGCTGATCACCCCGCTTTCGCGTTTCCGCCAGGGCGCACCGATCCGCCTCGGTCAGGGCATTCTGTTCACAACCTACGCCACCCTCCGTTCCGCCGAGCGGGAGGGCAAGGCGTCGCGCCTCGACCAGATCATCGACTGGCTGGGGCGGGAATTCGACGGGGTGATCGTATTCGACGAGGCGCACGCCATGGCCAACGCTGCCGGGGACACCTCCGAACGCGGCGAGCGCGGGCCGTCCCAGCAGGGTCGCGCCGGGCTGCGGCTGCAACACGCGCTGCCCGACGCGCGGGTGCTCTACGTCTCTGCGACCGGCGCGACCTCGGTGCAGAACCTCGCCTATGCGCAACGGCTCGGACTTTGGGGCGGCGCGGATTTCCCGTTCGCGACTCGGCAGGAATTCGTCGGGGCGATGGAGGCCGGCGGGATCGCAGCGATGGAGGTACTGGCGCGCGATCTGAAGGCGCTCGGCCTCTACGCCGCGCGGTCGCTATCATACGAAGGGATCGAGGTCGAGATCGTCGAACACCCGCTCAGCCCCGAGCAGGTGCGCATCTACGATGCCTATGCCGAAGCGTTCCAGGTGATCCACGCCAACCTGGCCGAGGCGATGGAGGCGGCTAATGTCACCGGCCCCTCCGGCACGCTGAACCGCCAGGCGAAAGCGGCGGCGCGATCAGCCTTCGAATCGAACAAGCAGCGTTTCTTCAACCACCTCATCACCGCGATGAAGGTGTCGACGCTGATCGCTGCGATCGAGCGCGACGTCGCCGCAGGCGCCGCGTGCATCGTGCAACTGGTCTCCACCGGCGAGGCGCTGCTGGACCGACGGCTGGCAGAGATCCCCGCGGGCGAGTGGGCCGACGTGCAGGTGGACATCACGCCGCGCGAATACGTTCTCGACTACCTGGCGCACGGTTTCCCGACGCAGCTATTCGAGGTCTTCACCGACGGCGACGGCAATCTGCTCTCCCGCCCGGTGTTCCGCGACGGCCAGCCGGTGCAATCGCGCGACGCGGTGGAGCGGCGGGACCGGATGATCGAGCACCTCGCCGCACTGCCGGCGGTGCAGGGCGCGCTCGATCAGATCGTCCAGCGCTTCGGCACCGATCAGGTCGCCGAGGTTACCGGGCGATCCCGGCGTGTCGTGCGCAAGGTCGCCGCCGGTGGCACCGAGCGGCTCGCCGTCGAGACCCGCCCCGGCTCGGCCAACCTTGCCGAGACCCAGGCCTTCATGGACGATGAGAAGCGCATCCTGGTCTTCTCGGACGCCGGCGGCACCGGGCGCAGCTATCACGCCGACCTCGCCGCCCGGAACCAGCGCCGGCGGGTGCACTACCTGCTGGAACCTGGCTGGAAGGCGGACACCGCCATCCAGGGCCTCGGCCGGTCCAACCGCACCAATCAGCGTCAGCCGCCATTGTTCCGCCCCGTGGCGACGGATGTGCGCGGCGAGAAGCGTTTTCTCTCCACCATCGCCCGCCGGCTCGACAGCCTCGGCGCGATCACCCGCGGTCAGCGCCAGACCGGCGGCCAGGGTCTGTTCCGGGCCGAGGACAATCTGGAGAGCCAGTATGCCCGCGCTGCACTCCGGCAGTTCTACGGGCTGATCTTTGCCGGAAAGGTGGAGTGCTGCTCATTCCAGCGATTCGAGGACGCGACGGGGCTCGGTCTCTCCGACCGCGATGGGTCGCTGCGCGAGGATTTGCCGCCGATCACCACCTTCCTCAACAGGCTGCTGGCGCTGCCGATCACCCTGCAGAACAGCCTGTTCGCGGTGTTCGAGGAGCTGCTCGCCAGCCGCATCGAGAGCGCGATTGCCTCCGGCAGCTACGATGTCGGCGTCGAGACGCTGACGGCGGACAGCCTCCGTGTTGCCGAACGGCGCACCATCCATACCCATGCGGCGACCGGCGCCGAGACGCGGCTGTTCAAGGTACTGCGCCGGGACCGCAACCGGCCGCTTCCCGCCGGTGATGCGCTCGCCCTGGGGCGGGACCCACGAGCGCGGCTGCTGGTCAACGCCCAGTCCGGCCGTGCCGCTGTGCAGATCTGGGCGCCGAGCCTGACCCTTGATGACGGCGAGGTGCAGCGCCGGGTGCGTCTCGTCCGGCCGATGGCCCATGAGACGATCGCCCTCGACGCGCTGGATCGCACCCATTGGGAGGAGGCAGATGCGGAGCGGTTCGCCGCGACATGGAACGCCGAAGTAGCCCAGGTGCCGGAATTCACCGAAAGCACCTTCCACATCGTCACCGGCCTGCTGCTGCCGATCTGGAACCGGCTGCCCGACGAATCGCTGCGCGTCTATCGCCTTCAGACGGACGATGGCGAGCGCGTCATCGGCCGCCTGCTCTCGCCTGCCGCCATGGGCGAGGTCTGTCGGGCGCTCGGGTTGGACGACGCGCCGACCCTGGCGCCGACCGAGGCATGGTCCGCCGTGCTCGCCGATGGCGCCATCCTGCATCTCGCCGGCGGCCTCACGATCCGCCGCGCCACGGTGATGGGTGCCGCCCGGGTCGAACTCGCCGGCTTCACCGACGGGGCCGTCGATCAGCTCAAGGCGATGGGGCTCACGAGCGAGATCATCGGCTGGCGGCTGCGGCTGTTCGTCCCGGTCACCGAACGCGGACCCGCGATCCTCTCGGCGCTGTTTGAGCGATCGCCGCTCATCCGCGTCGTCGATCGCGTCGCGGCCTGAACGTGGAGATGCTCCATGTCCGGGTCCGCCGCCGAACTGGCGCATCGCCTCGCGCGCGAGGCCGAGGCGGTGTGCCGCCACTACCTCTCCAACGGACGCCGCCAGGGCCGCTACTGGCTGGTCGGCGATGTGCAGAACAGCCCGGGCCGCAGTCTGTTCGTGCGGCTGACCGGGCCGGACTCCGGCCGGGGTGCCGCCGGCAAATGGACCGAACATGTTGCGGCGAAGGTTATGTTGCAGGTCTGCGATCGGGCCTTGTCCTGCGGGCGATCGCCGGCGCGCACGCAACATAATGTCAGGACGTGGCGGGGGTTTTGGTGATGCCCCGGGATG
>JAJXXT010000096.1 GCA_021780935.1 Pseudomonadota bacterium
CTGCGCCAGGCGCTGGCACGGCAGGGCACGGCTGCCGCCGCGGTGCTGGCGCGGCTGCGCCCGGCGCCGTTGCAGGCGCGGCTGCGGGAGGCACGCGCGCGGCTGGAGGGGTTCGCGGCACGGCTCGAATCGGTGTCGCACCAGCAGGTGCTGGCCAGGGGCTATGCGTTGGTGCTGGACCGCACCGGCAATCTGCTACCGCGCGCCGCCGGCATCACGCCGGGCATGGCTCTCACGCTCCGGCTCGCCGATGGCGAGGTGGCGGCCACCGCCGATGACGGCAAGCCCCGCCAGGCCTCGCTACCGCTGTAGCGACACGGCACCGATCAGGCTTGGCAGCTCCGCCGGGTGGGTTGCCACCACCGCGCCCGCATGCTCGCCCGGCTGGCCGTAGCCCCAGGCGACCGCGATCGCGGGAATGGCGTTGGCGCGCGCCGCTGCGATGTCGAAACGACTATCGCCGATCATCGCCGCCGGACCCGCCCCGCCGCGCAGCACATCGGCGAGCAGCACCGCCTTGTCGTCGAACGCGCCGCCATCCTCCGAGCCGCGGATGCTGGCGAAACGCGCGGCGATGCCCAGCCGGTCGAGCATGCGCCGGGCAAAGGCGGTTCGTTTCGCGGTCGCGATGTGCAGCTCGGCCCCGGACTCCGCCAAGGTCGCGAGGGCATCGGCGATGCCGGGATAGAGCGTGCAGTCGCTCCAGCCCCATTCCGCGTAGAGCGCGCGATAGCGGCGGGCGAGTTCCTCCGCCCTCGTATCGCCGAAGCGCGCGAGCAGCCCACGGCAGACATCGAGCAGCGGCGGGCCGATCATCGCGGCGACGCCGATATCGGCCGGCAGCTCGTAGCCCATGCCGGCGAGCGCCGCTCGGTAGCAGCCGGTGATGCCGGGTGCGGAATCCGCCAGCGTACCGTCGAGATCGAAAATCGCGCGCGTCATCATTCCTCCTTCGGCCATCACTCTTCCTTCGGCCAGCGTCGATGCAGCCACAGCCATTGCCCCGGCGTCTCGCGCACCCAGCGCTCGATCGCGGCGTTCATCGCCGCCGTCAGCGCCGCCACGTCACGCGCCCGATCCCCGGTTGCCGGGTGCGCCAGCGGCTTCTCCACGTACAGGCGAAAGCGTCCCGGCGCGATACGGACGCCATGGGCGGGGATCAGCGGGCAGTTGAAGCGCAGCGCGAGCGAGGCCGGCGCCGACGCGGTCATCGCCATGCGGCCGAAGAACGGTGCGGCGATGCCGTCGTTCATCTTCTGGTCGGCGAGCAATGCCAGCCGCCCGCCGGCCCGCAGATGCACGAGGGCGGCGCGCGCACCCGCCGCTCCCTTGGCGAATTGCGGCTGGCCGCCGGTCGCCTCACGGCGCATGCCGACGATGATGGCGTCGACAGCGGGGTTGGCGGCGGCACGGTAGAAACTCGCGCAACCGGCGCCATGGAACGCGGCCGCCCTCGGCAGCACCTCCCAGTTGCCGATATGGGCGGAGAACAGGATCGCGGCACCGTCGATGCCGGCCAGGTGCTCGACACCCTCGATCTCCCAGCCGGGGCCGCTCGCCGTCGGGCCCAGGGACGCGATGTGCGGCATTTCGCCCACGGTGCGGCCGAGACTCTCCCAGACCTCGCGGATCAAGCCGCGTCGTTCTGATACCGACATATCAGGCAGCGCGCGGCGGAGATTGGCGTCGGCCACGCGCGAGACCGGCAGAAGCGGCCCGATCATGCGGGCCACGGCGGCCCCGAGATTGGAGGCGGTTTGCGGGCGCAGCCATCCCAGCACGGCGAACCCGGCGCGGACCAGCGCGGTTTCCAGCCAGGTCATCCCAGCACCTGGTCGAGCAAGGCCGTAAGGGCTGCTTCGCTCTCCCAGGCGAGGCCCACGCCCGCGACATGCACGCGCGCGCGCCAGGCAGGCGTGAGCCGCGCCGCGTCCTTCGGCGTCGTCGCCAGCACCGCGTCGCCGGCCGCGGCCGCCAGCGCCGCCAGCTCTGTCGTTGCAAAGACGTGATGATCTGGAAAGCCGCGCGCCACCGTGAGCTCGGCACCGAGATCGCGCAGCATGCCAAAGAATTTATCCGGCCGCGCGAGCCCCGCGAAGGCCGCGACGCGCCGCCCCGCGAGCGCGCGTGCCGCCACGTCCGCCACCAGGCGCGCACGCAACACCGTCATCGGCCCGAGCTCCCCGAGGATCGTGCCCGTCGGGTCCTCGCCGATCAGCACCGCCGCACGTGAGCGCGACGCGGCATCCGCCACCGGTTCGCGCAGCGGCCCGGCGGGCAGCAGATGGCCGTTGCCAAAGCCGGTCTGCCCATCCACCACGAGCAGCCGCGCGGCATGGGCGAAGGCGGGGTTCTGCAAGCCGTCATCGGCGACGATCGCCTGCATGCCGGCCGCAACCGCCGCGAGCATCGCTTCCCGCCGGTCGGCGCCGCGCCAGGTGGGAGCGACGGCCGCGAGCAGCAGCGGCTCGTCGCCGATCTCGGCCGCGGTGTGGCGCGCCGCGTCGACCCGCACCACGCCCGCGAGCGAGCCGCGATAGCCGCGCGTCACGAAGCCCACACGCAGGCCGCGCGCCGCGATACGCTGCCCGAGGTCGAGCGCCAGCGTGGTCTTGCCGGCGCCGCCGATCGTCGCGTTACCGCAACAAAGAACCGGCACCGGCGCCACCCAGCCGTCGCGCGCGAGCCGCCGCGCGGTCAGCCATGCGGTGATCGGCTCGAAGGGTGCCAGCAGCGGCACCGGCCAGCCGCCCTCGCGCCAGAACCTAGGCGCTTGCACCGCTGCCCCCGAGACCCGCGAGGGCCGCCATCATCGCCGCGACGCGCGCGGGCAGCTCGTCCTCGCCGGCGGAGGCGGCGCGGCCCGCCGCCCCCATCGCCGCACGGCGCGCGGGGTCGCGCAGCATCGTCGCGACAAACGCCGCGAGGGCCGCGGCATCCGCCACCTTCTCCAGCGCGCCGGCCGCGTGCAGCATCGCGACCGGGTCGGCGAAGTTTTCGGTCATCGGCCCCACCGCAACCGGGCAGCCGAGACGCGCCGGCTCCAGCGGGTTCTGCCCACCGCCGACCGCCAGACTCTTGCCGACGAAGGCACAGCCGGCGACGCGATAGAACAGGCCCAGCTCGCCCATCGTGTCGGCGACGTAGAAGCCACCGCCATCGGTGCCGGCGGGGGGCGGCGCTTCCTCGGCGCCGCGCCGTGTGGCCGGCCGCGGCAGGCCGCTCACGATCGCGGCCCCACGCTCGGGGTGGCGCGGCACGATGATGGTGAGCAGGTCGGGGAAGGTGGCGCGCAGATGCCCGTGCACCGCGGCGGCGATCGCCTCCTCCCCGGGATGGGTCTGGGCCGCGAGCCAGCAGGGCCGCTCGCCGATCTGCCAACGCAGCCTGGTCAGCGCCATCTCATCGACCGGCAGCGGAAACGCCGCGAGCTTGAGGTTGCCGACCTGGCGCGGCGCCGGCGCCCCCATCGCGACCAGCCGCGCGGCATCCCCGGAGGATTGCGCCTGCAGGGCGGTAAACCCGGCGAAGAGCGGGCGCACCAACGGCCGCGCCAGCCGCCAGCGGGCGGAGCTGCGCGCGGAGAAGCGCGCGTTGATCAGCGCCGTGGGAACGTTGCGGCGGCGCAACTGTGCCAGCATCGTCGGCCAGATCTCGCTCTCGACGAAACACGCTGCATCCGGCTGCCAATGGTCAAGGAAGCGCGCCACCCACGCCGGCACGTCGAGCGGAACGAAACGGTGGAAGGCCGGCCCGTCGCGTGACAGCTCCTTGGTCAGCATCGCCGCCGAGGTGACGGTGCCGGTGGTGAACAGCACCCGCAACTCCGGCGGCAGCAGCAGCAGCACGCGGCGCATGGACGCGGCCTCGCCGACGCTCGCGGCATGCAGCCAGAGCAGCCGCCCGGGCGGGCGCGGCGTGGCGTCCTCGCCCCAGCGCTCAGGCAGCCGCGCCTCGACCTCCTTGCCCAGTGCCACGCGGCGGCGCAGCCAGGCGCGCAGCACCGGCGCGGCAAGCGTCGTCGCGGCGCCCTCGACCGCCGCGATCACGGCTGCCGCGCCTTGCCTGCGGCCCTCATGCCGGTGATCCGGCGAGGCGCGAGACCTCGGCCAGGGCCGCAGCGACGGCGGCAAGGCCCGCATCGGCGGCGTCCTGGCCGATGGCGATCGGCGCGCCGCAGACCAGCACGCCGCGCGCGAACGGCAGCGGCAGCACCATCCCGTCCCAGGTCGGCAGGCGGATGCGCGGCGCGACCCAGGCGGCGCAGGGCAGCACCGGCGCCCCGGACAGGGCCGCGATCTGCGCCACCCCCGCCGCCGCGAGGCGCCGCGGGCCACGCGGACCATCCGGCGTCATCACCACGTGTTTCCCCTCCGCCAGCACGCCGAGCAGTGCCCGCACCGCGCTCGCCCCGCCGCGGTCGCGCCCCCTGGTGCCGGTCGAGCCGTGGGTGAGGCCAAGCTCGAACCGGCGCATCACCTCGCCGATGAACCGCCCGTCGCGATGGCGTGAGACCAGCACCCGCGCCTCCGCGCCGGTAGCGTGGACGCGCCGCCACAGCGCGGGCATCAGCGGCAGCATCTCGTGCCAGAACGCCGCCACCACCGGCCCCGAGGCCGGGGCAGTGCCGAGATGCGGCGTCAGGTTCTCCCAGCCCACCACGCGCCAGCGGATGGTGCCGAGCGCCAGGCGCAGATAGGTGGCGACGAGGGCGGCGAGCGCGTTCTGCACCCAGCCCTGCCGCAGGAGGCGGGACATCATGCGCGGCGGTTAGCACGCCGCCGCCCGGAACGGGACATCCCCCGCTGCCGCGCGGCCGTTGCCGTCCGCCCCGGCCTCGGGGTTGGCCATCGCTGTGGGGGTCAGGGCCGCGATCATCGCCTGCAACCCCGCATCGACCACGTTCGAGCGGCGCAGCACCAGCGCCAGAATCCGCGCCACCGGCGGGCGGAGCTGGCGCATTTCGGCCCCCGGCACCGGCTGGCCCAGTGCCATGCACGGCATCACCGAGGCGCCGAGCCCACTGCCGACCAGCACCTTGATCGCCTCCACGCTGCCCAGCTCCATGATCGGCTTCGGCGCCAGGCCGGCGCGGCGGAACCATGCATCCACGATGCCGCGCGTGTCGCCGCCCCGCTCGTAGAGAATGAGCGGCAGCGCCGCCAGGGACGCCGGGGTGAAGGCGGCCTGGCGCGCCAGTGGCGCCGGCAGCAGGGCGGCGAGCGGATCGCGGCGGATCGGCGTCGCCACCAGAGGGCGTGGCAGCCGCCGCGGCATGGTGACCAGCCCGAGGTCGAGCTCCCCCTCCTGCACCCGGCGCAGGATGTCCGGCGTGTTGCCGGTGGCGACCACGATGTCGAGCCCCGGCAGCCGCGCGCGCACGCTGGCCAGTGCTGCCGGCAGCAGATGGATGCAGGCCGTGGCGCCGGTGCCGAGCCGCACCCGCCCCGCCCTGCCGGCTCGCACTGCCTGCACCCTTGCCACCGCTTCCGCCGCCGCGGCCAGCGCCTGGCGCGCCGGGTCCAACGCCGCCGAGCCAGCGGCCGTGGGCACCAGGCGTCCGCCGGCGCGTTCGAGCAGCCGCGCGCCCACCAGCCGCTCGATCTCGCGCAACTGCTGGCTCGCCGCCGGCTGCGTGAGGTTCAGCGCCCGCGCCGCCTCGGTGATGCTGCCGCGCTCGGCGACGGCGACGAAGGTGCGCAACTGGCGCAGGGTCGGCGTGCTCATAAGCCCAACTTATATTGATATGCCGCATGCGAAAAATTTTCTTCGCAACGCGCCGGGCCTGCGCCAGCATGACGTCATGACGAACGCCACCATCCGCCCCGCCACGCTGCGCCCCGCGCTCGATGCCGACATCCCCGCCATCACCGAGATCTACGCCCACCATGTCCGCCATGGCCGCGCCTCGTTCGAGACACAGCCGCCGGACGCGGCCGAGATGCGCCGCCGCTTCGAGGCGATCACCAGCCAGGGCTACCCGTATGTCGCGGCGATCCGCGACGGCACGCTGGTCGGGTATGCCTATGCCGGCGCGTATCGGCCGCGCGCCGCCTACCGCGACACGTTGGAGAACTCGGTCTATCTGCGCACCGACGAAGCCGGCCACGGCACCGGCTCCGCGCTGCTCGCGGCACTCATCGTCGCCTGCACCGAGCGCGGATTCCGCCAGATGATCGCGGTGGTGGGCGACAGCGCCAACACGTCCTCCATCCGCCTGCACGAGCGGCACGGGTTCCGCCTGGTCGGCACGCTGCGCGCGGTCGGCTACAAGCACGGGCAGTGGCTCGACACCGTGCTGCTGCAACGCGCGCTCGGCCCCGGCGACACCACGCCGCCCACGCGCGCCTGACCGGGCCGCCAGTAACCGGGCCGCAAATGACCGGGCAGCAAATGACGGGACCGAGTGCATGAGCCCCGCGCTTCCCGGCATGCGCCGCGTGGCGACGGTGCTCGGCGCCTCGCAGCTCGTGGTCTATGGCTGCACCTATTACCTGCCGGCGGTGCTGGCGGGGCCGGCCGCGGCCGATCTCGGCGTCTCGCGCGCGGCGCTGCTCGGTGCCTTCTCCTGGGCACTGCTGGTGGCGGGGCTGGGCGCGCCGCTGGTCGGGCGGCGCATCGACCGGGCCGGCGGGCGCGGCGTGCTCGCGACCTCCTGCGCGGTGATGGCGGCGGGGCTGGTGCTGCTGGCGCTCTCGCACGGCCTGGCGCTCTGGTACGCCGGCTGGATGGTGCTCGGCGCCGGCATGGCGCTCGGGCTCTATGACGCGGCATTCGCGACGATCGGCGTGCTGTTCGGCCATGAATCGGGGCGCGCGATCATGGGCGTGACCCTCATCGCGGGCTTTGCCAGCTCCGTGTTCTGGCCGCTCGGCTCGGCGCTGGAGGCGCGCTGGGGCTGGCGCGGCATGCTGTTCGCCTATGCCGCGCTGCTGCTGGCCGTGAATCTGCCGGCGATGCTGCTCGGCGTGCCGTTGGGCGTGCCGGCGGGAGCGACGCATCAGCGTGGCAGCGTGGCCGATGACGATCATCCGCCGATCCCCCATCCGGGGCGGGCGCTGACGCTGCTGGCCATCTTCTTTACGCTGCGCTGGCTGATCACCTCCGGCATCGCGGTGCTGATCCTGCGGTTGCTGGAGGGGCGCGGCCTGTCGCCGGCGCAGGCGGTGGGCGTCGCCGCCCTGCTCGGGCCCGGCCAGGTGCTGGGGCGGGTGGTGGAGTGGAGTGTCGCCAGGCGGGTGCGGCTGTTCACCCGGGCGCGGGCGGGCGCGCTGCTGATGCCCTTCGCGGCCCTGCTGCTGCTGCTGCCGGGCGTGGTGGCGGCCGGAGCCTTCGCGCTGCTCTACGGCATGAGCAACGGCATCCTCACCATCAACCGCGGCACGCTGCCGATGGCGCTGTTCGGCCGCGCCGGCTACGCGCAGCGCCTGGGATGGCTCGCGACGCCGGCGCTGCTGGCGCAGGCCGCCTCCCCGCCGCTCGCCGCCATGCTGCTCGCCGGCATCGCGGTGAAGGGGGTGATCGTGGTCGCGTCGCTGCTCGGTCTCGTCGCGGCGCTGTTCATGGTGCTTCTCGGACGAGCGGCGGATGGCCTCCCAGCGGCACCAGGTGCGACAGAAAGGTCTGGGCGCAGGCACGCCAGCTGAACCGCTCGGCATGGGCGCGGCACGCGGCGCGGTCGCCCGCCAGCGCCGCCAGCGCCGCACGCCGCAGATCGCCGTCCACCGCGCCGACGCGGCCCGCGGCACCCGCCAGCACGTCGCGCGGGCCGGTCACGTCGTAGGCGGCGACCGGCGTGCCGCAGGCCAGTGCCTCCAGCAGCACCAGACCGAACGTGTCGGTGAGCGAGGGGAAGACGAACGCATCGGCGCCGGCATAGGCGCGCGCCAGCGCCGCCCCGCTGCGCGGGCCGGTGAAGGTCACCGCCGGATACTGCCGACGCAGCGCCGCGAGCTGCGGCCCGCCGCCCACCACCACCTTCGAGCCCGGCAGGTCGAGGTCGAGAAAGGAACGGATATTCTTCTCCACCGCGACGCGCCCGACATAGAGAAAGACTGGCCGCGGCAGGTCCCACGCCTCGCGCTCGGCGGGATGGAACAGCGCGAGGTCGACCCCGCGCGACCACGGCCGCAGATGGCGGAAGCCGCGCCCGGCGAGTTCCTCGCGCAGGCTCGGGGTCGCCACCATCATCCCCTGCCCCGCGCCGTGGAAGCGCCTGAGCCAGGCATAGACCGGCGCGGTGGAGAGGCCGGTCCGCGCGGCAATATATTCCGGAAACCGGGTGTGGAACGCGGTGGTGAAGGCGCAGCCGCGCCGGCGCGCCCAGGCCCGGGCGGCCAGGCCCAGCGGACCCTCCGTCGCGATATGCAGCGCGTCCGGCGCGAAGCTCTCGATGATGCGCGCGAGGCGCCGCCGTGGGAACAGCGAAAGGCGGATATCGGGATAGGTCGGGCAGGGAATGGTCGGAAACCGGTCGGGGCCGATCACCTCCACCGTGTGGCCCATCGCCAGCATCTCGGTGCGGATGGTGGCGAGCGTGCGCACCACGCCGTTGACCTGCGGCATCCACGCATCCGAAACGATCAGGATGCGCGCGGCATCTGGCCCGACCGCGAGCAGGCGCGCGAAATGGTCCTCGGTGCTGGCCAGCGCGTCAGGCAGGTTGGGCCACCGCGGCCGCATCGGCCGGTTTCGGCGCGTGGAACGACAGGCGGTTCATCGCCGCCCAGTCCACCAGCTCAAGCCGGCCATCCATGTGTTCGACAAGTGCCGTGCAGCTCTCCACCCAGTCCCCATCGTTGATGTAGAGCACGCCGCCGACCTCGCGCATCTCGGCGTGGTGGATATGGCCGCACACCACGCCGTCGAAGCCGCGCCGGCGCGCCTCCGCCGCCAATGCGCTCTCGAAACGGTCGATCGCCTTGACCGCCTCCTTCACCTGGCGCTTGAGCCAGGCGGAGAGCGACCAGTACGGATAGCCGAGCCGCCGGCGCGCCGCGTTGAACCAGCGATTGACCACCAGGGCGGCGGTGTAGGCCCAGTCGCCGAGCAGGGCGAGGAACTTCGCGTAGCGCACGACGCTGTCAAACTCGTCGCCGTGCATGACCAGCAGCCGCCGACCAGCGGCGGTGACATGCTCCGCGTCACGCCGCAGGCGGATGCCCGCCACCTCCAGCCCCAGCGGCAGCCAGACGCGGAACATCTCGTCGTGGTTGCCGGGGATATAGGTGACCTGCGCGCCGCCGCGCGCGTGACGCAGGATCAGCCGCAGCACCTCGTCATGCGTCGCGTCCCAGTACCAGGAGCGCCGCAGCCGCCAGCCATCGATGATGTCGCCGACGAGGAACAGGTTCTGGCATGAGACGCGGCGGAGAAAATCGGCAAGAAAATCGCTGCGGCAGCCACGGGTGCCGAGATGCGTGTCCGAAATGAAAACGCTGCGGTACTGGACGACGTGCGACGCGGCGGGAGCGTTCATGGTCACCGCCTCATGACGCTGCTTCCGCCTCTTTGCACGTGACGTTTGAATGACCCGTGAGGAGCCGTGGCCAGCGCGCTGAAATCACAGACTTGCCACGAGATCGTCATCGAATCGAAACAACGACCAGCGATCCTGGCGTCTTTCGCAGAAACATTCGCCAGGGCTTCCGCCGATCCTCCCGCGCCGCCGTCTTGGCGCGGGGTTGCACCCGACCCCTCGATCCCCCGGGATCGGCCACTGCCGGAGGCTTCCGCCGGACCCATGCCCGCGATGATCGTCGTCTTCAACCCGACCGCCGGACGCAGGCGCGTACGCCTGCTCTGGCGGGTGGTGGATGTGCTGGCGGAGAACGGCGTGCGGGTGGCGATCGAGCGCACCGATTCGCCGGGACATGCCGAGCGCCTCGCGCGCGATGCCGTCCGCTGCGGCGCCGCCCTGGTGGTCGCCGCCGGCGGCGATGGCACGATCGCCGAGGTCGCCAACGGGCTTGCGGGCAGCAACACGCGGCTCGGCATCATTCCACTCGGGACCGCGAACGTGCTGGCGCGCGAGCTTGGCCTATCCTTCGCGCCTCGCGCGGTCGCGGCGGCACTGGCATTCGGCCGCACGCGGCGGATCATTCCGGGGATCGCGCGCATGACGGGCGGTGAGCGGCTGTTCGTGCAGATGGTCGGCGCCGGGTTCGACGCCGCGGTCGTGCACAATCTGCCGATCCCGCTCAAGCGGATGGTCGGTCGCGGCGCGTATGTGCTGCAATCGCTGCGCGAGGCCGGGCGCTATCGCTTCGCGCCGATCCGCCTCACACTCGACGGCGCGCCGGCCGAGGCCGGCAGCGTCATCGTCACGAAGGGGCGGCTCTATGGCGGCCCGTTCCTGCTGGCGCCGGACGCGAGCCCGGCACAGGCCGGCTTCACCGTTGCCTTATTCGAACGTTCCGGCCCGCTCGCGGCACTCGCCTATGGCGCGGCGCTGCCGCTCGACCTGCTGCCCGCGATGCCGGGGCTGCGCCTCGCCCGGGCCGCGGCCGTCGAGATCCTCTCGCCGAGCGTGCCAACCCAGACGGATGGCGACCCGACCGGCATGACGCCGATCCGTATCACCGATGCGCTGGCACCGATCGAGGTGGTGGTCGGGTAGGCGCCGCCCCAGCCGAGGCTTCAGCCGGCCTGCTGGATGGCGGACAGAACCCAGGCACCACCCGCCGCGTCCCCGCCCGGGCGACGCAGAAAGGTCCACAGCTCGGTCGCCTGGACATGCTCGCCCGGCGCGCCATCGACCACCCGCCCGGTGGCGTCGCGCGTGACATCGACCATCGAAAAGCGCATCGCCACGGTGGCGAAATCGGCGGCGTTCTCGCGCCAGGCCTCGGCCAGATCGCCCTGCAGCAGCCGCAGCTCCGAGACCTCGTTGCGCAGCCCCCGCGCGCTCAGCTCCTGGAGTTGCTGGGCGAAGATCGCGGCCATGTCCGGCGTGGTGAGGCGTTGCAGCGCCATCATGTCGGCGGCACTCCACGCCGCCTGGACCTGGTGCAGCGTGGCCTCGAATTGCTGAAAATCCTCGGGCTGCAGCGCCAGCGTCGCGGCCGCGGCCGGTGGCGGCGCGTAGGTCATGCCGCCGCTCATCGCCCGCGGCGCCATGCCGCCGCCGGCCAGGGTGCCAGCGCCGGCGAACCGCCGCACCAGCCAGCGCACCACGAGCACGATGAGCAGAATCTGGATCAACAGGCCGACCACGCCGCCAATGCCGTGCATGGCCCCGAAGAAGCCATGGCCCAGTAGCATCCCGGCGAGGCCGGCGCCGATCAGCCCGCCCATGATGCCACGCATCATCCCCGGGCCACGAAAGCCGGGAGCACCATAGGGCGCGCGACCATAGGGTGGCGCCGATCCGAGCGGTGCGGCGTAACCGGGCGCGGTACGGGTTGCCGGCGGCACTATTGTGGTGCGCGCGCCACGGCCGCCGAAGGAGAGGCCACGGCCCGCGCGCGCCTGGGCGACCGCGGGGGTCAGCGCCAGCACCAGGATCAACAAAAGAGCCGCAAGCCGCGCCAGACTCCGCATGGCGGCGATATGGTGGGGCAGGCACATCCGTTCCATCCCCGGCCGGACCGTGCGGTCGGTCAGGCGCCGGCCATGGTCATGCCATCAACGCGCAGGGTCGGCGCATCGACACCGCGCCGGAACCGCAGGTCGTCCGCCGGCGTGAGCGAGAGGAACATGTCGCGCAGATGCCCGGCGATGGTGATCTCGGCCACCGGCTCCGCCAGCTCGCCATGGCGGATCATGAAGCCGGCGGCGCCGCGGCTGTAATCGCCGGTGAGCCCGTTGACGCCCATGCCGATCATTTCCGTGACGTAAAGACCCTCCGCGATGTCGGCCATCAGGGCCGCCGGCGAGACCGTGCCCGCGGCCATGAACAGGTTGGAGGTGCCGGGCGAGGGCGGACCACTGGTGCCGCGCGCGGCACTGCCGGTGCTGGCGAGCCCCAGCTGGCGCGCGCTGCGACTGTCCAGAACCCAGCTGCGCAGCACGCCGTCCTCGACCAGCGCCAGCGCGCGCGTGGGCACGCCCTCGCCGTCGAACAGCCGCGAGCGCAGGCCGCGGCGGCGGCGCGGGTCGTCGTGGATGGCGATGCCGGGCGAGAAGACGCGCGTGCCCATCGCGTCCTTGAGAAACGTGGTGCCGCGGGCGACCGACGCGCCGTTGATCGCGCCGGCGAAATGGCCCAGCAGCGAGCCCGCGACCCGCGGGTCGAACACCACCGGCAGTTTCGCGGTTCGCGGCCGCGCGGGGTTGAGCCGGCGCACCGCGCGTTCCGCCGCCTGGCGGCCGATCGTCTCCGGCGCGTCGAGGTCGGCGGCATGCACCGTGCCATGCGAGGCATAATCGCGCTGCATCGCCGTGCCACCGCCCGCCAGCACGGCGGCCGACAGGGAGTGAGAGGTGCGTCGCGTCCGGCCGGAGAAACCGGCGGAGGTGACGAACACGGCCTCGCTGCGCCCCCAGCCGGCGGACGCGCCCTCGGAGTTGGTGACACCCTGGACGGCCATCGCCGCCGCCTCGGCCGCCAGCGCGCGCGCGGCGAGCTCGGCCGCATCCGGCTCCACGGGATCGACGAGGTCGAGCGTGTCCGCATCCGGCGCCCGCGCGGCGTCTGCGAGGCCCGCGAACGGGTCCTCGGGCAGCACGCGCGCCATCGCCGCCGCACGCTCGGCAAGGGAAGCGAACTGTCCGGGTTCGATGCTGGTCGCCGAGACGATCGCCGAGCGTCGGCCGATGAAGAGGCGCAGGCCGAGATCGGTACTTTCCGAGCGCTCGACATGCTCGGTCTTGCCGAGCCGGCACTCCGCCTGCAGCGCCTGGGCGATGACAAGCACGGCGTCCGCGGCATCGGCCCCGGCCTGGCGGGCAGCGGCGACGAGATCGCCGAGTAGGGCCAGATGGTCGGTGGCGGCAGGATCGGGTCGGGTCACGCCGCGAGCTGTTCCACGATATCGGAAAGCGCGGGAACGCGGCTCGCCGGGCCCATCGTGGCGAGCGTCGGCCGGGCGCGGAACAGGCGGCGCGCGGCACGGCCGATATCCTCGGTGGTGACGGCGGCGATCCGCGCGACCGTCTCGGCGGCTGGTACGGCGCGGCCGAACACCTGCCATTGCCGGGCAAGCTGCTCGCACCGGCTGCCGGTGCTCTCGAGCGACATCAACAGGCTTGCCTTCACCTGCGCGCGGGCGCGGGCGAGTTCCACCTCTGTCACGTCGCGCTGCACGCGGCCGAGCTGTTCCAGCACCACCGGCACCAGCTCCGCCGCCTCGCTCTCGCCGGTGCCGGCGTAGATCGCGAACAGGCCGGAATCGATCGCCGGCGCGGAGTAGGAATAGATCGAGTAGACGAGGCCGCGCTTCTCCCGCACCTCCTGGAACAGGCGCGAGGACATGCCGCCGCCGAGCAGCGTGGAGAGCAGCATCACCGGGTAGAAATCGGGGTCGGCATAGGCGACCGAGGGGAAACCCAGCACCAGATGCACCTGGTCGAGGTCGCGCGCCTCGCGGAACTCGCCGCCGGCATAGGTGGCGGGCAGCGGCGCCGGCGCCGGGTCGCGCGGCAGGTCGGCGAAATGCCGCTCCGCGAGCGCCAGCACCGTCTCGTGCTCGAGGTTGCCGGCGGCCGCAACCACGGTGTTGGCGGCGGCGTAGTGGCGGCGCATGTAGCCGGTGAGCGACGCGCGCTTCATGCCGCGGATCAGCTCCTCGGTGCCCAGCACCGGCCGGCCCATCGGCTGGTCCGGATAGGCGGTGGCCTGGAAATGGTCGAACACGATATCGTCCGGCGTGTCGTTGGCCTGGCCGATCTCCTGCAGGATGACGCCGCGCTCGCGCTCCAGCTCATCGGGGGCGAAGGTGGAGTGGCACAGGATATCGCCCACGATATCGGCGCCGAGCGCCAAGTCTTCCTTCAGCAGCTTCACGTAATAGGCGGTCTGCTCGCGTGCGGTGTAGGCGTTGATGTGCCCGCCCACCGCCTCGACCTCCTCGGCGATGGCGGCCGCGCTGCGCCGCTCCGTGCCCTTGAAGGCCATGTGTTCGAGGAAATGCGAGACGCCGTTCTCCACCGCCGCCTCATGGCGGGTGCCGGTCGCGACATAGGCGCCGATGGAGACCGTCTCGACCCGCTCCATGCGTTCGGTAATGACGGTGAGGCCGGACGGCAGATGGCTGACGCGGACGGCGCCCCCATCCACGGGGCTGGTATCCGTCGGAGGCGGGTTCATGCGGCATTCCTCAGGCTGGCGCTGCGCACGGCGGCCTCGACTTGACCGAGATCGGCTGGCAGGCGGATGAAACGTTCGACCCTGTCATATAGGTCGGCGAGGTGGCTGGGCAGGGGGGGACGGCGGCCGACCGCGGCCTCGATCGCGTCCGGAAACTTGGCGGGATGCGCCGTGGCGGCCACAATCGTTTTAATTCCCTGGCTCGCATGGGCGCGCGCGGCAGCCATGCCCACCGCCGTATGCGGGTCAACCAGGTATCCGGTTTCAGCCTCGACCTGCCGGATCTCGGCCAGGGTCGCGGCGTCGTCCACCGCATGGCCGGCAAACAGCGCGGTGGCGCGGCGCCAGGCGTCGTCCGGCACGGGCATGCGTCCGCCGTCTCGGAACGCCCGCATCGTGGCCGCCGTCGCCTGCGGGTCGCGGCCCAGCAGCTCGAACAGCAGGCGCTCGAAATTGGAGCTGACCTGGATGTCCATGCTTGGCGACAGGCTGGGCACCACCGCCTGCCGCGACATGTCGTTGCCGGCGAGGAAGCGGGCCAGGATGTCGTTGCGGTTGGTGCCGACGATCAGCCGGGTGATGGGCAGGCCCATGCGCCGCGTCGCCCAGGCCGCCAGCACATTGCCGAAATTGCCGGTGGGGACAGCGAAGGCCACCTCGCGGTCCGGCGCGCCGAGGGCGAGGGCGGCGGCCGCGTAATAGGGGATCTGGGCGGCGATGCGCGCCCAGTTGATCGAGTTCACGGCGGCGAGGTGCACCGCGTCGCGGAACGGCGCGTCGGCGAACATCGCCTTCACCAGGTCCTGGCAGTCGTCGAAGCTGCCGGCGATGGCGATGTTGCTCACGTTGGGCGCCAGCACCGTCGTCATTTGCCGCCGCTGCACCTCGCTGGTGCGGCCCTCGGGATGCAGGATGGTGATGCGGATGCGCGCGCGCCCGGCACAGGCGGCAATGGCGGCGGAGCCGGTGTCGCCGGAGGTGGCGCCGACGATGGCGATCTCGCCGCCGCGCCGCGCCAGACTCGCCTCGAACAGCCGGCCGACGAGTTGCAGCGCCAAGTCCTTGAAGGCCAGCGTCGGCCCGTGGAACAGCTCCTGCACGAACAGATGCGGGCCGAGCTGTAACAGCGGCACCACCGCCGGGTGGGCAAACCCGGCATAGGCCGCGCGGCAGAGCGGCAGCAGATCAGCCTCGGGAAAAGCGGCGCCGGTAAAGCGGGCGATCAGGTGGGCGGCGAGTGCCGGGTAGTCCAGCCCGCGCAGGGCACGCCACTCGGCGGTGGAAAGCTCGGGCCAGGTCTCGGGGACGAACAGCCCGCCATCCTCGGCAAGGCCGGCGAGCAGCACGGCTTCGAAGTCGCGGGGTTCGGCCCCGCCGCGGGTGGAGATGTAGCGCATCGGCCGGTTCTGGCCCGGCGGCGCCCGGGGTTCAAGTCACGGATCGTCCATGGCGCGGCGACGCGCCGGGCGGCCACAGCGCCCGACCGCGAGCGGCGAAGGGTGCCACCGTGGCCTGCATGTGGCAAAAGGCCGCATCGTCATCGGGAGACCGCCGTGCCCCTACTTCCCGCCTTCGCAGCACCCGGGCGCTTCTTCAAGGGCAATCTGCACACCCACTCCACACGCTCGGACGCGGTGCGCGAGCCCGGCCATGTCTGCGCCACCTATCGGGAGGCCGGCTACGATTTCCTGGCGCTCACCGATCACTTCACGCCCAAATACGGCTTCCCCATCACCGACACGCGACCGTTCCGCACTAACGCCTTCACCACGATCATGGGGGCGGAGGTGCATGCGCCGGCGACCGAGCTGGGGGAGAAGTGGCATATCCTCGCGGTCGGCCTGCCGCTCGACTTCACGCCGACGCCGGCAGCGGAGACGGGTCCGCAGCTCGCCGCGCGCTGCGCAGCGGCGGGGGCCTTCGTCGCCATTGCGCATCCGCAATGGTATGGGCTCACGCTCGCCGACGCCGAGACGCTGCTGCCGGCGGCACACGCGGTCGAGGTCTACAACCATGGCTGCGCCGTGGGTTCTGACCGCGGCGATGGCTGGACGCTGCTCGACGCGCTGACCTCGCGCGGGCACAACCTGCATGCCTGCGCCACCGACGACGCGCATTTTAAATACCCGGACTGGTGCGGCGGCTGGACCATGGTGAAGGCACCGGCGCCGGACCCTGAGGCACTGGTCGCCGCCCTGCGCGCCGGGCACTGCTACAGCAGCCAGGGGCCGGAGCTGCATGCGATCGACGTGACCGGCGACGAGGTGACCGTCGCGTGCTCGCCGGCGCGCTCCGTCACCGTGCTCGGCCATGCCAGCGCCGACGCAATGATCTTCGGCGACGGCCTGCGCGAGGCGCGGCTGAGCCTCGACCCGTTCCGTGCCGGGGGCTGGGCGCGCGTGGTGGTGACGGACGAGCAGGGAAGGCGCGCCTGGAGCAACCCGTTCCGGCTGCGCTGAGGCGGCGGTTTCCTTTCCGCCTTTTGCCTGCGACACTCTCCCGATGGGGGAAACCTTCGCCGCGCGCTTCGCGGGGCTGACACCGCTCCTGCGCCCGCGCTCCGTCGCCGTGCTCGGCGCCTCGGCCGACCGCCTACGCATCGGCGGGCGGCCGATCGCCTATATGCTCGAACGCGGTTTCCAGGGCACGATCCTGCCGGTCAACCCGAACCGCGACGAGATCCAGGGTCTGCGCTGCTACCCGAGCGCCGCGGCCCTGCCCGAGGTGCCGGATGTCGCCATCGTCGCGGTGGCCGCCGAGCGCGCCGTCACCGCCGTCGAAGACCTGGCGAATGCCGGCGTGCGCGGCGCGATCGTGCTCACCGCCGGCTTCGCGGAGGTGGGGGCCGAGGGCGAAGCGGCGCAGGCACAGATGCGCGAGGCGGCGCGCGCTTCCGGCATGCGCCTGCTCGGGCCGAACTGCCTCGGCCTGTTCAACGCGCCGGTCGGCTTCTTTCCGATCTTCTCCTCCTCCTTCGAGGGTGGCTGGCCGCTGGCGGGGCGCATCGGCATCGCCAGCCAGTCGGGCGCGTTCGGCACGCATGTCTTCGTCGCCGCGCGCGACCGCGGCATCGGCACGCCGATCTGCATCACCACCGGCAACGAGGCCGATGTCACCATCGCCGACGCGATCGGTTGGATGGCGCAGGATGACAGCCTCGACGTCATCGCCGTCTATGCCGAGGGATTCCGCGACGGGGCGGTGCTGCGCGCGGCGCTGGCGGCGGCGAAGGATGCACGCAAGCCGGTGGTGATGATGAAGGTCGGGCGTTCCGCGCTCGGCCAGGCCGCCGCCAGCTCCCACACCGCGGCGATCGCCGCCGATGACCGGGTGACCGAGGCCGTGCTCGCGGAATACGGCGTGGCCCGCGCCCGCAGCACCGAGGAACTGCTCGACATCGCCTATCTCGCCACGGCACGCCTTTATCCGGCGGCGAACACGCTCGGCGTGCTGACGGTGAGCGGCGGCGGCGGTGTGCTGGTGGCGGACGCGGCGGAAGCCAACGGCATCGCCATGCCGCCGATGCCGCCGGCAGCACAGGCCGAGCTGCGCGCGCTGGTGCCGTTCTGCGCGCCCGCCAACCCCGTCGACTGCACCGCACAGGTGTTCAACGACTTCGCCATGGTCGGCACGTTTCTCGAAACGACGGTCGCGGCCGGGTACGCGACGCTGCTGGTCTTCTTCTCCCAGGTCGGGGCCGCACCCTCGATCGCGCCGCGGCTGCGCGAGCATCTCGCGGCCCTGCGCGCGCGCCACCCCACCGTGCTGATGGTGCTCAGCGTGCTGGCGCCACCCGACCTGGTGCGCGACTACGAGGCGCTGGGCTATGCGGTGTTCGCCGACCCGACGCGCGCCGTGGTCGCGATCGGGGCCATCGGGCGCATTGGGGCCGCCTTCGCCGCACCCGCCCTCGCGCCGCCGCCGGTGGTGGCGCCGGCCGCCCTGCCCGCCGCCGACCCCAGCGAGCCGGAGGCGAAAAAGCTGCTGCTCGGCGCCGGCATCGCGGTGGGCATGGAGGAAGTTTGCCATACCATGGCGGAATCCGAAGCGGCGGCGCGGCGGATCGGCCTGCCGGTGGTGATGAAGATCGTCTCGCCGGACATCGCCCATAAATCGGAGATCGGCGGCGTGGTGACCGGCATCGCGGCGCTCGACGACGTGGCGCAGACGCACACGCTGCTGCTGCAACGCGCGGCGGCGCGCGCGCCGCGGGCGCGCATCGAGGGTGTTCTGGTCGCGAAACAATATGCCGGCACCGAGCTGATCATGGGCATCGCCCGCGACACGGTCTTCGGCCCCATGGCGCTGGTCGGCGCCGGCGGCATCTTCGCCGAGATCGTGGAGGACGTGGCGCTGCGCTCCTGCCCGTTCGGCGAGGATGTGGCGGAGGCGATGATCCGCTCGCTGCGCTGCTTTCCGCTGCTTGCCGGCGCGCGCGGGCGCGAGCCAGCGGATATCGCCTCGCTCGCGGCGATGCTGGCGCGCCTCTCGGCCTTTGCCATCGCCGCCGGGGAGCGGCTCGCGGCTGTCGATCTCAACCCGGTCATCGCCTCCGCCCAGGGTGCCGCGGCGGTCGATGCGGTGATCTTGTTGCGGGAGTAGAACATGCCGATCGACTACGAGAAGCTGATGTCCCATCGGATCGCGCCGGTGCGCCAGCGCTATACCGCGCGGGATGCGATCCTCTACGCGCTGTCCGTGGGGTTCGGCTGCGACCCGCTCGACGAACGTCAGCTCGATTTCGTCGATCACCACCGCGCCCTGCGTGCCGCGCCGACGATGGCGATCGTGCTCGGCTATCCCGGATTCTGGCTGCGCGACCCGACAACCGGCGTCGATGCGGTGCGGCTGGTGCATGGCGAGCAGGGCATCACCTGGCACGCGCCGCTGCCGGCCGAGGGCGAGGTGATCGGCGAGAGCCGCATCACCGGGCTGGTGGACAAGGGCGAGGGCAAGGGCGCCCTGCTGTACTCCGAAAAGCGCCTGCTGGACGCCGCGACCGGCACGCTGATCGCCACGACAACCTCCACCACCTTCCTGCGCGGCGATGGCGGGTTCGGCGGCCCGGCGGGGCCGGTGAAGGCACCGCACCCGATGCCGCAAACCGCACCCGACATCACCTGCGACCTGCCGACGCGCCCGGAACAGGCGTTGTGGTATCGCCTGAGCGGCGACGACAATCCGCTGCACGCGGACCCCGCGACGGCGCGGCAAGCGGGCTTCGCGCGGCCGATCCTGCACGGGCTCTGCACGCTGGGTGTCGTCGCCCATGCGCTGCTGCGCGAGCTTGGCGGCTACGACCCGGCGCGGATGGTCTCGCTCGATCTGCGGTTCTCGGCGCCGGTGTTTCCCGGCGAGACGATCCGCACCGAGATCTGGCGCAACGGCGCCTTCCGCGCCCTGGTGCCCGAGCGCGACGCGATCGTGGTCAACAACGGCCGCGCCGTCTTCGCGTGATCGACGAACCTCCGCGGCAGGGCCGCGGTGGGTGTTCCGCTCAAAGAAAACTGACGGGGTCGATATCCACCTCGATGCGTGCGTCGCCGCGGACCTTGACCTGCGCCAGCCAGGCCCGCAGCAGCTTCTGCGGCGAGACGTCGCGGCGCGTGCGCAGCAGCAGTCGCCGCCGGCGCCGCCCGCGCAGCAGCGCGAACGGTGCCGGGGCGGGGCCGAGCACCGTGATGCCCGGTCCGCGTGGCGCGGTGCGGCCGAGCGCGCCGGCCAGAGTATCGGCCGCCGCATCCGTCCCCGCGCTGACGATCAGCGCCGCGAGCCTGCCGTAAGGCGGCCAGTTCCCTGCCTGCCGCTCCGCCGCCTCGCTCGCCATGAAGGACGCGAGATCGCCGGAGAGCAGCGCCCGCATCACCCGGTGTTCCGGCTCCCAGGTCTGCAGCAGCACCCGCCCGGGTGCCTCCGCCCGGCCGGCGCGCCCGCCCACCTGGTGCAGCAACTGAAACGTCCGCTCCGCCGAGCGCAGATCGACGCCGCCCAGGCCGAGATCGGCATCCACCACGCCGACCAGCGTCAGGTGCGGAAAATGCCAGCCCTTGGCGACGATCTGCGTGCCGATGATGAGATCGACCTCGCGCGCCGCCACCGCCCGCGCCGCTGCTGCCGCCGCGGCGGGGCCGGCAAGCGTGTCGCTGGCCATCACCAACAGGCGCGCCTCGGGCCAGCGCTCGCGCACCTCCTCCGTGATGCGCTCGATCCCCGGCCCGACCGGCGTCAGCGAGGCCGCGGCGCCGCAGGCCGGGCATTCCACGGGGGGCGGGATGGTGTGGCCGCAATGGTGGCATTGCAGCACGCCGCGCGCGCGATGCTCGACCAGCCAGGCGGTGCAGTTGGGGCAGGCGAAACGATGACCGCAATGCCGGCACAGCGTCAGCGGCGCATAGCCCCGGCGGTTGAGGAACAGCATCGCCTGCTCGGACTTCGCCAGCGTCTCGCCGATCGCTGCGACCAGCGGTGGCGCGATGAATTTGCCGCGCTCGGGCGGGCTCGCGCGCAGGTCGATCGCGCCGACCGCGGGCATCACCGCGCCGCCATGCCGCGCCGGCAGGCAGACACGGCGATAGCGCCCGGTCTCGACATTGTGCACCGTCTCCAGGCTCGGCGTGGCCGAGACCAGCACCGCCGGCGCGCCGCACAGCCGCGCCCGCACGATCGCCATGTCGCGGGCGTGGTAGATCACGCCCTCCTCCTGCTTGAACGCCGTCTCGTGCTCCTCGTCGACGACAACCAGGCCCAGATGCGGGAACGGCAGGAACAGCGCCGAGCGCGCGCCCACCACCACCGGCGCCTCGCCGCGCTCGACGCGCCGCCAGGTCTCGCGCCGGCGCCTGCTACCGAGTTCCGAGTGCCAGACCGCGGGTGCGGTCCCGAAGCGCCGCTCGAACCGCTCCAACCACTGGGCTGAGAGCGCGATCTCGGGCAGCAGCACCAGTGCCTGCCGGCCCCGGCGCAGCGCCGCGGCGATCGCCTCGAAATAGACCTCGGTCTTGCCGGAGCCGGTGACGCCATCGAGCAGCGTGACGCTGAAGCCTTCGCCCGCCAGCGCAACGGCCGCCGCGCGCTGCATCTCGGAAAGCACCGGCCCCGGATGCTCGGGGTCCGGCCGCTTCGGCGCCGGCGGCGGCAGTGCCACCGGCATGATCGCGCCGGCATCGGCGAGGCCGCGGATCACCGAGGCCGAGGCGAGCCCACCGAGGTCCTGTGCGGCCACCGGCCCCGCGGCGAGGGCCGCGAGCACCCTCGCCCGCGCCTCGCTCGGCCGCGCCGTGCCGGAACCAAGCGCCCAGCCGCGCAACGGCGGCTCGGGTTCCAGCACGAAGGGCCGCAGCGCCATCGCCAGCACCTCGCCCGCCGGCGCCAGCGTGTAGGCGGCGATCCAGTCCACCAGAAGCCGCAGATCCTCGCCCATGCGTGGCCAGGCCAGCACCTCGGCAACCGGCTTCAGCTTGCCCGGCGGCAGGTCGGGGTCGGGCGCCGTGTCCCACACCACGCCGACGATTTTCCGCCGCCCCAGCGGCACCACAACCAGGCTGCCGGGCGTCGCCGCGGAGCCCTCCGCCAACAAATCCTCGGGCAGCGCGTAGTCGAACGGCCCCGCGAACGGATACGGCAGCAGCACACTCACGCGGCGCGGGGACATGCGCTATCGTCTGCCGCAACCGGACCGCATCAGGAAGAGCCCATGAAATTCTTTGTCGATACCGCCGACACCAAGGAGATTGCGGAGCTTGCCGCGACCGGCCTGCTCGACGGCGTGACCACCAACCCCAGCCTGATCGCCAAGTCCGGCCGCCGCATCCATGACGTGATCGCCGAGATCTGCGCCGTCGTGCCCGGCCCGGTCAGCGCCGAGGTCGCCGCGACCGACTATGACGGCATGATCCGCGAGGCGCGGGTGCTGCGCGCCATCGCCCACAACGTCACCGTCAAGCTGCCGCTCACGCCGGCGGGGCTGCGCGCCTGCAAGACATTGTCCGATGACGGGGTGATGACCAATGTCACGCTCTGCTTCTCCGCCGGCCAGGCGCTGCTGGCCGCCAAGGCCGGGGCGAGCTTCATTTCCCCCTTCGTCGGCCGGCTCGACGATATCGGGCATGACGGCATGGCGCTGATCGCCGATATCGTCGCGATCTACCGTAACTACCCGGCCCTCAAGACCGAGGTGCTGGTCGCCTCCGTCCGCGGGCCGCTGCATGTCATCGCCGCGGCCAAGCTCGGTGCGCATGTCGCGACCCTGCCGCCGGCGGTGCTGCGCGCGCTCTACCAGCATCCGCTGACTGACAAGGGGCTCGCCGCCTTCCTCGCGGACTGGGGCAAGACGGGACAGACCATTGCCTGACAGCGCACCGGCGCGAGAGGACGAGGCGGCGGAGTCGGTCGCGGCCTATCTGCGCGCCCATCCCGGCTTTCTCGCCGCGCGCCCCGCGCTCTATGCCGCGCTGACACCGCCGCTGCGCCGGCATGGCGAGGGGGTGGCCGACCATCTCGCGGCCATGGTCGCCGCCGCGCGGCGGGACGCCGCCAGCATCGTTGCCACCGGCCGGGCCACCGCGGTGCTGGCCGCCCGCGTGCAGGAGGCGGTGCTGGCGCTGTTCGCCGCCGCCTCCATCCCCGCCTGTGTCGCGGAGATGTTTCCCCCGCTGCTCGGGGTCGATGCCGCCGCGATCTGCGTGGAGGGCGAGGTTGCTGGCACGCGCCACCTCCCGGCGGGCGAGGTCGGGCGCCGGCTGGGCGGGCGGCGTGTCGCGATCGGGGCGGCCCGGCGCGACCAGACCGTGCATGGTGAGGCGGCGGCCCTTGCCGATCACGACGCGCTGGTGCTGCTGCCGGGGCTTGCCGTGCCGGCGATGCTGGCGCTGGCGGCGCGCCACGCGGAGCTGTTCGATGCAGCACAGGTCGCGGGCCTGCTCGGCTTTCTCGGCCGCGCCGTTGCCGCCGCGTGGCTGATCTGAGGGCGCCGGTGTGACGGAGGTCGAGGCCTGGCTCACCTGGCTGCGGGCGGAGCGTCGCGCGGCGTCGCGGACGGTTGAGTCCTATGCCGAGGCCGTCGGCGATTTTCTGCGCTTCACCGCCGGGCATCTCGGTGCGGAACCCGATGGCAGGGCGCTCGCGGCCCTCACCGCCGCGGATTTTCGGGCGTGGCTGGCGCATGGTGCCGCCGCCGGCCGCGGTGCCGCGACCCGCGCCCGCCAGCTTGCGGCCATTCGCGGCTTTTTTCGTTTCCTTGCGCGCCGCCACGGCGTCATCAACGAGCAACTGCGCCTCGTCGGCACGCCGCGCGCGAAGAAGCCGCTGCCCCGCGCGCTCACGCCGCCAGACGCCGCGGCCGCGACCGAGGCCGACCGGCTGCGCGACGTGGCGCTGTTCACCCTGCTCTATGGCTGCGGTCTGCGAATCTCGGAGGCGCTGGCGCTCGATGTTCGTGCCGCCGGTGCGGACGTGCTGCGCGTGACCGGCAAGGGGGCGAAGGAACGACTGGTGCCCGTGCTGCCCGCCGTGCGCGCGGCACTCGCGGCCTGGATCGGTGCCCACCCCGCCCCGGCGCCGGACGCGCCGCTGTTCGTGGGCGCGCGTGGCGGCCGGCTGAACCCCGGGGTCGCGCAGCGCGCGCTGCGGGAGCATCGCCGCCTGGCCGGGCTGCCGGAGCACGCCACACCGCACGCGCTGCGCCACAGTTTCGCGACGCACCTGCTGGCGGGTGGCGCCGATCTGCGTTCGATCCAGGAATTGCTGGGCCACGCCAGTCTTTCCACCACGCAGCGCTACACCGCGGTGGACGAGGCCGCCCTGCTGCGCGTCTGGGAAAAAACCCACCCGAGAGGGTGAGACCACAGCGCGGCCCGAGGCGCAACCGCTATTGCTGCGGAGCCTGCAATCAGCAATCCATGGTCACGGTCGGCACGATCTTTGAGGCTAACCACGTCCCGCTTCATCCATGGCTATCAGCGCATATTTGGGGTTCTGGCGCTGGTGGAGCGTGAGAGTGGCGTCGCGCGCGGCATGGTCCTCGACGATCTCGCGCCAGCGACCGTTGGCCCGCTCGTCCGCGCCCCGTGGCGCGCGAAGCTCGGCTGATGACCGATGAGGCCAGTCACTATACTTGGTCTGCCGGGAGCTCGCCGGACATGGCGTCGTGCATCAGGGGCAGGACCAATATGTCCGCCGGACTGGCCCGACGATCCGCACCAAACGATTGAAGGCTATTTCTCGGGCACCACGCGCGGCGCGCGGGGGACCTGTCACCTCTGCGCGAAGCAGCACCTACACCGATATCTGGCCGACTTCGATTTTCGCTACAACAATCGCGAGCGGTATGCCGTCAACGGCAGCGAGCGGGCTTCCCGCGCACTGAATGGCGCCGTTGGCACGAGGCAGCGCTATCGAACGGGGAGAATCCATTGATAGCCTTGAACATCAACCGCGCGCAACGCTACCGGGGGACCAAATTGTTTGGATTGACAAATGCGATATGCGCATACTGACTTTCGCCACAAGGTCATGAACCCAAGATGCATAAGCGGCAGCGAGTCTACAGGATCAACTTGGTCGTCGAAGGGATCGATCATGAAAACGCGCGTACCAGCCATCGGTCGACCGCCATGCAGCTTCACAGATCATGCGGTTTCCGGAGGCTGGCCACGCCGTAGGCGTGAACGAGAACGAAATCCCGTTCGAGGCCAAGCTGACCATCATCGCGATGCAAAAGCCGAAGGATAAGGCCATGGACGAAAGCGAGTCCGCAAGCGAATGAGCGGATCGGTGCTCAGCGAGGTTATCACGCGAGGTGGCCTCGCACTCCAAGCGGAGGATTGTTCCATTAGGGCTGCCGTACGTCATCGAGACGAACACGGCGGTCTTGTACGCTTACAGAACGAGCGTTTCTACCAATTCATAGTATGGCGCGCGATTTTGCCGGTTTGGCATGCAGAGGTGGAACGCGAAGGATCAAGCGATCTCATTGTCAAAAAAGAAAACGAAAGCCATTACTTTGAAATGAAGAAGTGGATGAGCGCTACGGGCAACAAAGAGATTCCAGGTATGAAAAGCGATGTGGAAAAACTAAAAAAGTGTCATAAATGCGGATACCTAATCGTTTTTTCCGCTAATCCCGCTGGACAGACCGCGAAAAATTTGGCGTACCTTCAATGCAGCGTGAGTGGTCTTGAAGCGGCCGCTCGGGAGACGGCGATCTTTGATACGGAGGATCAGAACGGACAGCCAATCCAGTTTTGGCTGGCAGGCTGGCCGATCTCCGGATTGGGCGCAAATACCTAAATAGACGGGTTGCTTTTGCCAGCTGCGCAATCGCGCTGCTTTTGACTTCTCGCCTCTTTCATCAACGCCTTCATCCGCGCCACCACCACCGCGATGCCGTCGGTGATCGCCTGGCCGATCAGGAAATGGCCGATATTCAGTTCCACCACCTCGGGGATTGCGGCGACCGGCCCGACATTGGCGTAGTCCAGGCCGTGTCCGGCGTGCACTTCCAGACCCAGCGACGCGGCGAGCGCCGCACCGTCGCGCAGCCGCGCCAACTCGCCGGGCCGGCCCTCGGCGTAGGCGCCGGTGTGCAGTTCCACCACAGCGGCACCCACCGCGGCGCTGGCGCGCAACTGCACCGGGTCGGGGTCGACGAACAGCGAGACCCGGATGCCAGCGGCGGCAAGCCGGGCCACCTGCGGTTGCAGCGACGCGGCCTGCCCCGCCACATCGAGCCCGCCCTCGGTCGTCACCTCGGCCCGCCGCTCCGGCACGATGCAGGCAGCGCGCGGGCGGGTGGCGAGCGCGATGCGCACCATCTCCTCCGTCGCCGCCATTTCGAGGTTGAGCGGTACCGCGATCCCCGCCTTCATCGCCGCCACGTCGGCGTCGCGGATATGCCGCCGGTCCTCGCGCAGATGGATGGTGATGCCGTCCGCCCCCGCCGCGATCGCCGCGCGCGCGACCGCCAGCGGGTCCGGGTGGGTGCCGCCGCGCGCGTTGCGCACGGTGGCCACGTGATCGACGTTGACGCCGAGGCGAGGCCGGGATGACGGGGGAGGGTTCATGCGCCGATTGTCGCCGCCGCTCGCCGCCGCGCAAGGTCCACCGCGAGGTCCAGTGCCGCGACCAGGCTGCCGGGCTCGGCGATGCCCTTGCCCGCGATGTCGAGCGCCGTGCCGTGGTCGGGCGAGGTGCGCACGATCGGCAGGCCGAGCGTCACGTTCACGCCGCCATGCATGTCGAGCGTCTTGATCGGGGTCAGCACCTGGTCGTGATACATGCCGAGCGCCACGTCATAGCCGGCGCGCGCCGCGGGCGTGAACATCGTGTCGGCGGGGAAGGGGCCCAGCGCCTCGATCCCCTCCGCGCGCAGGGCGGCGATCGCCGGGCGGATGATCCGATCCTCCTCCTCGCCCATCGTGCCGTCCTCGCCCGCGTGCGGATTGAGGCCGGTGAAGGCGAGCCGGGGCCGCGCCATGCCCCAGTCCCGCCGCAGCGCCGCCGCGGTGATGCGCGCGGTGCGCAGGATCAGCCCGGCATCGAGCAGCTCGATCGCGCGGCGCAGCGGCACATGGATCGTGATCGGAACGACGCGCAGCTCCGTACAGGCCAGCATCATCACCGGCATCGCGGAACCGGTGAGGGCGGCAAGAAACTCGGTATGGCCGGGATGGCGGAAGCCCGCCCGGGTGAGCACGGATTTCTGGATCGGGTTGGTAACGACGGCGCCGACCTCGCCGGCCAGGGCCAGCCGCACCGCGGTCTCGATCGCGGCGATCACCGCCGACGCGTTGGCGGGGTCGAGCTGGCCCGGCTGTGCGGGCACCGCGAGCGGCACGTTCAGCACCGGCATCGCGTCGTCGCCGCCGGCCGCCTCAGCGGCGGATGCCACGCTGCGCGCCGGCACGCCGCGCAGCACCGCGGGGTCGCCCACGAACAGAAACCGCCGCCCCGCGCGCCAGGCCGCGACCGCGATCTCCGGCCCGATCCCCGCCGGCTCGCCCATGGTGAGCGCGGGCAGGGGCGGGTGCATCAGATGTGCAGCGCGCGCCCGCCGACGGCCAGGGCTGCCTCCTTGATCGCCTCGGAGAGCGAGGGATGCGCATGGCTGGTGCGGGCCACATCCTCGGCCGAGGCGCCGAACTCGATCGCCGTCACCAGCTCCGCGAGGATGGTGCCGGCCTCGGGTCCCACGATGTGCGCGCCGAGCAGCCGATCGGTTTTTTTGTCGGCCAGCAGCTTCACGAACCCGTCCGTGTCGCCGATGGCGCGCGCGCGGCCGTTGGCGGTGAAGGGGAACTTGCCGATCGTGTAGGCCACGCCATCGGCCTTGAGCTGCTCCTCCGTACGCCCGACGGCGGCAACCTCCGGCCAGGTGTAGACCACGCTCGGGATCGCCCCGTAGTTGACGTGCCCGGCCTGGCCCGCAAGGCGCTCGGCCAGCGCCGAGCCCTCCTCCTCGGCCTTGTGCGCGAGCATCGGGCCCGCGATCACGTCGCCGATGGCGTGGATGCCCGGCACGTTCGTTGCCCAGTGCGCATCGGTCCTGATGCGTCCGCGCTCGTCGAGCGCCACGCCCGCCGCCTCGAGCCCGAGGCCGGACGTGTAGGGCCGCCGCCCGATCGCCAGCAGCACGACATCGGCGCGCAGCGTCTCCGCCTTGCCGCCGCCGGCCGGCTCGACCGTGAGATCGACGCCCTTCATGTCCGCCTTCGCGGCACTCACCCTGGTCGCGAGACGGAAGGTGAGACCCTGCTTGGCGAGGATGCGCTGAAAGGCGCGGCTGACCTCGCGGTCCATGGTCGGCAGGATGGTGTCGAGGAACTCGACCACCGTCACCCTGGCGCCGAGCCGCGCCCAGACGCTGCCGAGTTCGAGCCCGATGACACCGCCGCCGATGACGACGAGATGGCCCGGCACCGCGTCGAGCTCCAGCGCGCCGGTCGAGGTGACGATGCGCTTTTCATCCACCGCAACGCCCGGCAGCGGCGCGCTTTCACTACCTGTTGCGATGACGATATGTTTCGTTTCGTAGACTTCATCGCCTACCGCTACCTTGCCCGGCGCGCTGATCTTCCCCTCGCCCTTGAGCCAGGTCACCTTGTTCTTGCGGAACAGGAACTCCACGCCCTTGACGTTGGCGGTGACCACCTCGTCCTTGCGCGCCTGCATCCGCGCGAGGTCGAGCTTCACGCCCTCGACCATCACCCCATGTGCGGCGAAGGCATGCGCGGCCTCGGTGAAGTTCTCCGAGGATTGCAGCAACGCCTTGGAGGGGATGCAGCCGATGTTGAGGCAGGTGCCGCCGAGTGTGGCGCGCTTCTCGACGCAGGCGACCTTCATCCCGAGCTGGGCGGCGCGGATGGCGCAGACATAGCCGCCGGGGCCGGCGCCGATGACGATGACGTCGAAGGACTCGCTCATGCCTCAGAGCCCGAGCAGCAGGCGGCGCGGGTCCTCGATCCCTTCCTTCACGCGCACCAGGAAGGAAACCGCCTCCTTGCCGTCGACGATGCGGTGGTCATAGGAGAGGGCGAGATACATCATCGGTCGGATCTCCACCTTGCCGCCGATCGCCATCGGCCGGTCCTGGATCTTGTGCATCCCCAGGATCGCCGATTGCGGCGGGTTCAGGATCGGGGTGGACATCAGGCTGCCATAGACGCCGCCGTTGGTGATGCTGAACGTGCCGCCGGCGAGCTCGTCGAGTTTCAGCGCGCCGTCACGCGCCCGCCTGCCGAAATCGGCGATGCGCCCCTCGGTCTCGGCGAAGGTAAGGCTCTGCGCGTCCCGCAGCACCGGCACCACGAGGCCCGTGGCGCCACCCACCGCGATGCCCATGTGCACGAAATGCTTGTAGACGATGTCCTCGCCGTCGATCTCGGCGTTGACGGCAGGGAACTCGGCGAGTGCGGCACAGCAGGCGCGCACGAAAAACGACATGAAGCCGAGGCGCACGCCGGCGTTCTTCTTCTCGAACGCGTCCTTGTATTCCGCGCGCAGCGCCATCACGGCACCCATGTCCACCTCGTTGAAGGTGGTGAGCATCGCCGCGGTGTTCTGCGCCTCCTTCAGCCGCACCGCGATGGTGCGGCGCAGCCGCGTCATGCGCACCCGCTCCTCGCCGGCGTCGAGCGCGCGCGGCGGCCTGGCGGCGCTGGGTGCCGCAGCGGCGGCGGCGGGGCGCGCCAGGAACTCCAGAACGTCACCCTTGGTGATGCTTCCGTCCTTGCCGCTGCCGGC
>JAJXXT010000052.1 GCA_021780935.1 Pseudomonadota bacterium
GCGTAGCGACAACCAACCCCAAGAACCGCCCTTGCCAGCGTCAACCAACCACGACTAACGTTCCGCCGTCGCGACCATCTCTCTCATCCTGATCGTCGCGCTTCTCATCCTGATTGTCGCGCTACAACGCTGACCGAAAAGACCCTCGCCGCCTCACGGCAACTCGCCCCATCGGCAAGCGCCGCAACAACACGGTTACGCAGATCCGTCGACAACGCTCGCGTCATGGGTCACTGGCCTCCGCCCAGCCAGCAGCTTGAATCAGAAGTCACCCCGCGCCGGAATCCCAAATCCGATTCCGTCTATCGCGATCACGCTCTAACCGATTGATATGCTGGTAGCAGTCTCCTCCGCGCTGGGGGCCCGGCCGGCGCCGATCGGCGTCCAATCGGGCCCCCACCAGGCCGACTGATTCGAGCTTGAATTCAATGGGTTCGGGAAGATTCTGGGGTGAGGTCACACTTCGACGCCGATTCACACCCTGCATATCGGGCGAGGCGATATTGCCGAGGAACCGCGTGCGCACGGCGTGGAACGGCACCGGGCAGTGATAGCGGTCGAGCAAGGCCCGCACCTGATCGTCGCTCGCGGTCGGCGGTGTCCTGCGCTTGGCCATCGGCTCAACGTCCCTTTGGTTCGATCAACCCCCAAAACCCGTATTTCCGTCCATGCGCCTTCTGCAGCCGCGCGACAAAGGCTGCATGGCTCTCGATCGATCCCGGCGCCGGCAGGTGCGGCGCGAGACGCGCGCAGGACAGCAGATCGCGCGCGGCGTATTGGTATTGTTTCGATGAGCCGCGTTCGAGCACGCTCTCGATCAGGCGACGGTAGAGCAGGCTGGCCGCTTCGGGGAACTTCTCCTCCAGCGCTTCCGCGGCCGGGCGCAGCACCTCGTAGAGGCGCCCGTCGAGGGCGGTCAGCCGCTCGCGCACCAGGCGGTCGGCACGATCGAGCGCCCGCCATTCGATGAAAAACGCCAGCCCTCGCGCGGCCTGCTTTTGCGCGGCGGCGACGTCCAGCGCCTTCTGCTCCGCCTCGAAATCCTCGAAGTCCGGGAGGCGCTTCAGATAGGCCCGCAGATGGTCGGCACTCAGGAAGCGCTCGAAATGCCGCCAGCGGACAGCCCGCGCCTCGTCGTGGCGTCCCAGCGCCTCGAGGGCGGTGATACGAAGGTCGGTATCGGCGCCATCATCGCCCTCGTCCTCGACGTGCCGGCGCGGCTTATCGAGCCAGTCCAGCGCCTCGGCCGGCCGGTTTGCGGCGATCAGGCGTTCGGCGACATCCAGCGCGTGGGTGCTTTCCATGCCGCCGGCGCGAATGGCGACGATGAAGGCGTCGGCGTCGCGCTCGAGATCGGCAAGCAGCGCCAGGCGAAAGGCGAGATGGCGACGTTGGGCATCCGTGCGCCAATCATCGGGGCCGGACGATCGCGGCGCTGCGTTCAGTGCCGCCTCGGTGTCGCGACGAAGCTCCCCGCGCCCGCCGGCGCCCAGCGCCTCGGACATGTGTCGGATGAGCGCGTCGGTCGCGCCGAAGCCATCGCGTTCGCAGTAGGTGAGCACCCGGCGGGCCAGCGCCTTCCCATCACCCGGCGGCTGGGCGGCCGAGAGCCGGCCGAGATCCTCCATCGCGGCGCCGAACACGGCCTCGACCTCGCCGATGCCATCGCCGACGCGCTCCATCACCGCGTCCGCAATGCCGATGAAGTCCCACAGCAGCTCGATCGCCCGTGCCGCGTCCTGCCGGCCCAGCCGGGTCGCGAGCGTCTCCCGCAGATGGTCGAGTTCCTGCACCAGCGGCTTGCGCTTCTCCCAATCGACGAAGGAGCGGGAGCGGCCGATGGTCTTGATCCGCTTGTCGATCTCGGCGGCGAGCTTCGCCGGCCCCTCGGTGCTGGCGAGCAGCATGCCGAGCTTCTTGCGTGAGATCGGATCGGTCGCGGCGTGCGCGACCAGCACCTCGGCCAGCGCCTCGGCGCCGAGGGCGGCCAGGGCTTCGGGTGTGACGGTTTTCGTGCGGGCCATTGAACGCTCTACTCGCAGGATAGGGCGGCAATGACATCCGTCTGCCGGAACCGCTCGTCCCTGAACAGCAGGGGACGGCTCACTGTCCGGACCAGCCGGTAGGCAAACCAGTTGGCCACGGTCCGGGCGGCCGACTGCCGGGGCGAGCCGAGGCGGCGGATCGCATCAGCGGTCGGGTCCGCCTGCTGCGGCGTCACCGAGGCAGCCTCCATGTCGGCTTCACACCAGGTCCGCCATCACACCGCCCGCCGATGTCATGGAGCTTCGCCGCGACGCAATGTCGTCACTGTTGCGTCGCCCTTGTGCGAGGGGCGGGAACAGAAGGCCGCCCAGTCGTCCATCAGCCGGCGCCGCTTGGCAAGGAAGTCGGCTCGAAGGTAGGCGGCTTCCGTCTTGTCCCCGACCACGTGCGCCAGCGCCGCCTCCGCCACCTCCCGCGGGTGGCGCGTCGCCTCGCCGGCCCAGTCCCGAAACGTCGAGCGGAACCCGTGCACCGTCAGGTCGTCACGCTTCATCCGCCGCAGCACCATCGTGAGCGCCATGTTCGACAGCCCGCGCCGGGCCTGGGCACCCGGGAACACCGGGCCCGCCGCATCGTCGCCCGCCCGCAAGACGCGCACCTGGTCCAGGATCGCCAGGGCCGGGGCGGAGAGGGGAACGCGATGCTCCCGTCGCGCCTTCATCCGCGCCGCCGGGATCGTCCACGTCGCACTCGCCAGATCCACCTCGTTCCACCGCGCGCCGATCACCTCGCCGGTGCGAGCCGCCGTCAGAATGGCGAAGCCCAACGCCAGCGCCGCGACCCCCGGTTGCTCCGCCAGCGCTGCCATGAAATCCCCGATCTCCCGCCAGGGCAGGGCGGCATGGTGTTCCACCGGCGCGATCTTGCCGCGGGCCGGCAGCACGTTGGCGAGGTGGCCCCGCCAGCGTGCCGGGTTCTCCCCGCTGCGCCACTCACGGGTACGGGCATAGTCCAGCACCGCCTCGATACGCCCGCGCAACCGCGACGCGGTCTCCGGCTTCGTCCGCCAGATTGGCTCGAGGACCTGCACCACCTGCGACGTGCCGATGCTCGCCACCGGCAGGTCGCCGAACAGCGGCATCGCGTAAGTGTCCAGCGTCGACCGCCACTGTGCGCGGTGCTTCACGTTGCGCCACGCCCCCTCATGGGCGGCGAGATGGAACTCGGCGCATTGGCGAAACGTGATCGCCGCTGCCGCGGCAGCCTGTGCCGCCTGCTTGCGGGCCGCCGCCTCGGCGGCGCGCGCCTCCAGCGGGTCGATGCCATGGCGATGCATACGGAACAGCGCCGCCGCCTTCTCGCGGGCCTCGGCGAGCTTCACCGCGCGTCGTCCTCGGGCCGGGCCGAGGCCCATCTCGCGCATGCGCCCGCCATGGACGTAGCGCAGCACCCAGTAGGCAGCCTCCGGCCCCTTCACCAGCAGGTAGAGGCCATCGCCATCCGCGTGCCTTCCCTCGCGAAGGTTGCGCACCTGTACCGCCGACAGCCTGTCCACCCGCGCCATGGCGAGGCCTCCGATCTGTCCCCTACATTGTCCCCTATCACAATGGCCGGCTGAACGCGAACTTTCGCGGACGCCGAAGGCCGCGCAGGCACGCACATGCGCCTAACTCATTGTTTCTATGGAGATAAATGAAGCACCCACAGAGGGCCGCGAACACTGGCGAAGGGGGTTCTGGCGGAGGGGATGGGATTCGAACCCACGATACACCTTTACAGTGTATAACGGTTTAGCAAACCGCCGCCTTCAGCCGCTCGGCCACCCCTCCAGCGGATACCGGTTCTAGGGAGAGGCTGGCGTCAGGTCAAACCGGCGTCCCTGTGCACGGACCAAATCTCCTGGCATGACCCCAAGAGGGCGCAGTCCGGGGCCGCTGCCCTGGTCTGACCGTGACCCTGCCCTGCCGCACACCGGCCTGCTGGCCCGCCCCGGGGGCTCAGTTCAGGGCGACGGCAAAGCCGCGCGCGGTGGCGGGGCGAGTCATCATCGCCCGATACCAGCGATCGACGTTGGGGAACTCCGCGAGATCGACCTTGTGGCGTTCATGCCGCCATGCCCAGCAGAGAATCGCGAAATCGGCAATCGTTACCTCCGGTCCCGCGAAGTACGCCACCTGCGCCAGCCGCCGGTCGGCCACCCCGTAGAGGCGGCGGGTTTCCTTGGTGTAGCGCTCGAGCCCGTACCGACGGTCGGCCTCGCTCTCAACCTGGAGGAAATGGTGCACCTGGCCCAGCATCGGGCCGAAGCCGCCCATCTGCCACATCAGCCATTCCAGCACCGGCACCTGGGCGCGCGGATCGTCGGGGAGGAATTTCCCGGTCTTGCGGCCGAGATAGAGCAGGATGGCACCGGATTCGAAGACACTGATCGGCGTGCCCCCAGGCCCGTCGGGATCGACGATCGCGGGGATGCGGTTGTTCGGCGAGATGGCGAGAAACTCCGGCCGGAATTGCTCGCCCTGGCCGATATTCACCGGCTTGACCGCATAGGCGAGGCCCATCTCCTCGAGTGCCACGCTGATCTTGCGCCCATTCGGCGTGTTCCAGGTCAGGAGTTCGATGGTCATTATGCCTTGGTCTCCCATGTTAGTGCCTAGCCGAAACGTTCCAGGCGGTAGTTGGGGTCCGGCGCCTCGCCGCGCAGCAGGGCGGCAGCGGTGATCTCGCCGGCGACCGGCCCCAGCGTGTAGCCGTTGGCGGTCAGCGTGTTGAAGAAGCCTGGCACGCCAGGCGCCTCGCCGAAGATGGGAGCGCGGTCGATCGCCGGGTTCACGCCGCTCCAGGCCCGTATGATGCGCAGGCCCGCCAGCGCCGGCAGCACCCTATGCGCGACCCAGAGATTGCCCTCGATCGAGCGACGGACGTTGCGGCTGCGTCCGTCATGCGCGTCGAACCGCCCGAACCAGCCGCCGCCGATCAGCAGACCGCCGGAATCCTGCTGCTTGAGGCTGAGATGACGATGCGCAAGGGCGACCAGGCCCTCGACCAGCCGCGGCGCGGGCTCGGTGACGATCACCTGCTGCACGGTGCCGGTGATGGGGATGGCGAGCCCGACCATGGCACCGATGGCCGCCCCCCAGGGGCCGGCACAGTTGACCACGCGCTCGGCGCGGATGGCGCCGCGTGAGGTGGCGATGGTGAAGCCCGCAGCCGCACGCTCGATTGCCAGCACCTCGGTGCCGGGCAGCAGCCGCGCGCCCCGGGCCAGCGCCAGCCGGCGCAGCGCCACGGTGCCGCGCAGCGGGTCGATGCGGCCCTCGGCCGGGCAGAATGACGCGCCGGCGAGGTCGTGCGCGAGGTTCGGCGCCATGGCCCGCAGCTCGTTGGCGCCGATGACGTGGCTCTCCACGCCCCAGCGCCGCTCCAGCGCCGACTTGGCGGCGAGCCAGGGCAGTTGGTCGGGCCGTTCCGCCAGCACCAGTCCGCCGGGCGTGGCGATGCCCAGCCCCTCCCCGGCCGCCGCCGCGATCTCCTTCCACAGCGCAATGGAACGCGGGCCGAGCGGCAGGGTATGGGCCGCGGGGCCGCCATCCTCGGGGCCGTTCGGATCGTAGTCGTAGGAGATGAGCTGGGCGTGCAGACTGCCGGCGTTGGCGGTGCTGGCGGCGAGGCCGGCCTCGTCGCGCTCCAGCACCAACACGTCGGCGCCGTCGTGGGCGAGGTAATAGGCGGTGGCGAGGCCGACCACGCCGCCGCCGATGACGACGATCGCCGCGGCGTCGGCTTGCCCGGAAGGCGAGGCGACCGGGATGCGGCGCGTGGGCAGCGTCATCGCCGGGATCAGCGGTGCCGCGAATTCCTCAGCCTCGACCATCAGGGGTGCCGCGGCGACCGGGCGCACCGGCACGCGGGGGGCCGCGAAACTGTCCTCGCCGGGCTCGCCCGGGCAGAGGCGGGCGACGGAAGGGGCGCAGAAACGGCCCTGGCACGGGCCCATGCCGGCGCGGGTTGCCTTCTTGAGTGCGGCGAGCGAGATCAGCCCACCGGCGATCTCGGCACGCAACTGGCCGGCGGTGACGCGCTCGCAGCGGCAGAGGATGGTCTCATCGGCGGGGTCGCGCGGCGCGGGCGGCGGGAACACCCGCGCCAGCGCCCGCTGAAACCGTTCCGCGCGCGCCAGCGCCGAGGCTGCCGCGCTGTCGGGCGGTGCGGCCCAACCAAGGTCGCGGGCGGCCGCAAGGCCGGCGAGCCGGCCGCGTGCCAGCGCCACGCGCGACGCGCCGATCGCCGCACCGTCGCCCACCGCGAAGACCGCGGGGTCGGAGGTGCGGCCCTCGGCGTCGGTCACCGTCTCCAGACGGCCGCCGCCGGAAGCGACGTAGCGGTGGCGCAGGTCGAGGGCGCGGGCCAGGCCGGTTTCCGGCTGGAAGCCTTCATGCAGCGCCACCGTGGAGGCGGGGATGGTGCGCGGGCCGGCTGGCGTGGCGATGCGTACCGCCTCCGCGCGGTCGTCGCCCAGCACCGCCTCGATGCGGCTCTCCCAGAACAGCGGCACGCAGCCGATGGTGAGGCGGGCCAGGATGGCGATGCCCGACGCCGCCAGAGTGGCATCCGCCGCCAGCAGCGCCAGCGCGCGCGGGCGGTACGCGGCGGGCGAGGAATCCACCACCGCGGCCGCGGCGACACGAGCCGCGAGAAGCTCGTCGGCAACCGAGAGGTTGAGCGCACCGGCGCCGCCGATGACGATGGGCCGGGTCGGCGCCACGCGCTGGCTGCGTACCAGGGTCTGCAAGCCACCGGTGGTGATGACGCCAGGCAGCGTCCAGCCGGGAATGGGTACCGGCGCCTCGTGCGCGCCCGGTGCCAGGATCAGGCGGCGGGGACGGAATACCTGTGCCACGCCATCGATGAGGACGGCGATCTCGTCCGGCGCGAAGGCGCCCCAGACCATCGCGTGCTGCAGTCGGCGCACCCCGGCGGATTGCGCGCGGGCGTGCAGCGCCGCGGCCTCACGCAGCTTGGCGTCGGGCCGCTCGTCGGTGTGTCCGGATGCCGGCAGCTTGTGGAATTGGCCGCCCGGCGTGGCGCGCTCGTCGAGGAGAATGACACTGGCGCCGGCCTCGGCCGCGGCGATGGCGGCGGCCATGCCCGCGGGGCCGGCGCCGACCACCAGCACGTCGCATGCGGTTTCCTCCTGCCGTGCCGCGGGCAGCAGACCAAGTGGCGCCAGCGAGGCAGGCGGAGCGGCGGTGACGACGGCGCCGTCGGCCACACGCTCCATGCAGGCACGAACGCCGATGCGGCTATCGACGGTGACGACGCAGTCGCGGCAGGCACCCATGCCGCAATGCAGGCCGCGCGGCGCGCCATCGAGCATGCGGAACACGGCAACGCCGGCCGCGGTGAGGGCGGCCGCAATCGTCTCGCCCTCGATCGCGGGCAAGGTCACACCCTCCCAGGTGAAGGCAATCGCCCTGCCCGTTCGCCTTACACCTGCCGTTTCGAGCCGCATCGGTCGGACCCCATGCTCCCTGTATCGCTAGGGAACGCTAGGGCTTGGGCGGGGGCGAAGGCAAACCGCGGGAATGTTTGTCAGCGCGCGCGGGTGCGGCCAGACTGCATGACTCTGAACGGAGATGGGCATGGACGGTTTCGATTGCGTGGTGCGCGGCGGCGAGGTGGTGACCGAGCGCGACGTGCTGCGCGCGGATATCGGCATACGCGACGGGCGGATCGCCGCGATCGGCGAGGGGCTGCGCGGCGAGCGCGAGATCGATGCCGGCGGATTGCTGGTGCTGCCGGGCGGCGTCGATACGCACTGCCATATCGAGCAGTTGCAGCCGGGAGGTCTCGCGGACGAGGAGACCTGGACTACCGGCAGCACCGCCTGCCTCGCCGGCGGGACCACCAGCGTTGTCACCTTCGCGGCACAGTTCAAGGGCGGCGGCCTGCTCGGCAATCTCGCGGAATATCGGCGCCGGGCACAGGCGGCGATGGTCGATTACGGCTTCCACCAGATCATCGCCGATGCCAGCGACGAGGTGGTGTGGCGGGAGATACCGGAGGTGGTGGCGCAGGGGGTGCGCAGCCTGAAGGTGTTCCTGACCTATGACGATCTGCGCCTCGACGACCGGGGGTTTCTGCGCGTGCTGGCGGCGGCGCGGCGCAACACCGCCCTGGTGACAGTCCATTGCGAGAACTATGACGCGATCGGCTGGCTTTCCGAGGCGCTGCTGGCGGATGGGCGCACGCAGCCCGCCTATCACGCCTGGTCGCGACCGAAGGTGGTGGAGCGGGAGGCGACGTACCGCGCCATCGCGCTGGCTGAGCTGGTCGATCAGCCAATCCAGATATTTCATGTCTCCTGCGCGGAAGTCGCCGAGGAAATCGCGCGCGCGCAGGCTCGCGGGCTGAAGGTATGGGGCGAGACCTGCCCGCAGTATTTCCACCTCTCGGCGGCCGACATGGACCGGCCGGGGCGTGAGGGCGCGAAGTTCATGTGCTCGCCGGCGCCGCGCGACGTGGCGGACCACGAGGCGCTGTGGGATTGCGTGCGCCGCGGCGTGCTCGACGTGATTTCCTCCGACCACAGCGGCTGGGGCTTCGCCACGCCGCGCGGCAAATTCGCCGCGGGACCCGATGCGCCGTTCACGCGGATCGCCAACGGCGTGCCCGGGCTGGCGGCGCGGCTGCCGCTGATCTTCTCGGCAGGCGTCGCGGCCGGGCGGATCGACCTGCCGCATTTCGCGCGGCTGGTGGCGGGCAACCCGGCGCGGCTGATGGGGCTCGCAGGCAAGGGCGCGATCGCGCCGGGCTATGACGCGGACCTCGTCCTGTGGGACCGCACGCGCCAGGTGCGTCTCACCAACGCGCTGATGCAGCACGTCATCGACTACACGCCCTATGAGGGTGTCGAGGTCACCGGCTGGCCCGTGATGACGATCCGCCGTGGCGAGACGGTGATGCGCGATGGAACGGTGCAGGCTGAGCCAGGCTCCGGCCGCTATCTGGCGCGTGCGCCCTATGCGTTGATCGCACCGCGCGGCGAGCTGGCCAACGGCTTCGATGCGGCGCGGCTGGCGTGAGCGCGCTGCTCGAAATCAGCGACCTGCGAAAATCCTTCGATGGCGTCACGGCACTGCGCGGCGCCAGTTTCGCCGTGGAAAGCGGCAGCATCACCGCGCTGATCGGGCCCAACGGCGCCGGGAAATCCACCGCGTTCCAATGCATCTCGGGCGTGGTGGCACCCGATGGCGGGCGGGTGATGCTCGCCGGCGGCGATATCACCGGCCAGAAGCCGGAACGGATCACCGCGGCAGGGCTGGTGCGCAGCTTTCAGATTCCGCGCGCGATCCAGCGCCTGTCGGTGCTCGACAACCTGCTGCTCTACGCGCCGCTTCAGCCCGGCGAGGGCATGCTCGCGGCACTGCTCGGCCGCGGGCGTGGGCGCGAGCGGGAGGCGACCGCGCAGGCCATGACGATCCTGCAACGGCTGGGACTCGCGTCGCATGCCGGCGCGCCGGCCGCGGCCCTCTCCGGCGGGCAGAAGAAGCTACTCGAAATCGGGCGGGCGCTGATGGCGCAGCCCCGCATGCTGCTGCTCGACGAGCCGGCCGCGGGTGTGAACCCCACACTCGCCGGCCAGATCGCGGAACATCTCGATACACTGAAGCGGGAGGGCATGACGGTGCTGCTGGTCGAGCATCGCATGGATATGATCGCGCGGCTCTGCGACCATGTCGTGGTGATGGCGGAGGGGCAGGTGCTGACCAAGGGCAGCTTCGCCGAGGTTGCCGCCGACCCGCGTGTGCAATCGGCCTATATGGGCGCGCGCGCGGCATGATCGGCGCGGAGCGCCTGGTATGCGGCTATGGCGCCGGCGAGGAGATCGTGAAGGGCATTGACTTCGCGCTCGGCGCCCGGGAGCTGGTCGCCGTGGTCGGGCCGAACGGCGCCGGCAAATCGACTTTCCTCAAGGCGCTGGCCGGGCTGCTGCCTGCCGGGTCCGGCCGGGTGACGCTGGCGGGCGAGGACGTGACGTCGCTCGACGCGCGGGGGCGTGCGGCGCGCGGCCTCGGCTTCGTGCCGCAGGAGGCGAACGTGTTTCCCTCGCTCAGCGTCTGGGAAAACCTCGAGATCGGCGCCAACCTGACGCGCGCGCACGAGGCCGAGCGGATCGGCGCGATGTTCGCGCGCTTTCCGGTGCTGGAGCAGAAGCGCCGCGCCGCGGCACGCACGCTCTCCGGCGGGCAGCGTCAGGTGCTGGCGATGGCGATCGCGCTGATGGCCGCGCCGCGCGTGCTGCTGCTCGACGAGCCCTCGGCCGGGCTGTCGCCGGTCGCGGCGGCGACGCTGTTCGAGACGATCGTTGCGATCCGCGCGGAGGCGACGCCGGTGCTGCTGGTGGAACAGAACGCCGAGGCGGCGCTGGCGATCGCCGATCGCGGGGTGGTGCTGGTGGACGGGCGCGTCGCCCATGCCGGCTCGGCCGCGACCATGGCCGCCGACCCTGAGATCCGGCGGCTTTTCCTCGGCGGATGATCCTCTATAGTCACGGCAAAACAGGGAGCTTTTCGATGAAACTCGCTCTGACGCGGCGCACGGCGCTGCTGGGTGGCCTGGCCCTTCCCGCCATCATCCCCGCGGTCGCGGAAGCGGCAACACCGATCCCGATCGGCACGCTGCTGCCGCTGACCGGAGCCGGGGGCGCGTATGGCCCGAGCATGGCGAAGGTCGCGAAGGCGACGGTGGCCATGATCAACGCCGGCGGCGGCGTGCTCGGCCGGCCGCTCGGGCTGTACACCGAGGACGACGAAACGAACCCGGATGCGGGCGTGAAAGCAGCGCACAAGCTGATCGACATCGATCATGTGGTGGCGATCTGCGGCACCTGGGCCTCGGCGGTCACCACCGCGGTGGCGCCGGTCTGCTGGCGCAGCAAGACGATGCTGTTCACCGTCTCCGGCGCCGACAGCATCACCAAGCTGCCGCATCACGGCTACATCATCCGCACGCAGCCCAACTCCAACCTGCAGGCGCTGCGGGCCGCGGACTTCATGGCCACGCGCGGTATCAAAAGCTTCTATTCGCTCTCGGTGCAGTCGCCGTTCGCCACCAGCGTCTATGCGGCGATGGCGGCGGAGTTCGCGAAAAAGGGCGGCAAAGCGCTCGGCAACACGATCTATGACGGCAGCAAGACGAGCTTCCGCGCCGAGGTGGAGAAGGCAGTCGCCGCCAAGCCCGACCTCATTTTCCTCAACAGCTACGCGCCCGATCTCGCGATCCTGCTGCGCAACCTCTACCAGGCGGATTTCAAGGGTGCGCGCTTCACCCTGGGTTATGCCGCCACACCGCAGATGATCGCCAGCCTGCCGAAGCCGGTGACCGACGGGCTGATGTCCTTCGCCCCCTCGCCCGATCCCGGCAGCCCGGGCTACAAGCGGGTCAAGCAGATCCTCGGGGGCGAGCCCGACCCCTATTCCTGCCAGGTCTACGACCATATCTCGCTGGCAGCGCTGGCGATGGCGCAGGGCAAGGCGGCGACCAGCCAGGCGATCCACGACAATGTCCGCGCCGTGGGCAACCCGGCGGGCGTGAAGGTGACGGATGCCGTCACCGGGCTCAAGGAAATCGCTGGTGGCCACGCGGTCGACTATTCCGGTGCCTCGGGCCCCTGCCATTTCAATGCGATCGGTGACGTGCTCAGCTCTAAGTTCCGTTTCGATATCATCAAGAACGGAAAATCCTCGCTGATCACCATCTCCTGATGGTGAAACGGTCTTGATCGCCCTCGCACAGGCGATCGTCAACGGCTTGCTGGCCGGCGCCGCACTCGCGGTGCCGGCGATCGCGTTCACCACCATCTTCGCGGTGCTGCGCTTTGCCAATTTCGCGGTGGCGGGGTTCGCCACCCTCGGCGCCTATGGCGGCTGGGTGGTCAACACAAGGCTCGGCATTCCGGCGATCCCCTCGCTGCTGGGCGCGGGCCTCGCTGGTGGCCTGGTTGGGCTGGCCGTCGATGAGGCGGCGCTGCGCGGCCTGCGGCGGCGCAACCGCCCGGGGGAGGCGGCCCTGACACCCGCCATCGCCTCGGTCGCGGCGACACTGCTGCTCGAAAATGTCGCACGGTTTCTGTTCGGCAACGATCCGCTCGGATATAATCTGCCGGTCTATCGCGACTGGCATGTCGGCGCGCTCGCCTTTGGACCGCAGGAGCTTGCGGACGCCGCGATCGCACTGGTGGCCATGGCCGCACTATTTCTGTTTCTTGGCTTCACCCGCGCCGGGCGTACCATGCGGGCGGTTGCCGACAATCCCGGCCTCGCGAGCCTGAAGGGGATCGATGCGGTTCGCGTCGGACGGATCGCGACCTTCGCCGCCGGCGCGCTCGCGGGGCTCGGCGGCATGCTGATCGGGTTCGATACCACGCTCGATCCGCTGCTCGGCTATCGGGTGATGCTCTCGGTCTTCGCCGCCGCGGTGGTGGGCGGGCTGGGCAGCATTCCGGGAGCGGTTGCCGGCGCCTTCGTCATCGGTGTGGGCGAGGAGGTTTCGACGCTGGTGGTGGACCCGTCCTATCGCACGGCCGTCGGCTTCGCCGCGATCCTGATCGTGCTGTCCTTGCGCCCGGCGGGGTTGTTCGGCGAGCGGGCCGCCTGATGCTCGTCTACGTCCTGCAACTCGCGAGCTTTGCCGGCATCACCGCGATGATGGCGCTGGGGCTCGACCTGATCTGGGGCCTTGGCGGGATGGCCAATCTCGGGCTCGCCGGCAGTGCCGCGGTCGGCGGCTACACGGCTGCCCTGCTCGGCGTGAAGCTCGGGGTTGCGTGGCCGGTTGCCTGGGCGGCGGCCGCGGTCTTGGCGGCGGCGAGCGGCGCGTTGCTGGCGGGGCTGACGGCGCGGCTGCGCGGCGATTATCTCGCTATCGTCACGTTAGGCTTCGCCGAGGTGGTGCAGTTGCTCGCCGCCAACGAAGTGTGGCTCACCGGTGGCACTGGCGGCATTCCCGGCGTGCCGGCCCCCTGGCGCAAGAGCCTGCACGGCCTGCCATTCGATGTGGCGTTTGCCGGCCTCACCTGGCTGCTGGTGCTCGTCGCCGCGCTGGTGCTGGTGCGCCTGCGCACCGCGCCGTTCGGGCGCGTGCTGCGCGCCATCCGCGAGGACGAGACGGTTGCCGCCGTCGCGGGAAAGCGCGTGTTCGCCTTCAAGGTGCGTGCCTTTGCCGCCGGCAGCGCGCTGGTCGGGCTCGCCGGCGCGATGGGTGCCGGGCTCGAAGGTTTCGTCGCCCCCGATGCGTTCGACGCGCTGCTGACGCTGACCGTCGTGCTGGCGCTCTCGGCCGGCGGGCCGGGCGGCACCTGGGGCGCGCTGCTCGGCGCCGTGCTGGTGACCGCGCTGACGGAGGGCACCCGCTTTGCCGCCGACGCCCTGCCCGTGCTGTCCGCCGTGCAGACGGCTTCCCTGCGCCAGGGCATGATCGCGCTGGCGCTGATCCTGATCCTCCATCTGCGCCCGACCGGCATCCTGCCGGAACGGCTGCGCGCCATCCCCAAGGAGCTGCGATGACCCGCCCCGACCCCACACCCTATCTTGCCGCCATCATCCGCGCCCATGCCAAGACCGACCAGCCGCTCGCGACCTTTCGCGCGGTGGATGCGGCGATGGGGGCGTGCATCGGCCACAGGCTGTTCACCATCCTGATCCATCACCCCGGCCTGCGGCAAAGCGAGCGGTTCTACACCAACCAGCCGCACGCCTACCCGGTTGGCGGGCGCAAGCCAGTGACGGATGCGCCGTGGATGCAGCGCGTGGTGCGCGGCGGGGAGGTCTATATCGGCCGGAATTATGACGATATCAAAACCGTGTTCTACGACCACGAGCTGATCCGCTCGCTTGGCTGCGAGAGCGTGCTGAACGTGCCGGTGCGCTGGCGGGGCGAGACGCTCGGCACGCTCAACCTGCTGCATGAGGCTGGCTGGTATCAGCCATCTGACGAAACCGTGGCTCGCCTGGTTGCGCATCTCGCACTTCCGGCGATGATGCTGATCGCCCAACAGTAGGGAGCGGCCCGATGGCATTCCTCGGCAACGCGACGCGCCAGCACCGGCTCGACCTCATGCGGCGGCTGATGGACCGCGAGGGGCTCGACGCTCTGGCGTTCACCTCCGCCGATTTTTTTCAGTTCGCGACCAACTTTGCCACCGACGTGCAGACCTGGGAGCGGCCGGTGGTCTGCGTGGTGCCGCGTGACGGCGAGCCGTTCGTGGTGTTGTGCGAGCTGTCCACCAACCATTGGCGCTATGCGGCGGAGGATCAGCGGCTATGGGTTTCGGATGCCGGTTTCTACGCCGAGCATCCGCGCACTGGCGCACGCCTGCCGCTGGCCGCGCAATGGCCGGAACTGGTGGCGGAGAAGCTGCGTGGCGCCGGACTCGCCGCGGCTCGCATCGGTGCCGAGGCGGCGGGCGGGCCACTGGGCCGCGCCGTGGCCCTGCTGCCGAAGGCGAAGCTGGAACCCCTGCTCGCCGAGTTCCGTGCGCTGCGCTGGGTGAAATGCGCGGAGGAGCTGACGCTGATGCGCGAGATCGCCGCCCTCTCCGACTGGGTGCAGGAGCGTTATCGCGAGGCGATCCGCCCCGGCCGCATGGTGATGGAGATGGACATGGCGATGGCCGCCCAGATGGCCGAGGAAGCCGGACGACGCTTCCCCGGCGAGCATCTGGAGATCATGCGCTGCTGGACGCTTTCCGGCCCGGCCTCCGCGGCGCCGCATGGCGACGGCAAGCAGGCGGGCGCGCGCATCGAGACCGGGCACGGGCTGGTCAACATCGTCATCCCGCGCGTCAACGGGCTGGTGGTGGAGAACGAGCGGACCTGGTTCTGCGGCAAGCCCTCGGCCGAGCAGCAGCGCCTGTTCGAGACCGCGACGGCGGCGAACGAGGCGGCGGCCGCGGCGGCGATCACCGGGCGCCCGGTCAGCGGCATCGACGCCGCGGCACAGGCGGTGATCGAGCGCGCGGGCTGCGGCGACTACATCCTGCACCGCACCGGCCACGGCATCGGCGTGCTCGGGCACGAGTTTCCGGAGGACATGGCGTTCAACAACCGCGCGCTGCTGGCCGGCGAGGTCTATTCCGCCGAGCCTGGGCTTTACGTGTTCGGGCTCGGGGGCTTCCGCCACGACGACACGGTGGTGGTGGGCGAGGTGCCGGAGGTGCTGACCAAGGCGCCGAAGGACCTGCGCAGCCAGACCATCGTCTGAGCGGGAAGCTGCGTTTCTTGCCGCAACAGGAGAACAGGATGTCCGCACCCCCGATATCGCCCGCCAACGCCGGCCGTTTCCGCTGGACGATGGCGCTCGGGATCGTTCTGCCCATCACCTTCGTGATGTCGCTCGATCGCACGGTGATCGTGGTCGCGGCACCGACCATCCAGAAGGAGTACGGGTTCAGCCTGGTGCAGATGTCACTGATCCTGACCAGCTTCTCCTGGACCTACGCGTTCCTGCAGGTGCCGGCGGGGTGGCTCGCTGAGCGCATCGGGCCGCGCAAGGCGCTCTACTGGGCCAACGCATTGTGGTCGCTGCTGACGGCGGCCACGCCGCTCGGCTTCTCCCTCACCTCCTTCGTCGGCATCCGCATGCTGCTCGGCGCCGGGCAGTCCGCGGACTGGCCGGCCTCGATCCTGGCGCTGAAGCGCTGGTTCCCCAAGAGCGAGCGCAGCGGCGCCAACTCCGTGCTGCTCGGCGGGCTGTATCTCGGCCCGATCATCGCCGCACCGCTCACGGTCATCATCATCAGCAACTTTGGCTGGCGCGTGGCGTTCTACCTCTGCGGACTGGTCGGGCTGGCGCTCGGCTTTATCTGGTGGCGCAATTTCCGCGACGACCCCGCGGCGCATCCACGCGTTTCGCCGGCGGAGGCGGCGTTGATCGCGGCGGGGCAGACGGTCGACCCGCAACCCGCACGCGGCGCGTTTCTGCGCTGCCTGGGCTCGGTGCGGTTCTGGGCGATCGGGCTGCAGTATTTCTGCCTGATCCTGATCCAGGGCTTCTTCACCGCCTGGCTGCCGACCTATCTCGTGCAGGTGCGGCATTTCAAGCTGGCCTCGCTCGGCTATGGCGCATCACTGCCCTGGGTCGCGCTGTTCGTGATGGTGTTCGTCACCGGCCGGCTGTCCGACATGGTGCTGGCCCGCACGGGCTCGGTCTGGGCGGCGCGGGTGCCGTTCGCGGTCGGCGGCTTCATCGTCAGTGCGGCGGCGCTGATCGCGGCCTCGCGCACGCCGAACATCACGCTGATGATGGTGCAGCTCTGCGTCTCGCTGGGCGCGATCGGGCTGGTGCAGGTCTCGATCTGGTCGGCGTGCCAGGATCTCGGGCGGGGGGCGACGGGGATTGTCAGCGGCTGGACCAATTTCCTCGGCAATGCATCGGGATTTGTCGGCCCGACGATCACCGCGATCCTGGTTGAGCGGCTGGGCGGCTGGACCGGTGCGATCACGGTGGTGACGCTCGCCGGGCTCATCGGTGCCGTTCTGTGGCTGTTTGTTCACCCCGAGCGTCCGCTTGAGATGCTCGACGCATAGGAGAGAAAATTGGCTCGTTATGATATCGGACCGATGCCGGCACCGATTCCGGCCGAGGTCATCGCCCTGCTGCTGAAGACCGAGACCGCGACGGTGGGGCACTGGCGGCAATGGGGGTTCTGCGACCGGCGGATCGCGCCGCTGCTGCGCCGGCGCGTGGCCGGCACCGCGGTCACCGTCGCCATCCCCGGGCCAGACTCGACGCTGCTGCACCACGCGCTGGGGCTGCTGCGGCCTGGCGACGTGCTGGTCGTCGACCGGCTCGGCGATGACCGCTACGCCTGCTGGGGCGGCGGGGTGACGGTGGCCGCCAAGGCCGCGGGGGCGGTCGCCGGCATCGTCGATGGGCCGTGCACCGATATCGAGGAGATCGAGGCCTCGGATTTTCCGATCTGGTGCCGTGGCATGTCGCCGATCACCACGCGGCTTTACGATCTCGGCGGCAGGCTGAACCAGCCGGTCTGCATCGGTGGCGCGGTGGTGATGCCGGGCGACGCCGTGCTGTGCGACGAAAGTGGTGTGCTGGTGCTGCCGCCGGGCGAGGCCGAGGCCGAGGCGCGCGAGGCGATCACGCGGCAGGAGCGAGGGCTCGCGACCCAGGCCAAGGTTGCGGCCGGCGAGAAGCTCGGCGCGCTGTCCGGCGCCACCGCGAAAGTGCTTGCGGCCAGGGCCTAGTCGCGTGATCGGCGTGGATTGGGGCACGACCTCGTTCCGCGCCTGGCGGCTCGCGGCGGATGGCACGGTGCTCGAGGCGCACACGGCGCCAAGCGGCATTCTTGGCGTCGCCGGCGGTAACTTCGCGGCGGTGCTGCGCGAGCAGTGCGGCGCTTGGCTCGCCGCGGGTGAGCGCCGCGTGCTGCTCGCCGGCATGGTCGGCAGCCGGCAGGGCTGGGTCGAAGCGCCGTACCTCCCCTGCCCCGCCGGCATCGCGGAGCTGGCCGCGGCGCTGGTGACGATACCGTTCGACGGGGCGGAAATCCGCCTGGTGCCCGGGCTTTCGGCGCGCGACGGACAGAATGTCGCGGAAGTGATGCGCGGCGAAGAGACGCAGATCACCGGACTCGACCTCGCGGATGGCATCGTCTGCCTGCCGGGCAGCCACAGCAAATGGGCGCTGCTCGAAGCCGGGCGGGTCCTGGGCTTCGAGACCTATTTCTCGGGCGAGGCGTTCGCGGCCCTGCGTTCAGCGACCATCCTCGGGCGGATGATGCGCGACGGCCCGACCGATCTCGCCGCTTTCGACCGGGGCCTGGCGCGGGCCCGCGAGCCGGGACATCTGCTGCATCACCTGTTCGGCGTGCGCACGCTCGGGCTCACCGGCGCGCTGGCGGAGACGGACAGCGCGTCCTATCTCTCGGGCCTGCTCATTGGCCACGAAGTCGGCGCCGCGATGCCTCGCGGCGCGCGCGTGAAAGTGGTTGCCAATACAGAACTATCGGCTCTTTATGCCCATGCCATCACGGTGCTGGGCGGTGAAGCGAGCCGAGCCTCGCCGGATGTGTCGGCGCGCGGCCTCGCCCGAATTGGAGCCATGGCATGGCACTGAACCTCGCCGCTTCCCTCGGACGCTGCCCGCTGATCGCGATCCTGCGCGGTGTGCAGCCCGACGAGGTGGAGGAGATCGCGATGGCACTGGAGGCGGCGGGCATCGCGATCATCGAGGTGCCGCTCAACTCGCCCGACCCGATCGACAGCATCGCGCGGCTGGCGGCTCGCTTCGGCGAACGGCTGCTGATCGGTGCGGGAACGGTGCGCCGCGCGACGGAGGTGGCGGAGATCGCGGCGGTGGGCGGAAGGCTGATCGTCATGCCGCATGCCGATGCCGAGGTGGTGCGCGCCGGCCGCGCGCTTGGGCTGATCGCGGTGCCCGGCTTCCTGACGCCGAGCGAGGCATTCGCGATGCTCGATGCCGGCGCCGACGCGCTGAAGCTGTTCCCGGCCGAAGCGGTATCACCCGCGGTGCTGCGGGCGCTGCGGGCGGTGTTGCCGGCCGGCACGATGGTGCTGCCGGTGGGCGGGATGGATGCGACGACGATCCCCGTCTGGCGCGGCGCCGGTGCCGCGGGGTTCGGCATCGGCTCGGCGCTGTATCGGCCGGGCGATACGGCGGCGGATGTGGCGGCCAAGGCACGGGCGCTGCTCGACGCACTGTGATCGCGCGGCACAGACCAAACCCCGCCGATATCTTGGCGTGGCGCTGGGCTTCATGCAGCGGCTAATAGAAGGCGCTGATCGCCTGCCCTCCTGATAGCGATACCATTGTTTGCATTGGACGGTTCTTTGTGCGTAGGGTTGGACCCAAGCGCCGGTACAAGCGCGCAAAGTCCAGGTTTCACAGGGCGCACGACACCACCCCGACGGGGAAAGCGGTGCGGCGTTTCAAAGGGAGGAGCCCATGGCGAAGAAGAATTCGAAATTCGGCCTGTCACGCCGCGGCGTGCTGAAGGCGGGTGTCGCTGCATCCGCGCTGCCGCTGGTGCATGTGCAAACGGCTTATGCGGCCGGCAAGCTGAAGCTGGCGTTCTGGGACCATTGGGTGCCGGCGGCCAACCCCGTGATGCGCAAGATGGTCACCGACTGGGGCACCAAGAACCATGTCGAGGTGACGCTCGACCTGCTGAGCTCAGGGGCGGCCAACAGCAAGCTGCCGCTGACCCAGGCGGCTGAGGCACTGTCCGGCACCGGCCACGACGTGATGGCGTTTCTGACCTGGGACGTGCAGCATTATCACCAGCACCTCACGCCGGTGGATGACGTCGTGGGAGGGTTGATCAAGCAATACGGCGAAATCGACCCGGTTGCGAGATATGCTGGCGTGGTCAACGGCCATTGGCTAGCCGTGCCGACCAGCGTCGGGTCGCAATACAAACCGTCCTGCGCACGCATCAGCTTTTTCAAGGGCCAGGGCATCGACGTCGAAAAATGGTACCCGGCGGCGAAGGGCGACGCCTCGACGGCGGCAGCCTGGACCTATGACGAGATGCTGAAACTGGCGGCTGCCGCAAAAAAGGCCGGCCTGCCGTTTGGGCTTGGTCTCGGGCAGACCACCGACAGTGTCGATTGGACAGGCGCGCTGATGCACGCCTATGGCGCGGAACTGGTCGATGCGCAGGGGCATATTCAGGTCAAGTCCGACGCGATGAAGCAGGCGCTCGAGTACATGCAGAAGCTGGCGCCGCATCTGCCAGCCGATACCTGGGCGTATGACGATGCGTCGAACAACAAGGCGCTGATCTCCGGTAAGTCGTCGCTCATCTTCAACCCGCCCTCGGCATGGTGGGTGGCACGGCGCGACGCGATCAAGGTTGCCGAGGATTGCTGGACATTCCCGAATCCCATTGGGCCAAAAGGCCGCTACATCCCCTACCAGCCTTATCTGTGGGGCATCTGGAGCTTCAGCCCCAACAAATCGGCCGCGAAGGAGCTGCTGACGTATCTCCAGCAACGTCCGCAGGTCGAGACGCTGTGCGATGCCTCGGCAGGCTATGACATTCCGCCGATGATGAGCATGCATGACTTCAAGATCTGGGAGACGGAGAAGCCGCCGGCGGGAACGATCTACAATTATCCGCTGCGGCCCTGGCATGACGCGCAGACCAGCATGGCGGCCGCACCGGCTCCGCCGCATATCGGCACGCAGCTCTACAGCAACGCGACCTTCAACGTGATGGTTGCCAAGCTGGTCAAGAACAAGGAGAGCATGGCCAGTGTGTTGAACTGGGCCGAACACGAGGTCAACGGCTACATCAACATGTGACGCAGGGTGATGCGACCCGGGGGAATTTGCGCACCCGGGTCGCATCGTCGCTTTCGCTCCGGTCTGCTTGGTTGAAGAAGAGGGTCGTCGATGGCGGAGGGCACGACAGGCATTCCGATCACCGCCGGGCCGGCGCGACAGGCGAGCCGTGCCGGAACGCTGCAGCGGATGGCGCGCCGGCGCTCGACCATCGCGTTTGTGATGTGCCTGCCTCTGTTCCTGCTGATCGCAAGTTTTGTGATCTACCCGTTTTTCTATTCGATCTATCTATCATTGCTAAACAGGAACATGTCCCGCTTCATCGGGCTGTTCAACTATGAATACCTGCTGACCAGCGATACATTCCGGCTTGTCATCTTCCAGAGCTGCCTGTTCGCCATCACCGCGGTGTTTCTCAAGGCCGTGATCGGATTCGTGCTCGCGCATGTGATGCACAACATCAACGGGCGCGACCAGCGCCTCTGGCGCGGGCTGCTGCTGCTGCCGTGGGTCATTCCGCCGGCGCTGTCCACACTGGGCTGGTGGTGGATGATCACCGGCAGCTATTCCGCGATCAACTGGCTGCTGCAACAGATTGGCATCCACCCGATCGCATTTCTCGCGAGCACCGCATGGGCGCGGTTCTGGATCATCGTCGTGAACGTCTGGTTCGGCACACCGTTCTTCATGATCATGTATCTTGCAACACTGAAATCGGTGCCGGAGCAGCTCTATGAGGCGGCGGCGATCGATGGTGCCACGGGGTGGCAGAAGATACGCTTCATCTCGTTCCCGATGCTAAAAAACATCATCAGCATCACCACGCTGTTCAGCCTCATCGTCACCTTCGCCAATTTCGATATCGTGCAGATCCTGACCGCCGGCGCGCCGGCCAACAGCACGCATGTGTTTGCGACCTATGCGTTCCAGGTCGGCATCAGTTCCGGGAACATCCCGATGGGCTCGGCGGTAAGCCTGTTCATGTTCCCCATCCTCGCGATCTTCGCCATCTTCATTCTCCGCGGCGTCACGCGCCGGACCCGGGAGGCCGTCTGACATGAGCGGAGCAACGCTCTCGGCAGGAAGCGTCACCGCCCCGCCCCGGCGCAAACCCAGCATCGCGCGGGAGCGTCGCTGGGCGCTTTGGGGCAGCTATATCGCGCTGGTGGTCTTCGCCTTCGGGTTCCTGGTTCCACCCTATTTTGAACTGGTGACATCCCTCAAAACCTCGAAGGAGATCGGCTCGGGCAAAGACCCGTGGTTTGCCACCCATCTCTATCTCGGCAACTTCATCTCCATCATTCATAATCCGCAGTTCCAGATCTTTTTCTTGAACAGCGTGAAGCTCACCATCGTGGTGGTGGCTGTCACCCTGGTGATATCGGTGTTCGCGGCCTACGCGCTGGCGCGCATGCGCTTCTTCGGCAGCCAGGTTTTCGCGACCGGCGTCTTCCTCACCTATCTTGTGCCGGAGTCGCTGCTGTTCATTCCGCTGTTCAAGGTGCTGGCCACGCTGCATCTGATCAACAATGCCTGGAGCCTGGCTTTCGTCTGGCCGACGCTGTCGGTGCCGTTCTGCACCTGGATCCTGATCGGCTATTTCGGCTCCATTCCTCGGGAGCTCGACGAAGCAGCGATGATCGACGGTGCCTCGCACCTGCAGATGCTGTGGAAGATTTTCATCCCCGTCGCGATGCCGGGGATCATCGCGGCGACCATCTTCGCCTTCACCGTCTGCTGGGGCGATTTCCTCTACCCGCTGGCGTTTCTGTTCACGTCGAAGCAGATGGTGCTGACCGCCGGCATCGTCAGCACTCTGATCCACGGCGACGTGCTTGACTGGGGGCACATCATGGCGGCCAACATCATTGCCTCGGCCCCGCCGATCCTGATCTATGCGTTTCTGATGGACTACTACATCGCCGGGCTGACCGCCGGCGCAACCAAGGGATAGACGTTACGATGTCGCAGGTTTCAATTCGAAAAGTGGTGAAGTCCTACGAGGGCGGGGTGCAGGCCGTGAAGGGCATCGACCTCGAGATTGCCGACGAGGAGTTTGTCGTTCTGGTCGGCCCCTCCGGCTGCGGCAAATCCACAACACTGCGCATGATCGCCGGGCTGGAGGAGATCACGGCCGGCGAAATCTGGATCGGCGGCGATGTGGTCAACGACGTGCCGCCGCGCGACCGCGACATCGCGATGGTGTTCCAGAACTACGCGCTCTATCCGCATATGAGCGTCTTCGACAACATGGCCTTCGGCCTCAAACTGCGGAAATTTCCCAAGGACGAGATCAAGCGCCGGGTGGATGAGGCAGCACGCATCCTTGACATCGCGATGCTGCTGGAGCGCAAGCCCAAGGCGCTCTCCGGCGGGCAACGCCAGCGCGTGGCGATGGGCCGCGCCATCGTGCGCAACCCCAAGGTGTTCCTGTTCGACGAGCCGCTGTCCAACCTCGACGCCAAGCTGCGCGTGCAGATGCGCACCGAGATCAAAAAGGTGCATCAGACCGTGCGCACCACGACCGTCTATGTGACACACGATCAGGTGGAGGCGATGACGCTCGCCGATCGTGTGGTGGTGATGAACCATGGCGTGATCGAGCAGGTGGGGCCGCCGCAGGAACTCTACCACAACCCGACGACGCGCTTCGTCGCCGGCTTCATCGGCTCGCCGGCGATGAATTTCCTGCCGGCGGAACTGGTCGATGATGGCGGGCTTAAGATCCGCCTCGCGACGGGTGCCAGGCTGGCGGTGCCGCCCGCCCGGATCGACCGCTACGGCAAGCTGAAAGGGCGCAAGGTAACGTTCGGGCTGCGGCCCGAGCACCTGACCGAGACGCAGGACAATGAGAAGCCCGGCGTGGTGCGCATCGAGGCCGATGTCGATGTCATCGAGCCGATGGGCATGGAGACGATGGTGCATTTCTTTGCCGATGGTGTGCCAGTGTGCGCGCGCATCGACCCCTCGGTGCAGACCGGTCCTGGCGACAAGCTGAAACTCGCGGCCGATCTCAACCACATGCACCTGATCGATGACGAAACGGGACGGGTCATCTGAGCGTGGACGTCGCCGAAGAGATCGTTGCCGTTTCGACGCTCACCGATTTCATCACCGCGATCTATCGTCACGCCGGGGTCGAGGGTGCGGAGGCGGCGCGCATCGCCCGCTACCTCGTCTCGGCGAATCTGACGGGGCATGACAGTCACGGCGTGATCCGTACGCCCCGCTATGTGCAGCAATTCCGCGAGGGGCTGGTGCTCGGCGGGCAGACCATCAGCGTCATTGCCGAGAGCCCGACCCATGCGGTGGTGGATGGTCATTACGGCTTCGGCCAGACCGTGGCACCGCAGGCGGTCGATCTCGGGATCGCCAAGGCGAGGCAGGGCGGGCTCAGCGCCATCGCGCTGCGGCACGCCGGTCATATCGGGCGCATCGGGGATTGGGCGGAGCGTGCCGCCGAGGCGGGACTTATTTCGATTCATTTCGTCAACGTCGAAAAGGGTGAGCTGGTGGCGCCCTATGGCGGTGTCGATCGGCGGTTTTCCACCAACCCCGTCTGCATCGGCATTCCGAGCGCGGGGGGGCAACCGATGCTGCTGCTGGATATGGCAACCTCGCTGGTGGCCGAGGGCAAGGTGCTGGTGGCCTCGAATGGCGGCAAGAAGGTCCCCGATGATGCGCTGATCGCGCCGGATGGCAGCATCTCGGGCGATCCCGCGGTGCTTTATGGACCGCTGACGCCGGGTGGCCCGCGCAGCGCCGGCGAGGGCCGCGGCGCGCTGCGGGCATTCGGCGAGCACAAGGGCTCGGGCCTGGCGTTCATGTGCGAGATTCTGGCCGGTGTCCTGACCGGCGGCGGCACGTCGGGGCCGATCCCCGGCGGCAAGCGTGGCCAGATCGGCAACGGCATGCTGGCGATCTATCTCGATCCGGCATCGTTCGCCGCGAAGGATTTCGTGGCCGAGGCGCATGCCTATGCGGCCTACGTCCATGCCTCGCACCCCCAGCATGACGGCGAAAAAGTGCTGGTGCCAGGCGAGAAGGAGGCGATGACGCGCACCCACCGCATGGCGCACGGCATTCCGCTGCAGCCACAGACCTGGGCGGCGCTGCTGGCGACCGCGCAATCCGTGGGTGCGCCGCGACCCTGAAAGCAATCTGACCGACGCTCGCCCGGTTCGGCAGCAGGCCGCATGATCACCAGGCTCACCTCGCTCGCGCCGGGCTCACGTTTTGATCTCGTGGTGATTGGCGGCGGCGTCGCGGGCATGGCGGCGGCGCTGTTTGCCGCCATTGCCGGGCGGCAGGCGCTGCTGGTCGAGAGCACGGGGTTTCTCGGTGGCACCAGCGCGCTTTCGGCGGGAACGATCTGGGTTCCGAACACGGCCCATGCCGCGGCGGTTGGTGCCGAGGACAGCTTCGAGCGGGCATTGCGGTTTCTCGACGGCGTCGTCGGCAACCATGCGCCACGGGCATTGCGGGAGGCATTCCTGCGCTCGGGGCCACGTGCGATCGCAGCACTGGAAGCGCATTCCGCGGTCAAGCTGCGTGCCTTTGCGCTGCATCCGGACTACGAGCAGGAGGTGGACGGCGCGGCGCGGCGTGGACGCGCGCTGGAAGCCTTGCCCTTTGACGGAAGGCGGCTCGGCGCGACGCTGAACTACCTGCGCCCACCCATCCCCGAGTTCACACTGTTCGGCGGCATGATGGTGGACCGGACTGATATCGCGCATCTGCTGAACGCACATCGCAATGTCCGCTCCTTTGCACACACGGCGCTTCTGCTCGGCCGTCATGCGCGCGACCGACTGGTAGGGCGGCGTGCGAGCCGGCTGGTGATGGGCAACGCGCTGGTCGGGCGCTTCCTCGCCTCACTCGAAGCCTGCCATGTGCCGATCCTGCTGGAGACGCAGACCGAGGGTTTCACGACGGATGCGCATGGTGTCACGGGCGTGGTGCTGCGCGGCGCCGGTGCCGAGCGACAGGTGGCCGCCACGGCTGGCGTGGTGCTGGCCTCGGGCGGGTTTGGCCGGCACGGGACACGCCGGGCGGCGCGGCTGCACGCGCCGCTGCCCGAGCACAGCCCGATGGCACCGGGCGCGGAAGGCGCGTTGCAGGATCTCGCCCTCGGGCTTGGTGCGGTCATCGGCGAGCACAATCTCGACGATGCGTTCTGGGCGCCGGTATCGCGCCGCCGCCGGCCCGATGGCAGCATGGCGGTGTTTCCGCATTTCGTGCTGGACCGATCGAAGCCGGGGACGGTCTGCGTCGACCAGACCGGGCGACGTTTCACCAACGAATCGGCCTCCTATCACCGTTTCGCCCGCGCGATGTTCGAGGCGAACCGAACCTCGCCCTGCATTCCGTGCTACCTCATCGCCGACGCTCCGGCGGTGCGACGCTACGGGCTCGGCATGGTGCGGATGCGCACGCGCGATGTTTCGCCCTTTGTGCGCGACGGCTACCTCGTCAAGGCGGCGAGCATCGCAGCACTGGCAGAAGCTCTCGGCATGCGCGCGGAGGTGCTGGAGGCAACGATCTCCACCATGGGCGCGCACGCGGCGGCGGGCAGCGACCCCGATTTCGGCCGCGGCAGCACCGCCTATCACCGCGTCAACGGCGACCCCGCGCATGCACCCAACGCGACACTCGGCCCGATCGCGACCCCGCCATTCTATGCGCTGCGCCTCTATCCCGCCGAGATCGGTCAGGCCGCGGGACTGGTGACCGATGCCTGGGCGCGGGTGCTGCGCGCGGACGGATCACCGATCCCGCGTCTCTACGCCTGCGGCAACGACGCGAACTCCGTCATGGGCGGCACCTATCCCGCGCCGGGGATCACGCTCGGCCCTGCCATCGTGTTCGCCTGGCGCGCGGTGATGGACGCCGTGGGACGCGGCGCGGAGGCGTGAAGCGCGTCTATAACGGTTCCAGATCGACGCTGACCTTCACCTCGTGCCTCCCGCCGCCGAGCAGCACGCCGCGGATCGGGCTGATATCGCCGTAGTCCCGGCCCCAGGCAAGCACCACGTGCTCGTCGGCCACCACGAGATCGTTGGTGGGGTCGAGGCCGATCCAGCCGTGCTCTGGCCCGAGCCAGCAGCCGACCCAGGCATGCGACTGGTCCGCGCCCCGCCGGCGCGGCTGGCCCGGCGGCGGGCGGGTGCGCAGATAGCCCGAAACGTAGCGCGCCGGCAGGCCAAAGCCGCGCAGCGCTGCGATCATCAGGTGCGTGAAGTCCTGGCAGACGCCCTGCCGCCGCGCCAGCACCGTGGAGACCGGCGTGCTGATATCGGTGACGCCGGGGCGGAAGACGAAATCGTTGCGTATCCGTACCGTCAATTCGCGCAGGGCGCTAAACACCGGGCGGCCTGGCGTGAAGCAGGGCTCGGCATAGGCGCGCGCCGCCGGCTCCGCGGCGACGAGCGGGCTCGGGAAGACAAACTCCGACGCGTCGGCGCTGACCCCGCCACTGGCTGCAAGACGGGCAACCTCCTCCCAGGATTTGGTGGCCGCCTCGTCGGGCGAATTCGGTGCAGCCACCACGACCTCCGCCTCCAGCGTCACCTCGAAGCGCTCGTGCGGCTGGTCGAGAAACAGCCATGTCGTCTCGTTATCAAAATGGTCTTGCGCCCGGACGGTCCGGCTCGGCTGCGGGGTGACGGTGATGCGGGTGCCGGCAACGCTCTGCCACGGCAAGGTTCGCGGCGAGAGATGCAGCATATGGCTCGCGAGATCGACGGGGGTCGCGTAGGTGTATTCCGTCGCGTGGCGCAGCCGGTATTTCATGCGGCACCGCGCAGCGCCGACGCCTCGGTGGACAGGCCCACCGTGCGCACCAGCGGCAGCAGCGCGAAGTAGCGGTGTGTGATGCGGTCCGACAGGTCGGCCACGGCGCCCGCGATCTCGGCGAGTTCCGGGGCCGCGGCGGCGGCGGCAACCGCCTCGTCCGGGGCCGCGGCAACGCGGCCGACCAGTGCCTCCGCCTGGGCCAGCAAGCCCGCGACCGCGCCCGCCATCGCCTCGCGCACGCCGGATTCCCCCGCCAGCTCATCGAGCAGCGCGTGCATCGCGGCGCATTGGAAGGCGAAGCCGCGCGGGTTGCCCTGGTCGGCCAGCACCAGGTCGAGCACCGGCGCGGGCTGCATCACGTCGAAATAGCGCGCCCGATAGGTGATGGCGGAATCGCAGAGCTCGAGCACCAGGGCCAGCCCCGCCTCGACCCGCGGCGGCGGCAGGTCGAGCGCGAAGCCGACCTCCGCCACGACCGCGTGCGCCCGTTCCAGGCGCCGGCCGAGTTCGAGAAAGATCCAGCCACCGCCGCGCACCATGTTCTCGGCGGCGACCCCGGCGACCGCGGTCGAAAACCGCAGCACCGCGACCAGCGCGTGCGACAGCTCGTCGAGGCTGCGTCGCACCGCAGCCGCCTCGCCCCGCGCGGCGCGCAGCGCCTGGGTGAAGGTTGCGTACATGTCGCCGGTGAGCCGGTCGCGGACGCTGTCGGTGAGGCGCGCCACCTCGGCGAACAGGGCGGGCAGCGCGCCGCCCTCCTGCGCCGCGGCGAGCAGGGCCTCGCCGATCATCGGCACCGCCGCCTGGTCCGGCGCCAGCACCCCGGCCTCCACCAGGCAGCGCAGCAGCACGCCGAGTTCCACGCTCTCGCGCGGCAGCACGAAGGTGCCACGCGCCAGCCGCGACAGCGCCGCGCGACCGAGCCGGGCCGCGCGCTCAAGCCGTTCCACCATGCGGCCGAGCCAGAACAGGTTGTCCGCGGCGCGGCTCGGCAGGTCGCCGGCGGGGCGGCGGATCGCCAGCCGGGTGACGGTTGCTGCCGCCGGTCCCACGATGTCGCCGCCATCCTCGGCCAGCACCCAGACATCCTTCGCGACCCCCCCGGCGGGCAGGCTGCCCGCGAGCGCCTGCGCGGGGTCGAGCACGCGCGCGAGCCCACCCGGCAACGCCTGCCACCGCCCGCCCCCCCGCACCAGGAAGACGCGCAGCACCACCGGACGCGGCTGCAACCCTTCAGCGGTGACGCAGGGCACGGTCGAGGGCGGCAGCGCGCGCGTGGCGGCCCAGGCCCAGGGCTCGGCCGCCAC
>JAJXXT010000032.1 GCA_021780935.1 Pseudomonadota bacterium
GTCCGCCGTGTCGAGGACCCGCGCCTGCTGCTGGGCCATGGCCGCTACACCGATGACATCGTGCTGCCGGGGATGCGCCACGGGCTCGTGCTGCGCAGCCCGCACGCCGCCGCCCGCATCGACAGTATCGACACCAAAGCCGCCGCCGCCATGCCGGGGGTGCGCGCGATCTACACCGCCGCCGATCTGGAAGCGGACGGAATCGGCCCGCTGCCCTGCGCCGCCCCGGTGGACGGCATGGCCGCCCCCGCCCATCCGGTCCTGGCCAGCGGGGCCGTCCACCATGTGGGCGACCCGGTCGCCTTCATCGTCGCCGATAGCCCCCGCGCCGCCCGCGACGCGGCGGAGGCGATCGCCGTCACCTATTCCCCCACCGCCGCCTGCGTCGATCCGGCCGCCGCGCTCGCCGCCGACGCCCCGCGCGTCTGGCCCGATCTTCCCTCCAACCAGGTCTTCCGCTGGGAGATCGGCGACCGCGCGGCCACCGATGCGCTCTTCGCCCGCGCCGCCAGGGTGGTCAGCGAGACGGTGGTGAACAACCGCATCGTCGTTTCCTCGATGGAAGCGCGCGCCGCGGTGGCCGAGTATGACGCCGCCGCCGGCCGCTTCACCCTCTATGCCAACACCCAGGGCGGGTGGCTGGTGAAGAACCTGATCGGCGGGCTGTTCGGCCTGCCGCCCGACCGGTTCCGCGTCATCACCCCCGATGTCGGCGGCGGCTTCGGGATGAAGCTCTTTCTCTACGCCGAGCACGTCCTGACCTGCTACGCGGCGCGCAAGCTGGGCCTGCCGGTGAAATGGGCCGCCGACCGGTCGGAGGCCTTCGTCTGCGACACCCAGGGCCGCGACAACGTCACCCTGGGCGAGGTCGCGCTGGACGCCGACGGCCGGGTGCTGGCGCTGCGCACCCGCAACACCGCCAACATGGGCGCCTATCTCTCGACCTTCGCCCCCTATATCCCGACCTATGCCGGCACCGGCGTGCTGGCCTCGGTCTATCGGTTCCAGGCGGTCCATGCCGAGGTGACCGGCGTCTTCACCCATACCGTGCCGGTGGACGCCTATCGCGGCGCCGGCAGGCCGGAGAGCAACTACCTGGTCGAGCGGCTGATGGACCACGCCGCCCGCGCCCTGGGCGAGGACCGCGCCGCCTTCCGCCGCCGCAACATGCTGACCCCGGCGGACCTGCCGCACGCGACCCCGGTGGGCAAGACCTACGACAGCGGCGATTTCCCCCGCGTGCTGGACACCGCGCTCGCGCGCATCGACTGGTCCGGCTTCCCCGCCCGCCGCGCCGCGGCCGGGGCACGGCGCGGCATCGGCATGGCGTATTACCTGGAAGCCACCGGGGGCGATCCCACCGAGCGGGCCGAGATCCGCTTCGCCGAGGATGGCGGGGTGGACGTCTTCGTCGGCACCCAGTCCACCGGCCAGGGTCACGAGACCGCCTATGTCCAGCTGGTCTCCGACAAGCTCGGGATCGACGCCGAGCAGATCCGCATCCGCCAGGGCGATACCGACGCCATCCCGGTGGGCGGCGGCACCGGCGGCGCGCGCAGCCTCTACTCGGAGGGCCAGGCGATCCTGGTGACCACCGAGAGCGTGATCGACAAGGGCAAGCAGGCCGCCGCCGAGACGCTGGAGGCCGCCGCCGCCGATATCGTCTTCGCCGACGGGCGCTTCGCCATCGCCGGCACCGATCGCGGGATCGACATCCTGGCGCTCGCCGCCGCCCAGCGCGCCCGCGCCGCCGCCGGCCAGACCGCGGTCAGCCTGGATGCCGCCGAGGTGGCCGAGATCAAAGCGCACACCTTCCCCAACGGCTGCCACATGGCCGAGGTGGAGGTGGACCCCGAGACCGGGACCGTCCGCCTGCTGCGCTATCAGGTGACCGACGATGTCGGCCGCGCGGTCAACCCGATGATCGTGCGCGGCCAGGTGCATGGGGGCGTGACCCAGGGGTTCGGCCAGGCGGTGCTGGAGCATACGGTCTACGAGGCCGGGTCCGGCCAGCTGCTGTCGGGCAGCTTCACCGACTACGCCCTGCCGCGCGCCGACGACCTGCCGGATATCGAGGTGGATTTCGTGGAAGTCCCCTGCGCCACCAACCCGCTGGGGGTGAAGGGCGCGGGCGAGGCGGGCGCGGTGGGCAGCCCGCCGGCGGTCATCAACGCGATCCTCGACGCGCTGGCCGGCGACGGGGTGCGGCGGCTCGACATGCCGGCGACGCCGGAGCGGGTCTGGCGGGCGCTGCGGGGCGGGTGAGGCAGGCGGTGACGAAACCGCGCGCCCTCCGTCCTGGCCGGGCTTGACTCGGCCACCTACCGCCGAACTTGCCCAGGCCACCCTGCCGGTCCCCGGGGGCGGCAAGCCGGGCGAAGCCCATCCATGGCAGGAGCGCCCCCACGGCCCCACCGCAGGCTTCCCGCCAAGGCGGCGGTCAGCGCCCGAAAAACCATCGAACTTATGAAAGAATGCCTGTTTTCGTGACTCGGGTTTTCGAATGGTTCGGTGGCGGACAGGCATCCTTTCACAAATTCTCAGTGTCCATATGAGGATGACCGGCGGTCGTTATCTCACCAAACTGCCGTTGAGTGTTGGAGAAATGGCATACCTGTCCCGATGAGAACAATCAGGGTACCGTGACGGACCATTTTCCTCCTTTGTTCGTGAGATCGAACTCATAGCGCCCTCCTTTACAATAGGCAATGAATCCACCTCCGAGCACATAGCGTTGCATCAATTCAACGTTTGGGCAGTCATATCCATTCAATCGAATCATCGCTCCTGCCGCATCATATTGCTGTGGAGTGATCCCTTCGGTAAGGCCGCCAGAGGCTTGCCCGCGAAGCCACTCGATGTAGGAGGGGCCATAATTCCCTGGCGCTTGGCCCCCGGGGAGCATGGAGCCAATCACTCCCAGGAGCACGACTATGCCGAGCACGATCAGAAAGCGACGGCGACCGGCGTGACGTTTGGGTTCATCTGAGTGCCGAATCTTCTGAGCCAATGGGTTGCGAGGGCAACCACAATGACAACATGTTTCGGCCTGATCTGATATCTGGCGCTCGCACTCGGGACAATTAATCAGCATGGTAGAGGCCCTTCCGGCTCCCTATCTCTCTTGCATCATCCGCAGGTGGCCGCATTTTTGCACCCGAAGACCGTTCTTTGATTTTCCTTTCAGCGTCCATCCGGTCATGCTCCCGTGTGGCTGTACCGAGATTTGGTTGGTGCAATTTGTTGCCTCGCCTTCTCAAACGCTTCCCATATTCCCCCAATAGCAGTGGCCGCTGTATCGAACTCCCCAGCCGTAAACCGGAGGTCGTCGGGGTGGGGATTCTTCTTCCAACGCGAGGGTTTGAAGTCGGCGACCAATTCCGGATGCTTGACAGTCAGAGCACGAAAGTCTGGTCCCTCACCATGTTTTATGGTGTTCGATATCATGCGGACCGTCTCCAAACCTGAAAAATCTCGACAGTGTTTGATATCGAACTCAAGCGTCTCCAGCATAATGCACAATTCAGTGAATTTCATCCGTTCCAGCGTGGTAGGAGGCTTTGTGATATACGACGCGGCTAGATGCTTGGTGTCTCGTTCCCAGTGATGGAATAGCCCAGCAATACCGAGACCCCACATGTCACTTTCGGTACGTCGTAACATAACGCGATAGTGTTCGCGAGCGTCCTCCCGCATCCGCACTTCTTCGCGTTCGTCTTCGTCGTTTATCATGGCATCAGTATCCGTCGATGGCACACCATCGAAGTCACAGCGAACCATCCGGTCAGCTTCTGCTTCTATAAATCCCGGATCGCATGCGAGCTTCGCTCGCATGCGCTCGACAGCCAAACTATGGGCATTCTCGGCGATCACGAAGCCGATTGGGCGATACCAAAACGCTGGAAGATCAACCACCGCGACATGCCTGTGACACAAAAAGAGGGGAATGAATCCGGCCTGCCAACCTCGAAACCGTACTGCGGGTTACAATGTAGCTACACCTGAACTCTCGCATCGGCTTGTCCAGACCGCGCCTCACGCCGGTGCTGAGCGAGGAGCAGCGGGGCGCATTGAAGGCGCTGGCTATCAAGGGACCCGAGCCGGAGAAGGATAAGATGATGCGGTGGCGCTGTCTGGATCTGCGTCAGGAGGTGGCCCGCCGGTTCAACGTAACAGAGCACGATCGGCACGTGGCTGCGCCAATTCGGCCTGACTCGCCTGCAACCGCGGCCGTACCATTCGAAGAAGGACGTCGCGGCGGAGGTGGCATATAAAAGAACTTCGCCGGCCTGGTAAGGACCGCGTTACCCGGTTCCGCGACCGGCGCGCCGATCGAGATCTGGTTTCAAGATGGTTGGGCGCCGAAGGCGATCAACAGAATTGGTCAGAAGGGAACGCACAGCTATATCTGGGCTCCCATTGGCTCATGACCATTGATGGTGCGCGACAACCGCCATGACTCCGCTTACCTGTTCGGAGCGATCTTCCCGGATCGCGCCATCGGTGCCACGTTCATCATGCCCGTCGTCAACACCGGGGCGATGAACGAACATCTGAAAGAGATCAGCACCCAGGTCACGCTAGGTGCCCACGCCGTGCTGGTCTGCGACGGCGCCAGATGGCACCAGGCCGGCGTCAGAGTGCGCGTGCCCAATAATATCACGCTGCTGGCGTTGCCGCCCTATTCGCCGGAGTTGAACCCGATGGAGAACGTCTGGCAGTACCTTCGCGGCAACAAGCTCTGCGCCCTGGTGTAGGACAGCTACGAGGCTATCGTCGCGGCGTGCAAGAGTGCCTTACCCCGTCGCCGGCCAAACCCGGGCCTCACTCACCCCGGGGACATTCCTATGTCGGAGCGACGACCCCGCGCGCGGCCGGGACCGCCCGCCGCCTCACTGGCAGGCCAGGCACTCCTCGTAATCCGTCCGCGCCCCGCCCGCCGCCAGCGGCAATTCGGGTTCCCTCTCCACCGCCGCCAGCGGCCCGGCCACCGCCTTCTCGCTCACCGCGTCCGCCCGCTGGATCGACAACGACCGGCAATAATAGAGCGACTTCACCCCCTTCTTCCACGCCATCATGTGGATCTGGTGCAGATCGCGCTTATGGACGTTGGCCGGCAGAAAGACGTTCACCGACTGGCTCTGGCAGATCGACGGCGCGCGGTCGGCGGCGTGTTCCACCACCCAGCGCTGATCCAGCTCGAACGCGGTCTTGAACACCGCCTTCTCCGCCTCGGTCAGCCCGTCCAGCCGCTGCACGCTGCCCTGGTCCAGGGTGATCCGCGACCAGATCGCATCCGTATCCATCCCGCGCTCGGCGAGCAGCTTCTGCAGATGGCGGTTGCGCACGGTGAAGCTGCCCGACAGCGTCTTCTGGAGGAAGACATTGGCCGCGATCGGCTCGATCCCCGGACTCGAATTGCCGGCGATGATGGAGATCGAGGCGGTCGGCGCGATCGACAGCTTGTGGCTGAAGCGCTCCGCCACCCCCCATTCCTTCGCGTCCGGGCAGGCGCCGCGCTCCTCGGCCAGCAGCACCGAGGCGGCGTCGGCCGCCGCGCGGATATGGCGGAACATGCGCTTGTTCCAGACCTTCGCCACCACGCCCTCGAACGGCACCAGTTGCGATTGCAGGAAGGAATGGAACCCCATCACCCCGAGCCCCACCGAACGTTCCCGCATCGCCGAATAGCGGGCGCGTTCCATCCCCGGCGGCGCGCGGTCGATGAAATCCTGCAGGACGTTGTCGAGGAACCGCATCACGTCCTCGATGAAGCGGGGGTCGCGCTCCCACTCGAACCAGTATTCCAGGTTGAGCGAGGCGAGGCAGCAAACCGCGGTGCGCTGCATCCCGTGCTGGTCGAGGCCGGTCGGCAGGGTGATCTCGCTGCACAGGTTCGAGGTCTTGACCTCGAGCCCGGCCAGCTTGTGATGCTGCGGCTGGGCCCGGCTCACGTGGTCGGAGAAAATCAGGTACGGCTCCCCGGTCTCGATCCGCGCGGTCAGGATGCGAATCCACAGCGCGCGCGCCGGGATCGAGCGGATCACCGACTTGTCCTTGGGCGAGAGCAGCGGCCACAGCTCGTCGGCCTCCACCGCGCGCATGAAATCGTCCGGCACCAGGATGCCGTGATGCAGGTTGAGCGCCTTGCGATTCGGATCGCCGCCCGTTGGGCGGCGCATCTCGACGAATTCCTCGATCTCGGGATGCCAGACCGGCAGATAGACCGCCGCCGAGCCGCGCCGCAGCGAGCCTTGCGAGATGGCGAGCGTCAGGCTGTCCATCACCCGGATGAACGGGATCACGCCCGAGGTCTTGCCGACCGCGCCCACCCGCTCGCCGATCGAGCGCAGATTGCCCCAGTAGGAGCCGATGCCGCCGCCCTTGGAGGCGAGCCAGACATTCTCGTTCCAGAGCCCGACGATGCCGTCGAGACTGTCCGAGGCTTCGTTGAGGAAGCAGGAGATCGGCAGGCCGCGCTCGGTGCCGCCGTTGGACAGCACCGGGGTGGCGGGCATGAACCAGAACCGGCTCATGTAGTCGTAGAGCCGCTGCGCGTGCGCCTGATCGTCTCCGTAATAGGAGGCGACGCGGGCGAACAGATCCTGGAACGATTCGCCCGGCATCAGGTAGCGGTCGGTCAGGGTGGCGCGGCCGAAATCGGTGATCAGCGTGTCCCGCGACCGGTCCACGTGAACCAGGAAGCGTCCCTTCATCTGCACGGCGTCGAGCACGTCCTACCCCCCTCATCCTCGGACCGGACCGTCGGGCCGGACTCCCTTTCTCCGGCCCGCGCGGAGTCACGGTCAAACAATATATAGGCCCCGGTCGGGCATTAGAACCCCAAATCCACGCCCCTGTGGCGCCGGCGC
>JAJXXT010000158.1 GCA_021780935.1 Pseudomonadota bacterium
AATGATGCGACCCCTATCGACGGCCCGTCGCGATCGGGGGTAACGACCACTGCGGCGACCGCCACCGTCGCCCAGCTACACGGGGTGCTGCCTGGAGTGTAAAGTCATGGGGATATCGCTATACCCCGGCTGGGGCTCGCGGCCCCGGTGCTGGCGGCGCTGATGGCGACACAGGAAAAAGCGATGAAGTCATGATCAACGATCCCTGGGACCACCTCGCAAGCGTGCTCGGCGCGGAGAACGAGGCGCTGGAACGGCTCGACCTGGCACGCGCCGCCGGCATGGTGGCGGCGAAGGAGGCGGCACTGGCGGCGATCGCCACGGCTCCACGGCCGGATACGGAACGGCTCGCGGCCCTCGGGGAACTGGCGCGGGCAAACCAGTGTCTGCTCGAACGCGGCATCGCCACCCAGGCGCGGGTGCTGGCCCTCGTCGCCGACGCCGCCCGCGCGGCGCTGGCCCGCGAGGCGCCCGCCGCCTGTTATGGCGTGGGCAGCCAAAGCACGGCGCGGCCGCTCGCGCTCGCCCGCACCGCCTGACCAGCGCGACCCATGCGTGGATGGCGCACCACCCGCGCCTGTCTGGCGCTTGCGCTGGACCCGCTCGGCAAGCCCTCCTAAGAGCACGCGGCGCCACCCTCCTCGCCGGGGCGTGGCACGCAAGCCGTGCCTGACGAGACGTCATGAGGAGGAAATCATGTTCGACGTCGCCATCGCCGCCCGCGAGGACGCGCGCTGATGCGCGTGGTGTTTGCCGTTCCCGGATCGCTCGACGATGTCTCCGGGGGCTATGCCTATGACCGGCGGATCATTGCGGGGCTGCGCGACGCGGGCCACGGCGTGGAGGCCGCTTCCCTCGCCGGGCGACATCCGCTGCCGGATCAGGCGGCGCTCGACGCGGCGACGGCGCTGCTGGCATGCACCGGGCACGACGCGAGGCTGGTGATCGACGGGCTCGGCCTGCCCGCCTTTGCGCCGCACCTGCCGGAGCTGGTGGCGCGCCGCGCGGTGGCGCTGATCCATCACCCGACGGCGCTGGAGAACGGTTCGCCGCCCGATGAGCGCGAGGCGCTGCGGGCGATCGAGCGTGGCATGCTGCCGCGGCTCGCGCGCATCGTCACCAGCAGCGAGGCCACGGCGAAGCGCCTGGCCGAGGAGTTCGCCGCCGAGCCCGCGCGCATCACCGCGATTGCCCCCGGTGTCGATGCCGCGCATCGCAGCCGCGGCTCAGGGCGAATCACCTGCTGCGTGCTCTCGGTCGGCAACCTGACGGTGCGCAAGGGCCATGACGTGCTGTTGAAGGCGCTTGGCCGGCTCAAGGACCTCGACTGGGAGCTCACGATCGCCGGCGCCGAGCGCGAGGCGGGGCAGCTCGCCTATCTACGGCGGATCTCGGAGAAGGCCGGGATTGCGCGACGGGTGATGTTCCCGGGCGCTGTGGCGGACGACGATCTCGATGCGCTGTGGGATGCGTCTGACGTCTTCGCGCTGGCGACACGCTATGAGGGCTATGGCATGGCGATCGCCGAGGCGCTGCGCCACGGGCTGCCGGTGGTTACCACCGATGCGGCGCCGGCTTCGTCGCTGATCACCGCCGATGCCGGCACGGTGAGTGCCGCGGATGATTCGGACATGCTCTCGCGCTGCCTGCGCCGTGTCATCGCCGACGTACCGCTGCGCCGGACGATGGCGGATAGCGCGTGGAAGATCGGCCAGACGCTCGGCGGCTGGCATGCCCAGGCCGAAGCCTTTGCCGCGGCGATTGCATGAGTGCGCCGCTGCTCGGCGTCATCGCGGATGATGTCACCGGGGCCACCGACATCGCGGCGATGCTGGCGGCCCGCGGCATGCGCGCGGTGCAGATGATCGGCGTGCCGCGCCCCGGCGAGACGGTCGAAGCGGATGCGGTCGTCGTCGCGCTGAAGTCGCGCACCGCACCCGTGGCGCAGGCGGTGGCCGAGAGCCGCGCCGCGCTGGCCTGGCTGCGCGAGGTCGGCTGCCGGCAGTTCTTTTTTAAGTACTGTTCTACCTTCGACAGCACGGATGCCGGCAATATCGGGCCGGTCGCGGAGGCGCTGCTCGCCGACCTCGACGCCGGGTTCGCGCTCGCCTGCCCCGCCTTCCCCGCCAATGGCCGTAGCGTCTATTCCGGGCATCTGTTCGTGGGCACGCGGCCGCTGAACGAAAGCGGCATGGAAAACCATCCGCTGACGCCGATGCGCGATGCTGATCTCGTGCGCGTGCTCGGTCGCCAGACGACGGCGCCGGTGGGGCTCGTGCCGTTCATGACCGTGCGCCGGGGCGCGGGCGCGATACGCGACGCGATGACGCGGTTGGCCGAGCAGGGCCGCCGCTTCGCCATCGTCGATGCGGCAGGCGACGAGGATCTGATGGCGATCGGCGAGGCCGCCGCCGGGCACGCGCTGATCACCGGTGGCTCGGGCGTGGCGATGGGGCTCGCGGATAATTTTCGCCGTGCCGGTTTGCTGACTGAGGGAAGCGACGCGACGGAGCTGCCGCCGGTGGCGGGCTACGCGGCCGTGCTCGCGGGGTCCTGCTCGCGCGCGACCCTGATGCAGGTGGGGCATGCCAGGGCGATGTTCCCGGTGCTGGAGATCGATCCGCTGGCGCACCGGAGCGCCGCGGCGATGGCGGAGGCGGCACTCGCCTGGGCGCGCCCGCAACTCGGCGAGCGCCCGGTGGTCGTTGCGGCATCGGCTCCGCCCCAGCGCGTGACCGAGGTGCAGGCAGCACTGGGCCGCGCGGAAGCCGGCGCGCTGATCGAAGAGGCGCTGGCGCGCATCGCCGAGGGCCTGGTCGCGTCCGGTGTGCGCCGGCTGGTGGTGGCCGGTGGCGAGACCTCGGGCGCCGTGGTCCAGCACCTCGGCGTGCGGCGGCTGCGCATCGGGCGCGAGATCGCGCCGGGCGTGCCGTGGACCCTGGTGGAAATGCGCGACGCCCATGGCGCGCGCGATGGGGGACTGAAGCTCGCGCTGAAATCCGGCAATTTCGGCGGGCCCGCGTTCTTCGCCGAGGCGTTCGAGGCGGCATGAACGAGGCGGCCCTGCGCGATGCGATGGTCGAGGCGGGGCGCAGCCTGTTCGCGCGCGGCTACGCGGTCGGCACCGCGGGCAATATCAGCGTGCGGCTCGATGATGGTTTTCTCATCACCCCCACGAACGCCTCGCTTGGCACGCTCGACCCCGCGCGGCTCGCCAAACTCGATGCCGGGTTCGAGCATGTTGCCGGCGACAAGCCGTCGAAGGAGGTGTTCATGCACCGCGCCTTCTATCAGGCGCGCGCTCGGGTCGGTGCGGTCGTTCATCTGCATTCAACCATGGCCACCGCGATCGCCTGCCTCGCCGCACCCGGCGAGCTTCACCCGATCCCGCCGTTGACGCCGTATTTTGTCATGCGCATCGGTAGGACGCTGCCGGTGATTGCGTATTTCCGGCCTGGCGATCCGGCGATGGAAGCGGCGATCGCCACCGCCGCCGGAGAGGCGAGCGCGGTGCTGCTGGCCAATCACGGCCCGGTGGTTTCCGCCGCCACGCTGCGCGACGCGGTGGCCGCGGCCGAGGAACTGGAGGAAGCGGCGAAGCTCGCGCTGCTGCTGCGCGGGGCCGATCCGCGCGCTCTGACGCAGGCGCAGGTCGAGGTCCTGCTCGGCGACCCAGGCACAGGGCAAGGACCTGCCCGGGACGTTCGGCTGACGCCTATGGATTGAATGAAACCGGGCGGTTCCGCCAGGAGACCTGGGTGGGCAGGCCGCCCATCCGGAAAACCCGGCGAATCCCGCCCGATAGCGAGGAAGGAAACCGGCATGGACCAGGACGCCACCCTGTTCGCGACCATCCGCGACAAACTCTTCACCGCGGCGATCGGCGACGTGATGGATGCGAACGGCCTCACCCAGCAGTTCCTGCCGCCCGAGATCCGTGGCCTCGATCCCGACGCCGTGCTGGTCGGGCGCGCCATGCCGGTGCTGGAGGCTGATTGCTACGGCGAGAGCATCGCCCATACCGGCGAAGCGAATTCCTTCGGCCTGATGTTCCGCGCCTTGGACGAGTTACGCAACGGGGAAGTCTATATCTGCACCGGCGCGTCCCCGACCTACGCGCTGTGGGGCGGGCTCATGAGCACCCGTGCGCACGCGCTGGGCGCGGCCGGTGCCGTGCTGGACGGTTTCCACCGCGACACCCGCGAGATCCGCGCGATGAGCTTCCCGGTGTTTTCCGCCGGCGCCTACGCGCAGGACCAGCGGTTGCGCGGGCGGGTGATCGACTTCCGTTGTACGATCGCATTCCGCAACGGCACCCGCGTCGCCCCCGGTGACGTGATCGTGGGCGATATCGACGGCGTGCTGGTGATCCCCCGGGACCATGCGACGGAGATCGTGCGCTTGGCGGTGGCGAAGGTCGCCGGGGAGGACGACGTGCGACAGATGATCCTGCGCGGCGAACGCACGGCCGCGGTGTTCGAGAAGACCGGAATCATGTAGTCCTGGCGGCCGACGGAGCCCTCCGCCGCCCACGCGAAATCATGGGATAAGGGCGAACTCCTCGTTCTTTCGGCCGTATCTGCCAGCGACACGATCGCCAAACGAAAAGCGGGCGCCCCGGTTGGAGCGCCCGCCACGCTTCGTACGCCGGAGGCTGGATCAGCCCATCGGTGCCGGCGCGGGAGCAGCGGCCTTCTTCGGCGCGGCGCGCTTGGCGGCCGGCTTCTTGGCGGCGGCCTTCTTCGGGGCCGCTGCCTTTTTCGCGGCCGGCTTCTTGGCGGCAGCCTTCTTGGGGGCGGCGGCCTTCTTGGCGGCAGGCTTCTTCACCGCGGCCTTTTTCGCCGCCGGCTTTTTCGCCGGGGCCTTCTTGGCGGCGGGCTTCTTCGCGGCGGCCTTCTTGGCCGGCGCCTTGGCGACCGCAAGCTTCGCCGCCTTTTTCGCCGCCGGCTTTTTCGCCGGGGCCTTCTTGGCGGCGGGCTTCTTCGCGGCGGCCTTCTTGGGGGCCGCCTTCATCGCGAGCAGCGCGGGGCCGCTCAGTTTCTCTTCGTCCTTGGACACGTCAGTGGACTCCTTGTGATGTGCCGTGGTGGTGAGGGCCGGCGGAAGTGACGGACCCCGTCGCGAGCAGGAATGCATCGCGACCTGGACCACGAACCGGAGAAGCCGTCCCGGGCCGGACGCGCCGAGCCCAAAGACGAACCGTTTCCGTCCGGCGTGCACCGGCCTCCGCCACCTTCACACCGTTACACTTCGCAACGATGCGGCGCGCGGCAACCGGCGGGCGGCGGGCAAAGCTCTCTCCGGTGCTGACCAGCGGTGCACTGCGCTCGATCCGGACAAGACTGCGGCCCATCGACCGTACCTTCCCTGTGCACGCAACTCCCCCGGGACGCTCGCAACGCAAAACGAAATTGCCACGGTGCGAATCGGAGCGAGCTGCGCTGAAGCCGCTATCCGCCTAACGCCGCGCGCGTGTCAACGAAAACACGCATCACCGGCGCGCTCATGAATGGAATTTTTCGACGCGCCCCATCGGCGCAACACCGCGGCGACACGGCATCGCATCGCCGCGGCGCGCGCTACCTCCAAGATTTTTGAGGCTGCGTCAAGAGAATTCTCGAACCATCCGCGATCACAGAAGTCCCGGACGACCCTTCGCCAGATTTGCCGCCGGTGTGGCGACATTGAGGCCGCCGAGTGCGCCGGCGGGCAGTTCCGCCAGCGACTGCACCGTTTCGAGAAACCGATTCGCTTCGCGCGTCGGCACGATGCCGTCGGTCAGCGTGCGGAATTTCGCGATGTAGTCCGCGCGCACGAAGGGTTTCGCGCCCAGAGGATGCGCGTTCGCGACCGCCATTTCGTCGATGATGCGCTCGCCGTTGCGCAGCGTGACCTCGATCCGCCCGCCAAAGGCGAGCTGCTGCGGGTCCTTTGCGTGATAGCGTCGCGTCCATTCCGCGTCCTCGCGCGTCTCGATGCTGTGCCAGAGGCGGACGGTGGAGGGGCGTGTCGCGCGCTTTCTCGTGTAGCTGTCGACGTGATGCCAGCGCCCGTCCTCGAGCGCCACGGCGAGGATGTACATGATCGAGTGATCGAGCGTCTCGCGGCTGGCGGTGGGGTCCATCTTCTGCGGATCATTGGCGCCGGTGCCGATGACGTAATGTGTATGATGCGAGGTGTGCAGGACGATTTTTTCGACCTGACCGAGATCACCGATCTTCTCGCGCATGCGGAACGCGAGGTCGATCAGCGCCTGGCTCTGGTATTCGGCGCTGTGCTCCTTGGTGAAACTATCCATGATCGCGCGCTTCGCCTCGCCTGGCTCGGGCAGCGCCACGCGGTATTCCGCCTCCGGCCCGTCGAGCATCCAGGCGATCACGGAATCCTCGCCCTCCCAGATCGGGCTCGGCGCACCCTCCCCGCGCATCACCCGATCGACCGCCTCGACCGCGAGCTTGCCGGCATGCGCCGGCGCATAGGCTTTCCACGAGCTGATCTCGCCCTTGCGGGACTGGCGGGTGGTGAAGCTGACATGCACCGCCTGCTGCACCGCCTGGTAGATGATCTCGGGCTTCAGGCGCAGCAGCGTGCCGATGCCGGCGGCCTGCGCCGGGCAGAGATGGCCGATATGGTCGATCTTGTGTTCGTGCAGGCAGATCGCGCGCACCAGCGCGATCTGGATCTCATAGCCGGTGGCGATGCCGCGGATGAGGTCGCGGCCCGAGCTTCCGCGCGTCTGCGCCACGGCGAGGATGGGCGGGATGTTGTCGCCGGGATGCGAGTAGTCGGCGGCGAGAAACGTGTCGTGCATGTCGAGCTCGCGCACCGCGGTGCCGTTGGCCCAGGCCGCCCATTCCGGTGTCGTCGTCGCCTGCTTCGCGCCAAAGATCGCAGCCCCGCCCTTGTGCGGCCGCGCCAGCGCCATGTCGCGCGCCGAGACCACGGGGTGGCGGTTGATCGCCGCCAGCGCCACCGCGGCGTTGTCGATGATGCGGTTGATGATCATCTCGGTCACGTCGCGCGGCACCGCGACACGGTCGGCCGCGACCTGCGCCACCGCCCAGGCGAGTTGCTCCTCGCGCGGCAGCCGGTCCTTTGAGGGATGCACGCGGATGATGTGTTGCTTCATGGCGGACTCTCCGTTGCTGATGTCGCGGCGCGCGGGCCGTCGCCGGCTGCTTAGAGCAACGTTCGACCCATTTGAACCGAGGCGGTCAATGGGGCGGACCATAAGTTGCTCCAAACACCGGGTTTGTCGGAGCAGGAAATCCGGCGGGATGATTCCATCCGGTCGGATATCGCTCTGGTGACGCGCCCCACCGCGGGCAAGCGGCGGCGCGTCAGAGACAGAACGGGCAGTCAGCCCCCGGCCCGTCATACTGTGCGGCAATCGCCGAGAGCGCGCCGGCGGCAACCGGCAGTGGCGGCAGGTTGGCGAGGGTCAGGATCGTCCGGTCGGGCCCGAGCGTGAACACGTCGGCCGGCAGCGCCGCGCGCGCCGCCGCCACATCGTGCCTCGCCAGCGCCTGATAGGCGGCAAGCAGGTCGCCCACCACCTGCGTCGAACTGGCACCCGGCGCGACGGCGAGCGCGCGCCGCGCCTCACGCCGCCCGGCGAGCAGCCGCTGTACCATCAGCGGATCGATGCCGGTGAAGCGCGCGCTGGTCGCGACATCCCCCGCGAGATAGTCGAGTGCTGCGATCGCGTAGCTGCCGCTGATCGCGTTGTCGCGCGTACGCGATGGCACGGCCAGCGCCCAGGCCGCGAAGTCGAGCGCATGCGCCGGCTCCAGGATCGGCGTCTGGGTGTTGATGTTGCCGGCGACGACCGCGGTGTCGGGCGGCGTTGGCAGGGTGCAGGCGCCGAGCAGCAGCAAGGCCGCGAACGCCCGCGCGCGCATCGCTGCCGCTCAGAGGCCCCGCAGCATGGCACGAAACTCGGCGGCGCGCTCAACGTAATGCACGGCATTGGTATCGAAGCGCGCCCGCTCCTCCTCGCTCAGCACACGCGCGAGGCGCGCCGGCGAGCCCTGCCATAGCTCCAGGCGGCCGATGCGCTTACCCGGCGTCAGCAGGGCGCCCGCCGCGAGCACGCCGCCCTCCTCGATCACCGCGCCGTCGAGCACGGTCGCCCCCATGCCGACGAAGGCGCGGTCCAGCAGCGTGCACGCATGCAGGATCGCCGCGTGGCCAATGGTGACGTCATCGCCGATCAGCGTCGGCATGTCGGTGCCGTTGACGTGCACGATGGTGCCGTCCTGGATGTTGGTGCGGGCGCCGACGCGGATGGCGCAGGTGTCGCCGCGCAGCACGCAGGCGAACCAAACGCCCGATTGCGATCCGATCTCGACGTCGCCGATCACCGCGGCGGTGGGGGCGATGAAGGCATCGGCCGCCACAAGCGGCCGGCGCTCGCCCAGCGCGTAGAGCGGGCCGGTCATGGCCGGTTGGGCGCCGTCAGGCATCGGTGGTTTCGAGGGTCGCGGCGGCGGCCGGGGCATGCGCCGCGAGGCCGAGCATCAGCGCGATGTTCTGCACAGCGGCACCGGACGCACCCTTGCCGAGATTGTCGAGGCTCGCCGTGAGTACCGCCTGACGCTGTGCCTCGTTGCCGTGCACACGCAGGATCATGCGGTCGGTGCCGACCAGCTCCGCGATGTCGAGATCGGCGTGGCCCGGCGCCACCGCCACCTGCGCCGCACCGGCGTAGAACCGTGCCAGGCATTCATGCAGATCCGCCGCGCGGGGCCGGCCCGGCAGCGTGTCGAGATGCAGCGGCACCGAGACGATCATGCCCTGGCGCAGATGCGCCACCGAGGGGACGAAGATCGGGCGGCGCGTGAGCCCGGCGTATTTCTGCAGTTCCGGCACGTGCTTGTGCTCGAGTGCCATGCCGTAGAGGTTGAAGGCCGGCCCGCCTGTCGCGTCATGCGCCGCGATCATCGCCTTGCCGCCGCCGGAATAGCCGCTGACGGCGTTGACGGTGACCGCATGGTCCGCCGCCAGCAACCCGGCCTCGACCAGCGGGCGCAGCAGCGCGATGCCGCCCGTGGGGTAGCAGCCGGGGTTGGCGACGTGGCGCGCCGCGGCGATGGCGCTTGCCTGGCCCGATGCCATTTCCGCAAAGCCATAGACCCAGCCCTCGGCGACGCGATGCGCCGTGCTGGCATCGAGGATTTTCGGCGCCCGGCCGCCAAGCTCGGCGGCCAGCGCCACGCTCTCCCGCGCCGCCGCGTCGGGCAGGCACAGCACCACGAGATCCACCGCCGCCATGATGTCGCGGCGCGCCGCCGCGTCCTTGCGTAGCGCCTCGGGCAGGGATTTCACGCTGACCTTCATTCCCGCCAGGCGCTCACGGATGCCGAGGCCGGTGGTGCCGGCCTCGCCGTCGATGAAGATGCTGGGAATCCGGTCGGGGGATTGGCTCATGCTGGCTTCCTCTCGGGCGGATGGTCACGCCGCGCGGCTTAAAGAACAAGGGGCGGGCCTGCCGACCCGCCCCTCGCCTGATGCGTGGATGCCCTTGCTGCGGGCGCGGATCAGCGCTTGCTGAACTGGAAGCTGCGTCGCGCCTTGGCGCGGCCGTACTTCTTGCGCTCCACCGCGCGGCTGTCGCGGGTGAGGAAGCCGGCGGCCTTGAGGATACCGCGCAGCTCCGGCTCATAGTTGGTCAGCGCGCGCGAGATGCCATGGCGCACCGCGCCCGCCTGGCCCGAGAGCCCGCCGCCAACGACCGTGCAGTTGACATCGAACTGGTTGTAGCGATCGGCGACCAGGAACGGCTGGGTGATGATCATCCGCAGCACCGGGCGGGCGAAATACTGCCCGACCTTGCGGCCGTTGACGGTGATCTCGCCCTTGCCGGGCTTCACCCACACGCGGGCAATGGCGTTCTTGCGCCGGCCGGTGGCGTAGGCGCGGCCCTGCTCGTCACGCTTCGGCTCGCGCTTCGGCGCGGCCTCGACCTGCTGAGCGGACGCGACCGCGAGGTCCTTGAGATCGGCGAGCGTGCGGCTCTGGGTTGCGGACATGCGTCAGCCCCTCCGGTTCTTGCGGTTCAGTGCCGCGATATCGAGCGGCTTCGGCGTCTGGCCGCCATGCGGGTGTTCGGTGCCGGCATAGACGTGCAGATGCTTCATCTGTTTACGCTGGAGCGGCCCGCGGGTGATCATCCGCTCCACCGCCTTCTCGATCACCTGCTCCGGATGCTTGGAGGCGAGGCGCTCGGCGACCGAGGCCCCCTTGATGCCGCCGGCATAGCCGGTGTGCCAGTAGAAGACGGATTGTTCCGCCTTGCGACCGGTGACAGCCACCTTGGCGGCGTTGACGATCACGATCTCGTCGCCGCAATCGACGTGCGGGGTGAATTGCGGCTTGTGCTTGCCGCGCAGCCGGTTGGCGACGATCGAGGCGAGCCTGCCGAGCACCAGGCCCTCGGCGTCGATCAGCACCCAGTCGCGCTGGACCTCCGTGGGCTTCAGTGAAATGGTGGTTTTCATCGATCCTGTCCCGTGCAAATCGCGGCGGCTTATGGCGGCGAAGCATCGCCGCGTCAAGGGTTTCGGCATGCGGTAATGGGATACCGCAGCTAGAGACCCCAGCCTTGCCGTACCCCGTCCAGCACCATCTGCGCCGCGAAGCCGGCCAGCAGCACGCCGAGCACGCGCCCGACCACGCTCGCCCCGGCGACCCCCAGCAGCCGCGCCACCTGCCGCGCCAGCAGCAGCGTCACCAGCGTGCCGCCCAGCACCACCACCAGCGCCAGCTCGATCGCCGCGACCGCCAGCGCGTTGCCGGCGGCGCGCGCATGCAGCACCACCATCGTCGTCATCGCCCCCGGCCCCGCCAGATAGGGGATGGCGAGCGGGAAGATCGCGATATCGTCCTCGGTGCGGATCGCGGCCTCACGCTCCTCGCTGGTCGCGCGCAGCACGCCCCTGGCGGTGACCATGTCGGCGGCGGTGAGGAACAGCAGGATGCCGCCGCCCACCTTCATCGCCGCGAGCGAGATGCCGAGGCGAGAGAGCAGCAGGTCGCCGCCGACGCCGAACAGCGCCAGCACCAGGAACGCGACGAAGCAGGCGCGCCGCGCCTGGCTGGCGCGCTCGGCCGCGGTGTCATGCGGCGTGAGGCCGATGAACATCACCGCCGTGCCCGCCGGATCGACGATCACGGTGATGGCCACCAGCGCATACAAGAAGAGGTCGGTCGCCTGGGTCACCCGGCAGCGCTTAGCGTGTCCGCCTACCCTTTGGCCAGCCGCCGCTCATAGGCCTGGGCCAGCAGCGTGGTGGGAAACAGCAGCAGGAAGTAGATCGCCGCCACCGCGGTATAGACCTCGAGCGGGCGATAGGTGTTCGCGGTGATGAGCTGGCCCTGATAGAGCAGGTCCGGCACGGCGATGGTCGACACCAGCGAGGTGTTCTTCAGCTGGATGATCGACTGGTTCATGAACGGCGCGACCATGCGCCGCACCGCCTGGGGCAGGATGACGCGACGCATCATGGTCCAGCGCGAGAGGCCGAGTGCGCGTGCCGCGTCCCACTGCCCGCGCTCGATCGAGACCACGCCGCCACGGAAGATCTCGGCGTAGAAGGCAGCGGTGTAGAGGGCGAGCACCAGCATCGCCGCGACGGTGGCGCGCATCTGCAGGCCGGCAAGCACCGGCAGGGCGTAGTAAAACCAGATGATCAGCACCAGCAGCGGCATACATCGGAAGAACTCGGTGATGGCGATCAGCGGGATGTTGAGCAGACGCCAGCCGGACAGCCGCGCGAGCGCCACCACGAGCCCGATCAGCAGACCCAGCGCGATCGAGCCGAAGGTGTAGATCAGCGTCACCTCCGCGCCGCGCAGCAGCAGCGGCGCGTAGCGGGTGACGACCGTGAAGTCCCAGTGATAGACTGCCATGGCTGCGTGCGGCCGGCGCCCGCGCGTTGTCCGGGGCCGGCCGCAGACGCCTCAGAACGTCAGGTCGGAGGGAATCTGCGACGGCTTGGCGCCGCCGGCGATCAGCCCCTCGATCATCCACTGGCGGATGTTGCCGAGGCCGCGATTATAGTCGAGCCAGGCGTTGGCGACCTGGAGGAAGCGCGTATCGGGCTCGCGCTGGACGCCCAGGTTGCTTGGCAGGGCGACGAAGGGGTCGTTGAGGATATGGAACGATCCCAGCGACGGGTTGCGGCCGATCGCGGCAATCCCCAGCATCGCCGCGAGGATGATGACGTCGACGCGCCCGGATTGCAGCGCCAGCAGGCCCTCGGTTTCCTCCTTGTAGGCGGTGATCTTCGCCTTCGGGCAGTAGCGCCGCGCCAGCACCTCGTGCAGCGAACCGAGATCGACGGCGATGCGCACATCGGGCTTGTCGAGCGCGGGCCAGGTCCAGGCGCCGGGGTTGTAGCCGGGCGTGGCCACGCAGCCGAACGGGTGGATCAGCATCGGGTGCGCGAAGGTGATGGACAGCGCCCGTTCCGGCGTCGGGTTGAGCGCGAAGGCGAGGTCGATCTTGTTGGCCTGGAGGTCGAGCACGGCGTTGCCCCAGGTGGTCTCGACATAGCGCACGCGGGCCTGGAACACCTTGGCGAAATCAGCGGCCATGGCGATCGCGGCACCGGACCATTTGCCGGTGGCGAGGCTTTTGTTGAAATAGGGCAGCGCGCCCGGCACCACGCCGATGCGCAGAACCTTGGAGCTGCGCACGCGATCGAACGTGCTCTGCCCGGATGCCGCCTCCGCGGTGCCGGCGCCGAGAAACAGCGCGCCGGCGGTCGCCAGCGATGCAGCCGCGAGCCCGCGGCGGGATGCGTCGGTCATGATAGCCCCCCTGTTGTTCAACTCGATGACAGCTAAGCACGCCTCCGTGCCGCATCGGAAGCGGCGTCGGCACCGGACGCGGCCTGCAAGACACATGCCCGCCGGCACCGGCTCAGCCGGTTAGGCCTCCTCGGGCGGGCGTATGCGGCGGAACGAGGCCAGCAGCGCCAGGTCATACACGGCCTTCAGCGCGCCGCCCGCCAGCAGCGGCCAGGCGAACCCAGCGGCGAAGAGCGGCCCGGCGAGCGAGGGCGCGACCGCCGCGGCGAGGCTGCGCGGCACCGCGGTAGCACTCGCGGCCGCTGCCCGTTCCGCCGGCGTGACCACCGCCATGACATAGGACGAGCGCGTCGGCACATCCATCTGCGACAGCGCGCTGCGCAGCAGCCAGAGTGCCACCACCAGGGCGGGGCTGGAGACGAACGGGATCGCCATCACCGCGAGGTTCGAGGGCAGATGCGTCCAGACCATGGTGTTGATCAGCCCGACGCGGCGCGCCAGCGGCACCGCGACAAGGTAGGAAAACGCCGCCAGCAGCCCCGACACGAAAAACACCGCCGAGGTCGCCGCCAGCGACAGCCCGACATGACGCAGCAGCCACAGCGCCAGCAGCGACTGCACGAACAGCCCGCCGCCGAACGCATCGACCGAGAACAGCGCCGCAAGGCCCCACACGCGCCGGCGCGACGGACCGAGCGGTGCCACGGCGGCCGCCGTGTCGGTGCCGGCCTCGATGCCGGCGTAGAGTGACGCTGCGGCGAGCCCGATCACGGCATAGGCCAGAAACATCGCGCGCATCGCCACCAGCGGATCGAGCCCGAAGCGCCGCGCCGCAAGCTGCGGCAGGGCGGCGAGCAGCGCGCCGAACGCCGCGAGCAGCGAGCCCGCGAGGCTGTAGCGCGCGAACAGCGCGGTGCGCTCGCCATCGGCCACCGCGACCGCCAGGCGCGCATGCTCCACCGGCACGAAGCCGCTGACATCGCCGGACGACGGGTTGAGCGTGCCGACGAAGGCCACCAGCAGCAGCGGCAGGAAAGCGTCGAACCAGGCGAAGCCCAGCCCGGTCGCGGCCATCAGCAGGCCGAGCCCGACCAGCGTGCGGCGCGTGCCGAGGCGCGCCAAGACGCGCGGCATCAGCAGCGTGAGACAGGCCGAGCCCAGCAGCGTGGCGGTGGCGAGCGCGCCCACCTCCGCCGCACCGCCGCCGCGCGCCAGGATCGAGGCCGGCAGCAGAATGGCGGCGAACCCGTCGGCGATGGCGCGCAGGCCGCGCACCAGTACGATGCGCCGCGCATCCGCGCGCGCGCTCGGCGGAAACAGCGTCACCGCCATGCGTGGCCGGTGCCGCGACCCGCGCTGACGTTCAGAATGACCGCACCACGGAAAAACCCTGGGGCGAACGATGGGGCTCGAACCCACGACATCCAAGACCACAACCTGGCGCTCTACCAGCTGAGCTACGTCCGCCACAGGGTGCGCGCTCCTACGCCGAACGCGCGGCCGGCGTCAATTCCGCGCGGGCGAGCCACGCCCCGAGCCGCGCCAGCGCCTCGCGCAGCACCTCCTCGCGCTTGCAGAAGGCGAAGCGCGCGTAATGACGCGGAATGTCGCCGCCGCCCGCGCCGTCGCCGCCCGTGCCGTCGCCAGCCGCGTCGTAGAAGGCGGAAACCGGAATCGCCGCCACCCGCGCGTGCTCGGTGATGTGCTGGCAGAACGCGGCATCATCGCCGGCAAAACCCAGCGGCGAGAAATCGGCGCTGATGAAATAGCTGCCCTGGGTCGGCAGCACCCGAAAGCCGAGCCCCGCGAGCCCGTCCGCGAGCACGTCGCGCTTGGCCTGAAGGTCGGCGGCGAGCGAGGTGAAATACGCATCGTCCTTGGCCAGCCCCACGGCGACGGCACGCTGCAGGTTGGGGGGCGTGGTGAAGGTGAGGTTCTGGTGCGCCCGCGCGACATTGCCGGCGAGCGAGGCATCGCAGGTGATGTAGCCGACTTTCCAGCCGGTGAGGGAAAATGTCTTGCCGGCGCTGCCGATGCGCAAACTGCGCTCGCGCATGCCCGGCAGCGACATCAGCGGAATATGCCGCCAGCCGTCGAAGGTGAGATGCTCATAGACCTCGTCGCAGACCGCATACGCATCGTGACGCTGCAACAGGTCGGCGATGAACGCCATCTCGGCGGCGGTGAACACCTTGCCGGTCGGGTTCATCGGTGTGTTGAGCAGGATCGCCTTGGTTTTCGGCCCGAACGCGGCGGCGAGTTCCCCGCGCGGCAGCTCCCAGCGCGGCGGCGCGAGGCGCACCAGCCGCGGCACCGCGCCGAGCATGCGCACCACCGGCAGATAGGTGTCGTAGAGCGGCTCGATCAGTACCACCTCGTCGCCGGGGTTGAGCAGCGCCATCAGGCAGGCGGTGATCGCCTCGGTGGCGCCGGAGGTGACGATCACCTCGCGATCGGCATCGACCGACAGACCCCAGAAACGACGGTTGGCGCCGGCGACGGCCTGGCGCAGTTCCGCGACGCCGGTGAGCGGCGGGTACTGGTTGCGCCCGTCCATCAGGGCGGCGGCCGCGGCCTCGAGCACGTCGGCCGGACCCTCGGTGTCGGGAAAGCCCTGGCCGAGATTGATGGCCTGATGCTTGGCCGCCAGCGCCGACATCACGGTGAAGATGGTGGTGCCGATACCGGAAAGCAGGATGTTGGCTGGCTTCAACAGTCTTTCCTCCCCGCGCGGGGCTGCGCGGCTCGCGGATTATGGAATTCGGGCCGGTGCAAGGCAAACCCCCCACACTGGCCCCGTGGACGGACGACGTGGCGGCGCACCGTGCCCGGATTTGAGGCAGCGCCGCCCATGCGGCGTCCATCCGGCGGGCGGAACGGGCGCTGAAAAACGGGGCAATGCGAGCCTTGTGCCCCACATTGCCGCGTGGCACGCGACATGCAAACCTCGATCGCCGCTCGCCCACCCAACGGGCTCGCGGCTTTCCGCAACGCAGGGAGGGGCCCGGTTCGCCGGGCCGTGCGCGCATGAAGAAGATCGAGGCGGTTATCAAGCCGTTCAAGCTGGACGAGGTGAAGGAGGCGCTGCACGAGGTTGGCTTGCAGGGGATCACGGTGGTGGAGGCCAAGGGGTTCGGGCGGCAGAAGGGCCATACCGAGCTGTACCGCGGCGCCGAATACGTCGTGGATTTCCTGCCCAAGGTGAAGATCGAGGTCGTCTGCGACGACGACATCGTGGACCGGGCGGTCGAGGCGATCATCGCCGCGGCACGCACCGGGCGCATCGGCGACGGCAAGATCTTCGTCACCGCCGTCGAGGAGGTGGTGCGCATCCGCACCGGCGAGCGCGGCCATGATGCGATCTGAGGAACGGCTCGACAACGCAGACCCGGCCCGCGTGGTGCGCGGCCGGCAGGATTGACCAGGTTCGCGGCAGCCGGCTCGGCCGACCCGCATCAACAACGAACGCCAACGATAAGGAGTATTCATGGCGAAGAAGCCCGAAGCCGCCACGGCGAAATCCGGCGCCGGCAAGTCCCCCGTGGACAAGGTCCTGGCGATGATCAAGGAGAACGCGGTCGAGTATGTCGACCTGCGCTTCACCGACCCGCGCGGCAAGTGGCAGCACACCGCCCAGCACGTCTCGACCATCGATGCCGAAGCGTTCGTTGACGGCATCATGTTCGACGGCTCCTCGATCGCCGGCTGGAAGGCGATCAACGAGTCCGACATGATTCTGATGCCGGACGCGACGAACGCCTGCATGGACCCGTTTGCGGCGAAGCCCTCGCTGATCCTGTTCTGCGACATCGTCGAGCCCTCCACCGGCCAGCCCTATGGCCGCGACCCGCGCAGCACCGCCAAGAAGGCCGAGGCTTATGTGAAGTCGTCGGGCATCGGCGACACCATCATGTTCGGGCCGGAGGCGGAGTTCTTCGTGTTCGACAGCGTGCGCTTCGGCACCGGCGGCAATTACGGCATGTTCCAGCTCGACAGCATGGAGGGGCCGGAGGCGTCGACCAAGGACTACCCCGAGGGCAACATGGGCCATCGCCCGGTGGTCAAGGGCGGCTATTTCCCGGTGCCGCCGGTGGACAGCGAGAGCGACCTGCGCGCCGAGATGCTCTCAACCATGGGCGAGATGGGCGTGATCATCGAGAAGCACCACCACGAGGTGGCGCAGTCCCAGCACGAACTCGGCATGAAGTTCAACACGCTGGTGACGATGGCCGACCACATGCAGATCTATAAATACTGCATCCACAACGTCGCCCACAGCTACGGCAAGACCGCGACCTTCATGCCGAAGCCGGTCTATGGCGACAACGGCAGCGGCATGCACTGCCACCAGTCGATCTGGAAATCCGGCAAGCCGCTGTTCGCGGGCTCGGGCTACGCCGATCTGTCGGAGACGGCACTCTACTACATCGGCGGCATCATCAAGCACGCCAAGGCGCTGAATGCCTTCACCAACCCCGCGACCAACAGCTACAAGCGCCTGATCCCCGGCTTCGAGGCGCCGGTGCTGCTCGCCTACTCGGCGCGGAACCGCTCGGCGTCCTGCCGCATTCCCTACGCGACGAGCCCGAAGGCCAAGCGCGTCGAGGTGCGCTTCCCGGACGCGGCGGCCAACCCCTACCTCGCCTTTTCGGCGATGCTGATGGCCGGCCTCGACGGGATCAAGAACAAGATCCATCCCGGCGACCCGATGGACAAGGACCTCTACGACCTGCCGCCGGAGGAGCTGAAGGGCATCCCCACCGTCTGCGGCTCGCTGCGCGAGGCGATCGGCGCGCTGGAGGCGGACCACGCCTTCCTGCTCGCCGGCGACGTGTTCACCAGGGATCAGATCGAAAGCTACATCGAACTGAAATGGACCGAGGTGTTCAAGTTCGAGCACACGCCGCACCCGGTCGAGTTCGAGATGTATTACTCCGTCTAAGCATCCGGGCGTCGCTCGGCTGATCGCATGCCCGCGTCGGGGAACCGGCGCGGGCATGTTGTTCAGGGCTTGTCGCCCACCGCGCCCCGCGCCATGTTCCGCGGATGACAAACCAGAAACTGCGCCTCGGCATCCTCTCGGCGGCGAATATCGCGCGCGACTTCATCCGTGGGTGCGCCGGCTCCGAGCTGATCTCCATCGCCTGTGTTGCCTCGCGCGACGGCGCCAAGGCGGCGGCGTTCGCGGCCGAGAACGGCATCCCCCACCACCACGCCAGCTATGAGGCGCTGCTTGCCGACCCCGGCATCGAGGCGGTCTACATCCCGCTGCCCAACGACATGCATGCGACCTGGGCGATCCGCGCCGCCGAGGCCGGCAAGCACGTGCTCTGCGAGAAACCCCTCGCCGTTTCCGCCGGCGAGGCGCACGCCATGTTCGCCGCGGCCCGCAAGCACGGCGTGCACCTGGTCGAGGCCTATCCCTACATGGCGCAGCCGCAGACCGAGCGGCTGCGTGGCCTGCTGCTGGAGGGCGCGATCGGGCGCGTGCAGACCATTCATGCCGCGTTCGGCTTCGGCCTGCTCTCGCCGGATGGCGAGCCGCTGGGCGACGCGAGCAACATCCGCCTGATCCCCTCGCGCGGCGGTGGCGCGCTGCTCGATGCCGGCACCTACGCGATGAGCCTCGTGCGGATCGCCGCGGGTGAGCGGCCGGTGCGTGCCTTCGCCGCCGCGCGCTGGGCGAAGTCGGGCGTCGATCAGACCGTGGCGGCGACGCTGGAGTTCGCCTCGGGGACGATCGCGCAGATCAGTTGCTCGATGTCCGGCGCATTCCACCGCAAAGCGCTGATCGTCGGCGAGAAGGGCGCGATCGAGACCAGCTATTCCAACCACGCCCCCGCCGGCGGCACCCTGCCGCTCTCGGTCAAGCGCGGTATCCCCGGCGTCATTCCTTTCGAAGTCGAAACACTGCCCGCCGCCGACGGCTTCCGCCTGGAGGCGGAGAGCTTCGCGCGCATGGTGCGCGGCGGCGCGCAGCACTGGACCGGCGCCACCGAAGCCGAATCCATCGACATCGCGATGGCGCTGGAGGCGATCGCCGAAAGTGCCCGGGCCGGGCATTGGGTTCCCGTCGGCTGACGCGATCTTATCGGGCATTCCGCTAGCGCGAGGTCTTGGCCCGGCCGGCCGGCGCCGCCGAACTCTCCTCTGAGAGGCGCGCCAGCCAGCGCCGCAGCAGCACGGTCCCCTCCACCGGGATCGATTCCTCTAACAGCGCCACGCCGCGCACCCTGTCGGCGCGAAAATGCCGGAAATCGCCGCGCAGCTCGCACCATGCGGCGATCAGCGTGGCCTCCACGCCGTAGGCGATCGCGGCGGGCCAGATCCGGCGCCGGCTCGGCCGACCCTTTTCGTCGCGATAATCGAGCAACAGCTTGCGCCGCCGGCGGATGGCGTCGCGCACCGCCGTGAGATCGCTCGGCACGGCGGCGCCACGGCTTGAGACGAACAGCGGCGGTGCCGCGAGATGCTCGCGCAGCCCTGCCGGCACGGCGAGCGACACCTTCGCCAGCACGCTGCGCGCCGCCGCCATCATGCCGCGGTCACCGGTGCGCGTGAGCATGCGCGCACCGATCGCGATCGCCTCGACCTCGTCGATGGTGAACATCAGCGGCGGTAACGAGAACTCGCGATGCAGGACATAGCCAACCCCGGCCTCGCCCGTGATCGGGATGCGCCGGGCCTGCAGCGTCGCGATGTCGCGGTAGATGGTGCGCGCCGACACCTCCATGGTCGCGGCGAGGGCCGCGGCCGTGGTCGGGCCGCGCGCCGCGCGCAGCGTCTGCAGGATGTCAAAGAGCCGATCCGCGCGCCGCATCCCAGCCTCCCGTCCCAAAGCTTCGTCTGCTGACAAAACGTTGGCAGCAGAGGGGCGTTAGCTTGCCCGCCGTCACAGCCAAGGCAACCCCCGATGGACGGATCGACCGAGACTCGCCACCCCCGTGCCGCGACGGACGGCGCCGTCCATGGCCGGGCGCGTCGCCGCGTCGTGCTCGCGGCCCTCTGCCTCGGCGTCCTGGTGGCGCAGGTGGACACCTCCGTCGTCAACCTCGCGATGCAGCCGATCGGGAAGACGTTCCATATTCGTATCGAAATGCTGCAATGGGTGCTCGATGCCTACAACCTCGTCTATGCCGTGCTGCTGCTCACCGGCGGCCTGCTCGCCGACCGCTACGGGCGCCGGCGCTGCTTCGCGGCCGGTGCCGCGATACTGGCGCTCACGAGCCTGGCCTGCGCCATGGCGCCGGGGCCGGCCACACTCATCGCCGGCCGGGCAGCGGCCGGCGCCGGTGCCGCCCTGCTGCTTCCCGCCTCGCTCGCGATCATCCGCGTGGGGTGGCCGGACGCCGTGGCACGGCGGCGCGTCCTGGGTGTTTGGGCAAGTTGCAACGGGCTTGCCTTCGTCATCGGCCCGGGGCTCGGCGGCGTCCTCATCGCGCGCTTCGGCTGGCGCAGCGTCTTCCTGCTGGCGGTGCCGCTGGCCGCCGCCGCCTTGCTGTTGGCCGCGCCGATCCCGGCCTCGCGCGACCAGAGCCGCCGCCCCCTGGACGGCGCGGGGCAAATGCTGGGCGCACTCGGCCTCGGCGCGCTGGTGTTCGCCGCGATCGCCGATGGCGGGGTGTCGACGCATGCGCTGGCACTGGTGGTGGCACTCGGCGCGCTGGCCGGCTTCCTGGTGCGCGAAGCCGGCCAGGGCGAACAGGCGCTGGTGCCGTTGCGCCTGTTCGCGGCCCCGGGCTTCGCCGGCGCCATGGCCGCGACCGGCGCGATGACGTTCGGCATCTATGGCCTCATCTTCCTCCTACCGCTGGCATGGCTCCAAAGCGGGTTTCTATCTGCCCGCGAGGCCGGCCTGGCGCTGATGCCGTGCGCACTCGCGTTCTTCCTGATCTCCCAGGCATCGGCGGAGCTGAGCCGTCTCGTGGGGTTGCGCACGCTGCCGGCCGGCGGCGTGGCGGTGATCGCGCTCGCCCTGTGGATCATCGCTGCCACCGCGGCGGGCCGGCCGCTGCCGCTCGCCGAGCTCGGGCTGGTTCTCGGCGGCATCGGCATGGGGCTTTGCACCGGGCCGCTGATGGCGGTCTGCGTCGAGTCAGCGCCTCCGGAACGTTCCGGAACGGCATCGTCGCTGTTCAATCTCGCCCGCATGGTAGGGGCAACGTTGGGCGTCGCGATCCTGGGCACGATCGACGGCCTCGGCGGCGCGGCCGGGCTGCGGCTTGCCATGCTTGCGGGCGGCGCGGTTCAGCTCCTCGGCGCCGCGGCGGCATGGCGCGCGCGACGCTGAGCGCTCACCCCCTGCCCGCCTCCGCCGCCAGGCGCTCGGCGGCGAGATGCTCGATGCGGTCATCAAGCGGCGCCGGCGCCGGCAGGCCGCGGCGCGCACAGATCCACCCCGCCACCTGGTCGGCGAGCCACGGGTTGCGCGCCAGCATCGGGCCGTGCAGGTAGGTCGCGATCACGCGCCGGTGCAGCATCCCCTCCCCAGCGCTGCCGCGATCGGCGTTGCCATGGCCCGCGAGCACCTCGCCGAAGGGCTGGCCGGCGAGCAGGCGGGTGCGCCCGGCATGGTTTTCGAAGCCGTTCACGACCGTCGCGATTCCCGGCACGCGCACGCGCAGCCGGCCGACCAGCCGCCCCTCGCCCGCCTCGGTGGTCAGCGGCAGCAGGCCGAGCCCGGGGATCGGCCCTTCGGCCGCGATATAGCTGTGGCCGAACATCTGCAGCCCGCCGCAGACCAGCACGCCCACGACATCGTCCTCGATCCAGGCGGCGAGCCGCGCCCGCATCGCCACGAGCGCCTCTGAGATCTGCGCCTGCGCGCGGTCCTCGCCGCCGCCCATGAGGAAGAAATCCGCCTCGTCCGGCAGCGCCTCGCCCGGTGCCACCGCCAGCCGCTCCACGCGATGCCCGCGCCACGCCAGACGATGCGAAAGGGCAATGATATTGCCGACATCGCCGTAGGTGCCCATCTCGACCGGGAACAGATGCACGAGGCGCAGCACCGGCCCGCCGGTGTGCACCGCGGGTGAAGCGGGGATTCGCGCGAGCGGCTCCGTCTCGGCCGGCGCCGGCGGGCTGGCGAGCAGCGCCTGGGCCTCGCGCATGCCGGTGTAGGTGGAGAGGAACAGCACCGAGCCACCGGGCGCCGTTGTCGCCAGCGCCGAGGCGAGCGCGTCCTGCCGGCTCGCGAAGGCGGCAGCATCCGGCGGCTTGTCGAGGTAGCGCAGCCGCAGCAGCAATTCGAGCCCGCGCGTGCCGCAAACCCAAACGCGCCCGAGATCGGGTGGAAAATCGACGTCCCACAGCCAGGAGACGTCGCGCCCGTCGGCACCGCCATCGTTGATGGCGATGACGTGGTTGTCCGCCTTCTGCCAGGCCAGGGTAAAAGAGAGCGAGGCGGGGTTCTTGGCCAGCCCCACGACCAGCCGGCGGCCCGAAGCCTGCGCCTCCTCGCCGCGGCCCCAGGCGGGTTTCGGCCAGGTGCCGGGGAAGGTCCGGCCGAGGATCGCCAGCGCCGCCAGGGCGGCGGCGGCCGAGCCCGGATGCAGGGTCGCCGGCGGCGGCGCGATCTCGTCGCCGTTGAACCAGGCCCGCCCGCCGGCGAGGCGCAGCGTGAAATCCGCCGGCGGGCGCGCAAACCCGCAGCGCTCGCAGGCATAATCGCCGAGATGGGCATAGCTGCGGCTGGCGTAGCGCAGCGGCCCGCCGCAGCGCGGGCAGGCGGTGGTGTCGGCGTGCACGTCGAAGCTCGGCAGCCCCTCGACCCGGAAGAAGCGGGCGCGTCCCGGCGGCGCCAGGCTCGCCGCCAGCGGGTCGTCGGCATGGGCCAGCACCAGGCCCGGGAGCGGGGCGATGGCGCGGGCGAGCTTGTCGCGCACCAGGCTCACCTCGCCGAAGCGGTCGAGCTGATCGCGGAACAATCCGGTGACGACGATGAGGCCGGGGTCGAGTGCTGCGGCGATGGACAGAAACGCCATCTCGTCCACCTCCGCCACCAGCGCGTCGCCGGCGGGGTCGAGCAGCATGCTGGCAACCCCCTGGGCGAGGTTGGCGCCCTCCGCGTTGCTCGCCACGCGCTGCCCGCCGCGGGCGAGCCATTGCGCGATGAGATGCGTCGTCGAGGTCTTGCCGTTGGTGCCGGTGATGACGACGCGGGTGGGGAAGCGAGGGGCACGGCGGCCGATCAGGCCGGGGTCCAGCGCCAGCGCCACGCGTCCCGGCAGCGTGGTTCCGCCGTGCGGCCGCAGGCGGCGCAGCACGGCGCGCGAAAGCCGTCCGGCGAGCACGCCCGCCCGGCCCCGCCACGTCATGCGGGCCCGCCCGGGCATGCCACCGGCCATCGTGTCGCCCGGCTCGCGCGACGGCTCAGCCATGTCCACGCATCCGTTCCCGATTTTGCCGCGCGCCACGGTGCCGCGCCGCCCTGCCTGTCCACCGCGGCCCGGCCCTTGTCAACGCCGATCCGCCGCTCACTCCGCCGCGTCGCGCTCCGCGATATCCCGGGCCATGGCGTCGCGCATCAGGAATTTCTGCACCTTGCCGGAGACGGTCATCGGGAACCCGTCCACGAAGCGGACATGGCGTGGCACCTTGTAATGCGCGATCTGGCCGCGGCAGAACTCGCGCACCTCCTCCTCGCCCAGCGCCGCCCCGTCGCGCAGCTTCACCCAGGCGCAGACCTCCTCGCCCATCCGCTCATCGGCGATGCCGAACACCGCGACATCGGCGATGGCGGGATGGCGGTAGAGGAACTCCTCGACCTCGCGCGGATAGACGTTCTCGCCGCCGCGGATGATCATGTCCTTGATGCGCCCGACGATGGCGCAATACCCGTCGGCATCGATGGTCGCGAGGTCGCCGGTATGCATCCACCCCGCCCGATCGACCGCCTCCGCCGTGCGCGCCGTATCGTCCCAGTAGCCGAGCATCACGGAATAGCCGCGCGTGCACAGCTCCCCCGGCACGCCGGGCGGCACAACGCGGCCCTCCGCGTCGATGATCTTCACCTCCAGGTGCGGGTGCACGCGTCCCACCGTCGAAACCCGCCGCTCCACCGGGTCATCGGTCGAGGTCTGGAAGCTGACGGGGCTGGTTTCCGTCATGCCATAGGCGATGGTCATGTCGGTGATGTGCATCGCCGTCATCACCCGGCGCATCACCTCGATCGGGCAGGGCGAACCGGCCATGATGCCGGTGCGCAGCGAGGTCAGGTCGAACTCGGCGAAGCGCGGATGGTCCATCTCCGCGATGAACATCGTCGGCACGCCATAGAGCGCCGTGCAGCGCTCGGCCGCCACCGTCTCCAGCACCGCAAGCGGGTCGAAACCCTCGCCGGGGAACACCATCGCGGCACCATGCGTAAGGCAGCCGAGCACGCCCATCACCATGCCGAAACAATGATACAGCGGCACGGGAATGCACAGCCGGTCCTGCTCGGTGAAGCGCATGGCGCGCGCGACGAACAATCCGTTGTTGAGGATGTTGTGGTGCGTGAGCGTCGCCCCCTTCGGCGCGCCGGTCGTGCCGGAGGTGAACTGGATGTTGATCGGGTCGTCGAATTGCAGGGTCGTTGCCAGATCGGCGAGCCGCGCGCGCTCCGCCTCGCCGCCCAGGGTCGCGAGCTGCTCGAACCGAAAGGCGCCGCGCAGGTTTTCGCCTTCGATCTGCACCACGATCGCCAGCTGCGGCAGCCGCGCGGCCGCGAGCTCGCCCGGCGCGCAGGTGTCGATCTCGGGGGCCAGCGTGCGCAGCATCCCCGCATAGTCGCTGCTTTTGAATGATGTCGCCGTCACCAGCGCGCGGCAGCCGACCTTGTTCAGCGCGTATTCCAGCTCCGTCAGCCGATAGGCGGGGTTGACGTTGACCAGGATCAGCCCGGCCTTGGCGGTGGCGAACTGGGTCAGCACCCATTCCGCGTTGTTGGGCGACCAGATACCGACGCGATCGCCCGGCGCCAGGCCCAGCGCCAGCAGCCCGGCCGCGATCGCATCGACGCGGCCAGCGAACTCGCGCCAGGTCCAGCGGATACCCTGCTGGCGCACCACCAGCGCCTCTCGCTCGCGATGGGCGGCCACGGTCGCGTCGAGCTGCTGGCCGATGGTCAGGCCGAGCAGGGGCGTGTCCGAGGTCGCGCTGACATAGCTCGAAGCAAGCCCGCCCATGGTGTTGTCCTCCCTGACCGATTCTATCCGGGCGGCGCCGCCCGTGCCAGGGCCGTGGCCGGCCGCCTCAGGACTTCACGCCAACCGCCTTGCGTTCGAGCTGGCGCAGCCGCATCTGCACGCCCGGCCCCTTGGGGTCGGCCGCCGCGTAGCGCCGCCAGGCGAGCAGTGCCGCCTGCCAGTCGCCCTGCGCCTCGGCGATGCGCGAGAGCGTGTCGAACACGATAAACAGCCGCGGATCGTGCTTGAGTGCCGCCTCGATGTCGGCGACCGCGCCGCCGGCGTCCCCGGCCAGCAGCCGCGCCTCCGCCCGTCCGGCATAGGCCAGCGCGAAATTGGGGTCGATCACCAGCGCCGCGTCGAGCGCCTTGAGCGCGTCACGGTCGGCGTGGTTGCCGATGTCGCGCACGCCCCGCTGCTCCAGCAGCACGGCGGCCGGCGAGCCGGCCTCGGTCCAGAGCTGGCGCACGCGCTGCTCGATCATCGCCGCGACCTCGGCGTTGGGCGCGACGCGGAGCGCGTGCAGCAGCGCGTCGATCCGCCCGGTGTCCTGCGCCCATGCCGCGGCGGGGGCGAGCAGCAGCGCGAGGAGGCTTGCAACGGTGAGGCGCCGGCGCATGCGCCGATCCTGCCGCCGCATGGAGCCGAAAATCAACCGCGCCGCATCATGGCTTCGCGTCGGGAGCACCCTCGGCGAGCGTGCTGCCGGCCAGCGTCTCGCACAGCCTGGCTAGCGCCGTGTGGTCCTGCCCCGGCCCGAGATGCTGGCGCGCCGCCAGCCACAGCTCCCGGCACAGGGAAGCGAACGGCGCCGGCGTCGTGGTCTCGCGGCCCAACCCCAGCGCGATGGTCAGGTCCTTGACCATCAGGTCGAGCCCGAAGCCGGAGGCGAATTGCCGCGACAGCACCTGCTGGCGGAACTTGCCCTTCGTCGAGTTGTTCATGCCGCTCGATGCGTTCAGCACATCGACCATCACCGCCTGGTCGAGGCCGAAGCGGCTGCCGATCAGCAGCGCCTCGATGCCGATCAGGAAGCCGCCGGCCGAGACCAGGTTGTTGAGCGCCTTCATCGCGTGGCCGGCGCCGACCTCGCCGCAGGGCAGGATGGTGCTGCCCATCGCGTCCAGCACCGGGCGGATGCGCGCCAGCGCCGCGGCGTCGCCGCCGGTCATGATCGCGAGTTCGCCGCTCACCGCGCGCGCCACCCCGCCGGAAACCGGCGCATCGACCAGGACCCCGCCGGCCTTTGCCACAAGGGCCGCCAGGCGCTGCGTCTCGGCCGGCACGCCCGAGGACATCTCCACCACCACCGCGCCGGGTTGCAGCGCCGCCATCACGCCGCCCTCCAGCACGGCGGCGACATCGGCACTGGTCGGCAGCATGGTGATGACCACATCCGCGCCTCGCGCCAGCGCATCGAGCCCGGCGGCCGCGGTCGCCCCGTGCTCGGCCGCGAAGGCGGCGGCGATGCCGGGCCGCGCATCGAACACCGCGACGTCGAAACCGTGCCGGCGCAGCGAGGCCGCCATCGGCCGGCCCATGGCGCCGATGCCGATGAAGCCCACCGAAAGGGAATTCCGCCGCTCGCTCATGACCTTGCTTTCACGCCACGACCTCCGGTTCGGGAAACGCGACGCTGCCGGCGAGCAACCCGCCGACCTGCCCCGCCAGCGACGCATCCGCCGCGCGGATATAGCGGGCGAGCCGCATCGGTGCGTCGCCAGCCGCCTCACCGCGCCAGACATTGCGCGCCGCGACCGCCGCCAGCCCCGCCTCGTCGCCGGCGTCCAGCGCCTCGCCATAGGCAAGCGAGCGGCCATGGAACGCCTCCCACATGGCGCGGTTGCGCTTCGCCACCGAAAGATCGCCGACCCCGATCTCGCGCAGGCTGCGGTCCATGTCCGCGAACATCGCATCGAAGATGGCCTGCGCCACATCCGGCCCCGGTGGCGGCGCTTTCCAGAGCTGACGGATGACGAGATAAACGTGCAGGCCGATGCAGTCGAAACGGCCGTCCAGCGTATCGGGCACGCCGAGTGCGACGTAGAAGACGGGCCGCCGCGCCGCCGTGACGGAAGCGACATAGAGCGCATGGCCGAGCAGCCGCTCGGGCGAGGCGCGGAACCAGCGCGTGATCCGTTGGAGCAACATGGTTCCGACATGGCACGTGGTCGGCAATCGGCCAAGGGGCTCGACCAGAAGGAGCAGTTCTCACAGCGACTAAAACGCCGACGCAGATTTTAGATGGGGTTTATCCCCTGGAAGCAGGTACGCGTTTGTGTCGTAGCGTTTGCCTTGAAGCGTTTGTCTAAGCGGCACTTAAGCGCGCGTTTAAATAATTTGCGCTTAATGAGCGCGTGCGCTATTCTGTGCGCATGGTTCACCCCTCTCTCCACTTTAGCGATTGGGCGCCCGTTGAAATCGAGCGGCTGCGCGCACGAGCGGATGCGCTTGAACTTGCGCTTATGCAATATCACGAAGCCGCCGCTGCGCCGCCCCATCCATCAGATGCTGGCAGAGAGCTGAAAGCGCTTTGGACAAAAACGCCTACCCCTTCCCGTGTGAGAGCATCTTCGTCCCGGCGCCGAAAGATTGGGAAATATGATGGACTTGTAGAAGCGTTTACGGAAGCCAACCGCGTTCTTACGATCGACGATATGGTGCGTATCGCGGCAGAACGCGGCGTGGAAATTGGACGCCACGTTCTCCGGTCTCTTGTTTTCAACCAAAAGAAGGCCGGTCGCGCGGTGCCGGAAAAAGATGGCTATCGCTGGCGCAGCTTACAAACGGAAACGGCGTCCGCCCCTTCCGGGGAGAACGCCGTTACGAGTTAGGGGGCAGCAGTTTCGCCGGGGACGGACTTTGGACCCAGAACCGACGGGTTAGACTCCCGTTGCCTCCACCCTCTTTCACTCCATAACCGCAAAGGGGCCAAACCTTGGCCGGAGCAACCCCTGCGCGGCGCGTTCAACCCCATTACCGGCTAAGACCCGGAGGAGTATCCCATGTGGCAAGCCGTCTTGTTAGAACTGTAGGGCTGATGCTCTGGCAGTGCTAACATCGGCTCGGACGGCCGTGGTCGGGGAAACCCGGTCACGGCGTCAAGCCATTAGGTAGCAAAAATGCCCGAATTCGTCAAGTTATTCCGCGACTTGTCTCTCTCAAAAGCGCTTAGAGAGAGGCGGTTAGAGGATTTTATCAAGCAGGAAGAATCCCTTAGCGTAGGGCCGATTGATCGGCACGTCTTCGATAAAGCCGTCGCTGAGGCTGTCATACAGCCCCAATCAGCAGATCAAACATCCCGTTCACCATCTGCCGATGGTTCGCGCGGAAAGCGAACTCGCTGAGATAGCGATCCATGTATTTCCGCGAGACGTGGATGTGCGTTGAGCGGATGGAGTTTTTAAACTGGCGCCAGAACGCCTCAACGCTGTTTGTGTGGTGCGTCGCTTCGTGCCGGTAATCGTAGTAGGCAAATTCGCCGGCCCCATGCTTCACGGTGCCGTGCGTATAGCCATCGTCCGTCAGTAAGCCGTAGGACATCAGCTCGTCGGTCGAGACGATGGAGCCGGGCTCGACATTTTCCAGCACCACTTCGCGAAGAGTCGCCTTCTTTACGTTGGGGATCACCTGGGTTTCCAGCCGACCGCCACGCTCCTTGAGCCCCATCACAATCGTCTTGCCGTCAGCGCCACGACCACGCTTGCCGGGGCGATGACCGCCGACATACGCCTCGTCCAGCTCAACGTGACCGCGCAGGATGCCCTCGCCGTCCGTCTTGTCCATCAGGATGCGGATTTGCTGGCCCATGCGCCAGGCGGTTTTGTAGGTTACGCCAAGGGCGCGTTGCAGTTCCTTGCCGCTCACGCCATGGCGAGTCGTGACAAACAGGTAGATCGCGTAGAACCAAACTTGCAGTGGCGTGCGGGAGTCTTCGAAGATCGTCCCGGCGCAGGGATACACGTGATGACCGCAATGCGCACAGGAAAAGGCGCGGCGGCTGGCAAGCTTGTGGAACGTGGACTCAACGCCGCACTTGCCGCAGACGTGCCGCAGCCCATAACGCACCTCCATCACGTGCTGGACGCAAGCATCGTCATCCTGAAAGCGAGCGAAGAATTCCCGCACCGAGAACGGCTGGACGTTGCTGATCTTCGTTCCGGAAGTAGAGGCGCGCGGCTGACGGGTGCGAGGCATAGTGGCGTCCTTTCGATGGCGCCATTTCTACCTCAAGTCGATACGTGCGTCAAAGGGATAAACCCCTTTTAGATTGCGACGTAAGTTCAGAACGCGGCGGTCGGGATGAAGCACGTTCCGCCTGCCGATGGCGAGACTCCACTCAAGGCGGAAATGCCGGTTTGCGGGTTGAGATGCCACCGCATAATACCCTGCTGGGGGAGGACATCACGAAAACGCCTGGGCCGCGTTCCGGACCGACGCAGCAGTTCGAACACCGCCCTTCGCCTGCCCGACATCGGCATGGCGCCGTTTCCGCTGCTTCTCGTGTGTAGCGCATGATAACGGGTTCTTCAGCAACCGTTCGAGGTAAGCCCTGGACGGCCCAACTGCGCCCGCTCACTCGACGCGCCTCAAGTTTTAGCGACGCTCACATCCGCGACATGCGGAATCCGGCCGATTTGGTATTCCCGCGTCAGATGTTGGCGCAAGAGGTCAAGCCGCCTAAGCGCACGATGGAGCCTTGACGTCTTCCACCGGATCGGTGGGTGGACACTTGGTCTGCGGGCTGCCTTGTATCCGCTGATCGGATGATCCTCTCCCCCCAGTCGTCCGTGACGCTCAGTTTCTCTACTGCTTCGTCCATTCAGGGAGTCACTCTTTCACCATTGCAGCGGCCGTTTATCGAGGATGAGGTCACCGCCCCTTTCCACAAGGCTCACCACCCGAAAATCAAAAAGACATTTGCTGAGGTAAGGCCAACCCGCCAAAGGGGCCGAGGCGCATGGCCCCGGCCTTGGAAACATCAGGCACGGCGACGGCGGCGCACCACGCCGAGCCCAAGCACGGCAGCGCCGAGGAGGGTCATCGTGGCGGGCTCGGGGATCGCCGGATGGAAAGAGGTCTGCCAGGAACCGGTGAAGCTTGTCGGCGTGGCCCCATCGAAGAACACATTGACGAAATAGGAGGAGCCACTGGCCAAGTAGTAGTTGGCGTTCTGTGCTTCGAAGGAGATGGAATCCGGCCCGGTCTGGGTCGCCACCCAAATGTCACCCGGAATCGTATTGGTATTGCAGAACGTGGTACCACCACGGGAGGACCCACGACAGTCGGCACCGTTGCCCGTCGTGATCGACGCCGCGTGGATCGGCCCGCCGCCAGTAAAGGTCAGCAACATCCCGAAAGCGTCCATGCTCTCGGCGTAGGTCGCAAGGCCCGAACCCACCCCCGGGCTGCCCCAATTGTTCAACCCACTCGCCCCGCTGGCGCCGCCATCGGCGTTGAAACTCCAGGTTTCGCCGGGGGAGACCAACGTTCCACTGTTGCCCGAACCGCTGAAGGCATAATCGGCGTGTGCCTGCGCCATTGCCAGCATCAACGCAACGCCGACTAAAGCCACCAAACTACCCTTATTGCGCCGCATCCTAACCTCCGCTCCTTAACAATCTTATTTTTGAGTAAAAATTAACTCATGTCAATAGCAAACCGGGACAGCAGGCCTTCGCAAATTCGGCAGATATCCGCGCGTGAGCGCCAAATCGACCCGACGCACGCCCCTTTCCACCGACGTTCAAACCTTATGAGCCAAGATAAAAATTGTTTACCCGTGACGACAGCGGCCCGGGGGCTGCGGCTCGAGTGGATGACCCGGGAGGCAGGGTTCGGGCGGTAGCGCAAAGAAAATGGCACTGGACATAACCAACATGGGAACCGGGCGTAGCGTCTGTTCACAGGCATCATTGACAGGCACCGGCCTGGCATGGGAGCGCATCGGCGCCATGCGATCCCGCGCCCTCCCCGCCCTCGCGCTTGCCACGCTGCTGGCCGGCTGCTCCCCCGGTTTCTGGTCCTACCGGCCGCAGGTGCGCGGCAATATGGTAAGCCAGGACCAGCTCAAGCAGCTCGTGCCCGGCACCTCGACCGAGGCCGACGCCACCGCCCTGCTCGGCTCTCCCACCGCGCACGCGACGTTCGACTCCAACACCTGGATCTATATCGGCCAGATCACCACGCCGCAGATCGCGGGCTTCGAGAAAGTGCACAAGCAGGACGTGGTGGCGCTGCATTTCAGCAACAGCGGCGTGCTGGAAAAGATCGAGCAGAAATCCGCCAAGAACGCCCTGCCGGCGCCGATGATCGCCGGGGTGACGCCCTCGCCGGGCACCAGCGTCAGCATCCTCCAGCAGATCGTCGGCAATGTCGGGCGCTACACCGCGGCACCGCAAAGCCTCGGCGGCCCGTCCGGCGGTGCCCCCAGCACTGGCAATTACTAGGGCGATGGCGCCCGCCCCGCGCCGCCACCTGCTGCAGATCGAGGGCATGGAACGGCCCGAGATCGACGCCCTGCTCGACCTCGCCGAAAGCTACGTGTTGCTCAACCGCACCGGCAAGACGCCGCGTGACCTGCTGCGCGGCCAGACGCTGATCAACCTGTTTTTCGAGGACTCGACACGCACCCGCACCAGTTTCGAGCTGGCCGGCAAGCGCCTCGGCGCCGATGTGCTGAACATGAGCGTCTCGACCTCCTCGGTGAACAAGGGCGAGACCCTGCTCGACACCGCGGCGACGCTGAACGCGATGCATTGCGACCTGCTGGTGGTGCGCCACGACCAGTCCGGCGCGCCGCACCTGCTGGCGCAGAAGGTCGAGGCAGGTGTCGTCAACGCCGGCGACGGCACGCACGAGCACCCGACCCAGGCGCTGCTCGACGCGCTGACCATCCGCCGCCGGCGCGGGCGCGTCGAGGGGCTGACCGTCGCGATCTGTGGCGATGTCATGCACAGCCGCGTCGCGCGCTCGAACATCCATCTGCTGTTGACCATGGGCGCGCGGGTGCGCGTGGTCGGCCCGCCGACGCTGCTGCCGGCCGAAATCGACCGCCTCGGCGTCGAGGTGTTCCACGACATGGCGGCAGGACTCGTGGGCGTTGATGTGGTGATGATGCTCCGCCTGCAGAAGGAACGCATGGCGCGTGGCCTGGTGCCGAGTGCGCGCGAGTTCTTCCGCTTTTATGGGCTCGATGCCGCGAAACTCGCCGCCGCCGCGCCCGACGTGCTGGTGATGCATCCCGGGCCGATGAATCGCGGCGTGGAGATCGCCAGCGACGTCGCCGACGACCCGATCCGCAGCGTCATCCGCGAGCAGGTGGAGATGGGTGTCGCGGTCCGCATGGCGGTGCTCGACCGCCTTACCCGGGCAGCGCTGTCCAATGCCTGAGACGGCCATGTGTGAGACAGCCCATGCCTGAGAGCCGGTCTCCCGACACGCTGATCGAGCGCGTCCGGCTGCTCGACCCCGCGACCGGGCTCGACGCCCAGGGCGCGCTGCTGATCCGCGACGGTCGCATCGCCGATCTCGGCGTCGGGCTCGGCCGTCCGGATGGCGCGGTGGCCGTCGATGGCGCCGGCGCCGTGCTCTGCCCGGGCCTGGTGGACATGCGCGCCCAGCTCGGCGAGCCCGGGTTTGAATACCGCGAGACCATCGCCTCCGCCGCCGAGGCCGCCGCCGCCGGTGGCATCACCACGCTCGCCTGCCTGCCGGACAGCCGCCCGGCGCTCGACGACCCGGCACTGGTGCGCCTGCTGCGCGCCCGCGGCGAGGAAACCGGCTCGCTCACCATCCTGCCCTATGGCGCACTGACGCGTGGCTGCGAGGGCGAGGAACTGGCGGAAATCGGCCTGCTGCGCGAGGCCGGGGCGGTCGCGTTCAGCGATGGCGGCCGGGCCATCGCCTCGGCGCGGCTGATGCGCCGGGCGCTCGCCTATGCAAGGGGCTTCGGCGCGCGCATCGTCCAGCACCCCGAGGACCCCTCGCTCGCCGAGGGCGGCACCGCGACCGAGGGCGAGATGGCAACCCGGCTCGGCCTGCCCGGCATTCCCGCCGCCGCCGAGGCGATCCTGGTCGCCCGCGACATCCGCCTCGCGGAACTGGCCGGCGGAGCGGTCCATTTCGCGCATGTCTCGACCGCCGAGGCGCTGGCGCTGATCCGCGCCGCCAAGGCGCGCGGCCTCGCCGTCACCTGCGACACCGCGCCCCCCTATTTCGACCTCAACGAAACCGCGATCGGCGCCTTCCGCAGCTTCGCGCGCCTCTCGCCGCCGCTGCGCGCGGAGCCCGACCGGCAGGCGGTTGTGGCGGCGCTGGCCGACGGCACGATCGATGCCATCGCCTCCGACCACCAGCCGCGCGACGCCGACGACAAGCGCCTGCCCTATGCCCAGGCCGCCGCCGGCGGCACCGGGCTCGCGACGCTGCTCGCCGTCACCCTCGCCCAGGTGCATGGCGGCCACATCACGCTGCCGCGCGCCGTCGCCCTGCTCACCTTCCAGCCGGCCTCCCTGCTCGGCAGCGACGCCGGCACGCTGCGGCAAGGTGCCGTGGCTGATCTCTGCCTGTTCGACCCCGAACGCACCTGGCGCGTCGAGTCCGGCGCGCTGCCGGGCAAGGCGCAGAACACGCCATTCGACGGGCGGGCGCTGGAGGGGCTTGTGCTGGGCACGTGGAAATCCGGGCGGCGCGTGTTCGGCGGATGACGGCCATGCTCATCCTTTCAGCCTGCATCGGATATGCGCTGGGCTCGGTCCCGTTCGGCCTGCTGCTGACCCGCGCGGCGGGCGCCGGAGACCTGCGGCGCATCGGCTCGGGCAGTATCGGTGCGACCAATGTTCTTCGGACGGGACATAAGGGGCTGGCGGCGGCGACCGTGCTGCTCGATGCCGGCAAGGGTTCGGCCGCGGTGCTCGTGGGGCAGCTGGCGGCGGGCGACGCGGGCGCGCTGCTCGGCGGCCTCGCGGCCGTGGTCGGGCACATGTTTCCGGTCTGGCTGCAATTCCGTGGCGGCAAGGGGGTAGCGACCGGATTCGGCGTGCTGCTCGCCGCGATGCCGGCGGTGGGCGCCATCGCTGCCCTGCTCTGGCTCGCCATGGCCCTGCTGATCCGCATCTCCTCGGCGAGCGCGCTGGTGGCCACCGCCTCGGTGCCTTTGCTGGCCTGGCTGCTGGGGCAGAAACTTGTGGCGATCGCGACGGTCGCGGCCATCGCGGTGCTGGTGTTCATTCGCCACCACGCCAACATCGCGCGCCTGCTCGCGGGCACGGAGCCGCGTATCGGCAGCGGCGCGTGAGCGACACCCAGGCCGATCCGGCGCCGGCGACCGCCCCCCGTGCGGGAGCGGGGGTGGCCCGGTGGGGCAAATCCGGGCTGGTGGACGCGCTGCGCCTGGCGCGGGCCGAAGGCGTGGGGCCGATCGCCTGGCGGCGCCTGCTGGCGCGGTTTGGCACTCCCGCGGCAGCCCTGGCCGAACTGCCGGGCCTGGCACGGGCCGGCGGGCGCGAGGCGCCGCCGCGCATTCCCACGCGCGGCGAGGCCGAGGCCGAGATCGCCGCCCTCGAACGGCGCGGCGGGCGCTTCCTGTTGCTTGGCGAGGCGCCCTACCCCACGCTGCTGGCCGAGACCGACGACGCGCCGCCGCTGCTCGCCTGCGTCGGTGACCCTGGCGTGCTGGCGCGGCGCGCGGTCGCCATCGTCGGCAGCCGCAATGCCTCGGCCAACGGTCAGCGCATCGCCGAAATGCTGGCCGCCGATCTCGCGCAGGCCGGCATCGTCGTCATCTCCGGCCTCGCGCGCGGCATCGACACCGCAGCGCACGAGGGCGCGCTGCTGCATGTCCGCAAGGACGCGCCGGCGGGCGGGGGAACCACCATCGCCTGCGTCGCCGGCGGGCTCGACATCCCTTATCCGCCGGAGAACGCGGCGCTGCAGGAGCGCATCGCCAGCGCCGGCGCGGTGCTGGCGGAGTCGCCGCTCGGCACCGCGCCGCTCGGCCGCGCCTTTCCCCGCCGTAATCGTATCATCGCCGGCCTCAGCCTAGGCACCGTGGTGGTGGAGGCGGCGCCGCGCTCCGGCAGCCTGCTGACCGCGCGACTCGCCGTCGAGGCGAACCGCGAGGTGTTCGCGGTGCCGGGCACGCCGCTCGACCCGCGGGCGCGCGGCACCAACAACCTGATCCGCGAGGGAGTGGCCCATCTGGTGGAGAACGCGGCCGATATCCTGAGCGAATTGCAGGGTGCGGCGGCGCGCGCCATCCGCCGCGAGCCGGCCCGCCACGCGCTGGAAGAACCGCGTCCGGACTGGAACGATCCAGCGCTTCACGCGAAGATAAGACCGCAACTCATTGATTTCATGTCCGCCTCACCGACCCCGGTTGACGACCTCATCCGCCGGTGCCAGTGCTCCGCCGCTGTCGTCATGGCCGTCCTGATGGAGCTGGAGGCCGCCGGCCGCATTCTGTCGCTGCCGGGAAACCGCGTGGCCCTCACCGAGCAAGATTTCTGAAGGACCCACCGCGGCCAACACCATGACCGACGTCGTCGTCGTTGAATCTCCCGCCAAGGCCAAGACGATCAACAAGTATCTCGGCAGCCATTTCACGGTGCTGGCGAGCTTCGGCCATGTCCGCGACCTGCCGCCCAAGGACGGCTCCGTCCGCCCGGACGACGGTTTCGCCATGGACTGGGAGGCTGATGATCGCGGCGAGCGCCAGGTCGCGGCGATCGCCAAGGCGATGAAGGGGGCCGCGACCCTCTATCTCGCGACCGACCCCGACCGCGAGGGCGAGGCGATCTCCTGGCACGTGCGCGACATGCTGGCGAAGCGCCACGCGCTGGCCGGCAAGCAGGTGCGGCGCGTCACCTTCAACGAGATCACCCGCTCCGCCGTGACCACGGCGATGGCGCACCCGCGCGAACTCGACCAGCCGCTGATCGAGGCCTATCTGGCGCGCCGCGCGCTGGACTATCTCGTGGGCTTCACCCTCTCGCCGGTGCTGTGGCGCAAGCTGCCGGGCAGCCGCAGCGCCGGGCGCGTGCAGTCGGTGGCGCTGCGCCTGATCTGCGAGCGCGAGGCCGAGATCGAGGCTTTCGTCGCGCGCGAATACTGGACCGTCGAGGCGCATTTCACGACACCGGCCGGCGCCCCGTTCACGGCGCGGCTGACGCATCTCGACGGTCGCCGGCTCGACCAGTTCGACCTCAACGACGCGGCGCTGGCCGAGGCCGCGCGCGCGGCGGTGCTCGCCGGCGCCTTCTCGGTCGCCGAGGTCGAGCGCAAGCGCACCCGCCGCCACCCGCCGCCGCCCTTCACCACCTCGACCCTGCAGCAGGAAGCGTCCCGTAAACTCGGGCTCGGCGCGCAGGCGACGATGCGCCTCGCCCAGCAGCTCTACGAGGGCGTCGATATCCCTAACTCCAGCGGCGGCGGCGAGACGGTCGGCCTGATCACCTATATGCGTACGGACGGCGTGCAGATGGCGGGCGAGGCGATCAGCGCCATCCGCGCGCATATCGGCACCCGCTTCGGCGGCGACTACCTCCCCGGCCAGGCGCGCGAATACACCACCCGCGCAAAAAACGCTCAGGAGGCGCACGAGGCGATCCGCCCCACCGATGTCGAGCGCACGCCGGACACCGTCGCCCGCCATCTGAAGCCGGAACAATTGCGGCTCTACGAGCTGGTCTGGAAGCGCGCGGTGGCCTCACAGATGCAGTCCGCCGAGATCGACCAGGTCGCCGTCGATGTCGCCGCCCCCGCCGCGCCGCGCCGGCCGGTGCTGCGGGCCAACGGCTCGACCATCGCCTTCGACGGCTTCCTGCGCCTCTACCGCGAGGACACCGACGACGAGCAGGCGGACAAGCCGGCCGGCGAGGGCGAGGCGGACCGCATGCTGCCGCCGATGGACCGCGGCAACCCGCTGGGGCTCGGGCCCGTCGAGGCGGAGCAGCATTTCACCCAGCCGCCGCCGCGGTTTTCCGAGGCGAGCCTGGTCAAGCGCATGGAGGAGCTGGGCATCGGCCGCCCCTCCACCTACGCCTCCATCCTCACCGTGCTGCAGGACCGCAACTATGTGCGGCTGGAGCGCCGGCGCTTCGTGCCGGAGGATCGTGGCCGGCTGGTGACGGCCTTCCTGACCAGCTTCTTCCGCCGCTACGTTGATCCTGGCTTCACCGCCTCGCTGGAGGAACAGCTCGACGACATTTCCGGCGGGCGGGCCGACTGGCGCGCCGTGATGGCGGCGTTCTGGGCTGAGTTTTCGAAGGCGGTGGAGGGGACGCGCGACCTCACGATCTCGGACGTCATCAACGCGCTCGACGCCGATCTCGGGCCGCATTTCTTCCCCGCGCGCGCCGATGGCGCCGACCCGCGGCTGTGCCCGTCCTGTGGCCAGGGCCGGCTCGGGCTCAAGCTCGGCCGGCTCGGCGCGTTCATCGGCTGTTCGAGCTATCCGTCCTGCCAGTACACCCGCCCGCTCGCGGTGCAGAACGGCGAGGGCGACGCGGCGGCGCTCAAGGAGGGCACACGCGACCTCGGCACCGACCCCGCGACCGGCGAGCCCATCAGTGTCCGCCGCGGCCCCTACGGCATTTATGTCCAGGCGGGCGAGGCGGCCGAGGGGACGAAGGAGAAGCCGCGCCGGACCAGTCTGCCGCGCGGCATGGAGGGCGACGCGATCACGCTCGACCAGGCGCTCGGCCTGCTGTCGCTGCCACGCGAGATCGGCCTGCATCCGGAGACGAAACAGCCGATTCTGGCCGGCATCGGCCGGTTCGGACCCTATGTCCGCATGGGCAGCATCTACGCCTCGCTCGACCGCGACGACGACGTGCTGGCGGTCGGGCTCAACCGGGCGGTGGATCTGCTGGCGAAAAAACTCGCCTCGGTCCGCAGCCTCGGCGCGCATCCCGCGGACGGCGCCGAGGTGACGGTGCGCAAGGGCCGCTTCGGCCCCTATGCCCGCCATCACGACATCATCGCCAACCTGCCGCGCGGCACGCCGATGGAGGAGTTCAGCCTCGACGAGGCGGTGGCGCTGCTGGCGGAGAAGGGCAAGGCCATGAAGCCGCGCGGCGCCAAGGCGGGCGCCGGGAAAGGCGCCAGGAAGAGTGCGGCGAGGAGCGGTGCGAACGGTGCGGCGAAGAAGCCCGCCAAAGCCAAGGCCGCGGAGGCTGCGCCCGGCGGGACGGCTCCCGTGAAGGCTGCGCCCACCAAGAAGCGGGTGGCGACGAAACGAGTTGCCAAGAAGCCTTCGGCCAGAAGTCCTTCAGCCACGAAAAAGGAGCGGCAGCCGCGCCGCACCGCCGCTGCCCCGCCCGCATCCCAGGCGGACTGACCGGTCGGGCGACCGCCGTCCGCCACACGGCAAGGCGGGCGGGCGCCAGTTGGGGGAAGGCACGCCCTTCCTGATCGGCGTGCGGCGCGGCCAGTCGCTGGAGCCGGTGGATCGCCGCGCCGCGGGCAGCTACGAGATCACTGCGGGCCACGCCGCCGAGGGCCACCTCGTGCGCGCCGAAATCCTGCCCCAACCCGGGTCGCAGCGACGCTGGGGGCCCATGCCGGTGCGCATCCTCGACGATCTCGGCCCCGCCGACGGGCCGCGCGCCGCAAGCCGCATGGCGCTGGCGCTGCACGCCATCCCGACCGTGATCCCCGAGGCCGCCGAGGCCGAGGCGGCGCGGGCGCGCGCCGTCCGCCCGGCCGGGCGCGAGGACCTCCGCGCGCTGGCGCTGGTCACCATCGACGGCGAGGACGCGCGCGACTTCGACGACGCGGTGTTCGCCGAGCCGACGCCATCCGGCCACCGCCTCGTGGTCGCCATCGCCGATGTCGCGCATTACGTCCGCGCGGGCGGCGCGCTCGACGCCATGGCGCGCGAGCGCGGCAACTCCGTCTATTTCCCGGACCTTGTGGTACCGATGCTGCCGGAGGCGCTGTCCAACCACTGGTGCAGCCTCAAGCCGGAGGAGAACCGCGGCTGCCTGTTCGTCGAGATGACGATCGACGCCGCCGGCACCAAGACCGCGCATCGTTTCGGGCGCGGCATCATGCGCAGCCACGCCCGGCTGACGTACGAGGGCGCGCAGCGTCTGGCGATCGCCGGCACCGACCCGCGCGTCAACGCGCTGTTCGCCGCCTGGCGGGCGCTCGAGCTCGCGCGCGAACGCCGCGGCGCGCTCGACCTCGACCTGCCGGAACGCCAGGCGCTGATGGCCGAGGATGGCGGCGTGCTGGAAGTCCGCCACCGCGAGCGGCTGGATTCGCACCGCGTCATCGAGGCGTTCATGGTGCTCGCCAATGTCGCCGCCGCCGAGGAACTGACATCGCGCCGCGCCCCCTGCGTGTTTCGCGTGCATGCGCCGCCGACGCCGGAAAAACTCGACACGCTGCGCGGCGTGCTCAAGGGCTTCGGCATGTCACTGCCCGCCGGCAACCGGCTGCATCCGCGCGACCTCGACCGCGCGCTGCGCCGTGCCGCGAGCCTGCCCGAGGCGCCGCTGATCCACGAGACGGTGCTGCGCAGCCTGTCACGCGCCGAATACGCGGTCGAGAATATCGGCCATTTCGGCCTGGCGCTCCCGGCCTACGCGCATTTCACCTCGCCGATCCGCCGCTATGCCGACCTGCTGGTGCACCGCGCGCTGATCGCCTCGCTGGGCCTCGGCACCGACGGCGAGGCGGCGGGCGCGGGGTGGGACGCCATCGCGCAGCACATCACGCAGGCCGAGCGGCGCGCGGCGCTGGCCGAGCGCGACGCCATGGACCGGCTGCTTGCGGCTTATCTGTCACAGCGCGTGGGGTTTGTGTTCCCGGCGCGGATTTCCGGCGTGACGCGCGCCGGGATTTTCGTCACATTGGAATCCAACGGTGCCAGCGGACTGATTCCGGTGTCCACACTTCCGCAGGATTATTATCGTCTCGATGAGGCAACGCAGAGCCTGGTGGGCCGCCATGGCGGCCGACGCTTTCGCCTCGCCGACCGGCTCGACGTGATGCTGGCGCAGGCGATCCCGCTCACCGGCACCCTGACCTTCGCGATCCAGGGCGGTGCGACGGCAGGCGGGCGAAGGGAGCCCACCCAAACCGCCAACGACGGCGCGCCGGATCGCAACGCCCATAAACGTAGAGCGCCACGCAGCCTGGTGCCGGGGACGCCGGCGCCGGCTGGCGGTGCCGGCCGACGCAGGGGGCCACGACGCGGCCGGACGTGAAACGCGCCTCTCTGATCGCGCTGTGGCTGATCGCCCTCGGCGCGCCGCTTGCCGCCAGGGCGGACCCCTATGTCCCCGGGCACGCGCTCGATGGCGGACGCATCGCCGCGGTGACGACGGCGGCGCTGGCCTTCATCCCGCCGCGCGCCCTGTTCAAGACCTCGGCGGCGCAGCTCGCGATGTGGGGCCTGCGCGGCATCACCGCCCTCGACCAGAGCCTGGTTCTGCGGCTCGACGGCACGCCTGGCGGCGGACGCGTGGTGATGTCCGGCGCGCATGGGCCGCTGCTGGCCTTCTCCGCGCCCAAGCGGTCGGACGCCGCGGGCTGGGGCCGTACGCTCGCGGCGATGGCACAGAAGGCGTGGGACGTCTCGCGCCGGGTCCGCGACGCGCATACCGGCGGCATCCTGGAGAGCATCTTCGATGAGATGTTCGCGCATTTCGACCCCTACACCCGCTACGTGCCACCCGCACCCGCCAACCGCGAGCGGCGCGCGCGCGGCAGCCGCGCCGGCCCCGGGCTCGATGTCGCGGAACGCCAGGGCGCGTTCATCGTGGTCCGGCTCGACCCCCAGGGTCCGGCGGCGCAGGCCGGAATCCGCCTGGGCGACGTGCTGCTCTCGGTCGATGACGCGACGGTGCAGGGAGCCGATGTCGCCGCGGTGCACGCGATGCTGGCGGGGCCCCGCGGCAGTTCGGTGGTGCTGACGGTGCGCCGTCCCGGCCAGCGCCATGCCCGCACGCTGATCGTCGAACGGTCCTCGGCGCCGCCGGCGACCGTGTTCACGCACCGGCGCGGAGCGTTCCTGGTGGTGCGTATCCAGGCCTTCGCCGACGATACCGGCGCGCGGCTGTCGCAGGACCTGATCCGCGCCATGGCCGGCGCGCACAAGCCGCACGGTATCTTGCTCGACCTGCGCGGCAACCGCGGCGGTGTGCTGGCGAGCGCGGTCGACGCGGCCTCCGCGCTGCTCGGCCACGGCGAGGTCGCGCGCACCGATGGCCGAACCCAGGCCGCGCGGCGCATCCTGCGCGCCAAGGGGCACGATCTCGTGCCCGGGCTGCCGGTGGTGGTGCTGGTGGACGGCAACACCGCGAGCGCCGCCGAGGTGTTCGCCGCCGCCCTCGCCGATGACCGGCGCGCCGTGGTGATGGGCACCGCGACGCTGGGCAAGGGGCTGGTGCAGACGGTCGAGCGGATGCCGGACGGCGGCGAGCTGTTCCTCACCTGGAGCCGCATCCTGGCGCCGCGCGGCTGGCCGCTGCAGGATCTCGGCGTGGTGCCGCAGATCTGCACCAGCCTCGGCCCCGGCGCCGTGGCACGCCAGCTCGTGACGCTGCGCCAAGGCACGGACGCCATGCTGGCGGTCGCCATAGCGGCCCGCGCGGCGCGCCCGCCGCTGCCGCCAACCCGCGCGCTGGCGCTGCGCGCGCCCTGCCCGGCCGCGATCAGCGATGGCGGCGAGGTCGCGGCGGCGATCGAGCTATTGACGGACGGTCCTGCCTATCGGGCGGCCCTGCTGCCGCTTCTGCCCGTGGCACCCCCGCCCGCGCATCCCTGAACGCCGCCGACCGTGGCCGTGAACCTTGACTTGTCGGTGAAGCTGCCGCATGGACCGAGGCCCAGCCCGCCTTCCCTCCCGGGACAGGCAGGGCATCCTCAGGACCGTTCGGATTTCGCGCCATGGCCAAGACCAACACCGTGCAGATCAAGCTCGTCTCGAGCGAGGATACCGGCTTCTTCTACGTGACCAAGAAGAACGCGCGGACCAAGACCGCGAAGATGGAGTTGCGGAAATACGACCCCGTGGCGCGCAAGCACGTCATGTTCCGCGAAGCCAAGATCAAGTAGCGAAGCCGGCAGCGAGCGCCCCTGGTGGGCCCTGACGGACGGGCCCTTGCCGGCCTGCCATGCCGAACCGGCGATGCGACCCTGTTATCCCGAGCCCGTTATCCCGCTTCCGCTGTAACGGCGGTCGCGACGCGGTTGCGCCCGTCTCGCTTGGCGACGTAGAGCGCCTGGTCGGCGGCGGCGATGAGTTGTTCCGCGGAGCCGCCCGGGGTGTGCGTGGCCACGCCAAGGCTGATGGTCAGCGGATGCGCGCTCGCCTCCTCCGGCATGAAGTTCATCGCCGCGATGGCCGTGCGCAGGCGCTCGGCCGCGGCCTGCGCCTCGGCGAGGCTGGCGCCGGGCATCACCACCGCGAACTCCTCTCCGCCGTAGCGCGAGACGCTGTCCGCCAGCCGCACCCGTCCGCGAAGCACGTCCGCGACGTGGCGCAGCGCCCGGTCGCCGACCGGGTGGCCCCAGCGGTCGTTGACCATCTTGAAGTGGTCGACATCGATCATCACCAGGGCCAGCGAGGCGTCGCGTCCGGGCGCCAGCCGTGCCGCGAGATCGCGCATCAGGTAGCGCTGGTTGTAGAGGCCGGTGAGCGGGTCGATCAGTGCCAGCTCGATCGCGTGGCCCATGTCATTGCGCAGCCGCTCCTGATACACCCGCCGGCGGATCTGGTTGCGTGCCCGCGCACGCAGCTCGTTGGCGTCGATCGGGCGGATCACCCAGTCATTCGCGCCGAGGTCGAAGCCGCGCAGGATACGCTCCTTCTGCTCGGGCTCGGCGATCAGCAGCAGCGGAATGTCCTGGGTCGCCTCGCTCGAACGCAGGCGCGAGGCCAGACGCAGCGGGTCATCGACCGTCATCGAGAGGCTGAGCACCACGAGGTCGAGCGGCAGCCCGCCGGCGAGGCTCGCCGCCTCCGCCTCGCTGCCGGCGCGTCCGGCGACCACGCCGTCGCGCGCCAGCACGTCCTGCACCGCCAGCGCGTCGAGCTCGTTGTCGTCCACCACCAGCGCCCGCGCGCCGGCGATGGAGGGGGGCACGAACTCGTCCTCCACGTCGCGCATCGGGGCACCCCGGCTGCGCCACTCGTCGAGCAGGCGCTTGAGCCGGACCAGGGACTTCACGCGCGCCAGCAGTGTCTCGAAATCGACGGGTTTGGTGAGGAAATCGTCGGCCCCGGCCTCCAGCCCCGCGATGCGTTCATCGGCCTCGTGCAGGGCCGTGACCATGACCACCGGGATATGCCGCGTCGCGGCATTGGCCTTGATGCGCCGGCACACCGTGTAGCCGTCCATGTCCGGCATCATCACATCGAGCAGCACCAGGTCCGGCTGCCAGGAATCGGCCGCGGCCAGCGCGTCGCTGCCGCAGGAGGCGGTACGGACATCGTAGTATTCCTGCCCCAGCCGCGCCTCGAGCAGGCGGGCATTGGCGGCGACATCATCCACGACGAGGATTCGAGCCGTCATCGAGCGTAAAGTCTCCTGGTATCAACTTGCCCGGCCGCCGCGAAAAACGCCACCCCGGACCGCTGCCCGCGGGATCCGGCGCGGACAAGCTTTCCCCGTGCGACGAATCAGTCTATCGCGAACCGCCTTTATGAACTCATACAGTCGATGGGTGACAGAGCCATGACAAGTTTTGTCGATGCCGGCACCGTTGATCCTCATGCGACAAATGGTAACAAAACAGTTACTGGAACACGTCCAGCGCTGTTCTTCCGCCGGTGGCTTACCAATCCTTTACAAATGGGCTCGGTCGTGCCGTCCTCGGCAGCACTCTGCCGGCGCGTGGTCGGCCAGCTGCGGGTGGGCGCGGGCGAAGCGGTGCTTGAACTCGGCGCCGGCACCGGCGTGATCTCGCGCGCCATCCTCGCCTCGGGCCTGCCGGCGGAGCGGCTTCTGGTGGTCGAGATCGTCCCGGAAATGGCCGGACACCTGCGCCTGGCGCTGCCCGGCGCGCAGGTCATCGAGGGCGATGCGCGGCGGCTCCCGGAGCTTATCCCCGCCGCCTGGCACGGGCGGATCGGCAGCGTCGTGTGCGGCATTCCCCTGGTGCTGCTGCCTTTTGCGCAGCAGCGCCGGTTCATCGAGGCGATCGAGGCGGTGGCACCCGGCCGTGGCTTCCTGCATTTCTCCTATTGCGCGACCTCGCCGCTGCCGACGCGGCGACACGGGCTCGCGGCGCGGCGCGAGGCGTGGACACCGCTCAACTTTCCGCCGGCCAGCGTCTGGCGCTACACGCGACTCGCGTCGGGGAGCGAGGTTCCGCCGCACGGCGGCTGATCCTCAGCCGGCGCGCAACATCAGGAAAGAGCGCGGTGCATGAGCCTCGGCGGGTCGGCGTTTCTGGCGATCTGGCACGACATCGCACCGGGCGCACATGACGAATACATTGAGTGGCATACGCGCGAGCACATGCCGGAGCGCCTCGCCATCCCCGGCTTCCGCACCGGCAAGCGGCTGCACCGGCCGGACGCCGCGCGCCACGTCTTCGGCACGATCTACGCCGGCGATGACGCCGAGGTGTTCCGCTCCCCCGCCTATCTCGAACGGCTGAACAACCCCTCGGCCTGGACCGCCCGGGTGGCGCCGAGCTTCCGCAACTTCCTGCGCGTCGCCTGCGACCGCGCCGCCTCGGCCGGCCTCGGCGATGGCGGTGCCATGGCGACGCTGCGCTTCGACGCGACGGGGCCGGACAGCACCGCGACCCTGCGCGCCGACGGCCGGAACCTGGTCGAGCGGGTGCTGGCGCTGCCGGGGGTCTGCGCGGTGCATCTGGGCCTGGCGCGGACCGAGATCGCCGCCCTGCGCACCCGCGAGACCGAGTTGCGCGCGCCGATGGCCGAGCAAGGCTTCGACGCCGTGCTGCTCGTCGAGGGCTCGTCCAGCGCCGGGCTCGCGGCGGCGATGCCGCGGGCGGAGGCGCTGGCGCTGGCCACCGGCGCGCTCACCGCCCCGCAGAGCCTGGTCTACGAGACCGCCTACACCCTCACATCAGACGATCTCCGCCCCGGCTAGTTCCCCGCCAGCCGGTCGATCGCCGCCTGCACGCCGCCCCGCGTGTGCGCAATGCCGGCGGCGCGAAGTCCCATCTCGACGCCGCCGAGCGTGCCGAGCAGCGACAGGTCCGACAGGTCGCCGAGATGGCCGATGCGGAACACCCGGTCCTTCAGCGGGCCGAGGCCGTTGCCGAGGCTCATGTTGTATTTCTCCAGGATCACCGCCCGCAGCGCATCGGCGCTGTGGCCCTCCGGCACGCGCACCGCGGTCAACGACGAGGAATGCTCGGCGGGCTCGGCGCATTGCGTCTCCAGCCCCCAGGCGGCGACGGCGCGGCGCGTCGCCTCGGCGTGGCGGTCGTGGCGGGCAAAGACGTTCTCCAACCCCTCCTCGGCCAGCATCGAAAGTGCGGCGTCGAGCCCGTAGAGCAGGTTGGTCGAGGGTGTGAACGGGAAATAGCCGGTGGCGTTGGCCGCCAGCATCGGCCCCCAGTCCCAGTAGCTGCGCGGCAGGCGCGCGGTCTTCGCGGCCTCCCGCGCGCGGGCGCTGATCGCGTTGAAGGACAGGCCGGGCGGCAGCATCAGCCCCTTCTGCGAGCCGGCGACGGTGACATCGACACCCCATTCGTCGTGGCGGTAGTCGATACTGGCGAGCGAGGAGATGGTATCGACCATCAGCAGCGCCGGATGCCCCGCCGCGTCCATCGCCGCGCGTACCGCCGCGATGCGCGAGGTGCAGCCGGTCGATGTCTCGTTATGGACCACGCAGACGGCGCGGATGGCGTGCGCGCGATCGGCCTCCAGTGCCGCCCTGATCGCCGCGACATCGGCGCCGCGCCGCCAGTCGGTCTCGATGAACTGCGCCACCAGCCCGAGCCGCTCCGCCATCTCCTGCCACAGCGTCGCGAACCAGCCGGTGCGGCACATCAGCACGCGGTCGCCGGGGGAGAGCGTGTTGACCAGCGCCGCCTCCCACGCGCCGGTGCCGGAGGCGGGGTAAATCACGACATCGGCGGTGGTGCGGAAGACCTGGCGCAGGCCCGCCAGCACCCGCAGCCCAAGCTCGCCGAACGCCGGCCCGCGATGGTCGATCGTCGGGCTGTCGATGGCGCGCAGCACCCGGTCCGGCACGTTGGTGGGCCCGGGGATCTGCAGGAAATGGCGGCCGGCATGATGGGAATGGGGATGTTGCGGCATGGCTGGTCCTCCTGCTTCCCTGATGCCGCACCCGTGGGTCGGACACCAATGAATAACCCGCGTGGCACCGGTGAGGGGAATCAATCGGACAAGTTCGGCCGCAGCGGCTACAGAGGAGCCATGAACGACTCCCGTCTCGCCCGCCGTCTGTCACGCGAAACCGAGGGCGAGGTGCTGTTCTCCCCCGGCGACCGCGCCCGCTACGCCACCGACGCCTCGATCTACCAGGTCATGCCGCAGGGCGTGCTGGTCGCGCGCACCACGGCGGATGTGGCGGCGGCGCTCGCGGTCTGCCGCGAGGAGGGGGTCTCGCTGCTCGCCCGCGGCGGCGGCACCAGCCAGTGCGGCCAGACGGTCAATGCCGGCCTCGTGGTCGATTTCTCGAAGCATCTGCGCCGCATCCTCGCGGTGGACGAGGCAGCCGGCACGGCGACGGTCGAGCCCGGCATCGTGCTCGCCCATCTCAACCAGGCGCTGCGCCCGCTGGGCTGGTTCTTCCCCGTCGATCCCTCCACCCATGCGCGCGCCACCATCGGCGGGATGGCCGGCAACAATTCCTGCGGCGCGAAATCCATCCGCTACGGGCTGATGGCCGATAACGTGCTCGCCATCGAGGCGCTGCTCGCCGACGGCACGGCGCATCGCTTCGCGCCCGTGGTGGACGCGGCCACGACGCCCGGTGTCGCCGACCTGCTCGCCACGCTGCGCGCCCTCGGCGCCGCGGAGGCCGAGGAGATCGCGCGGCGCTTCCCCCGCGTGCTGCGCCGCGTCGGCGGCTACAACATCGACGCGCTGGTGCCCGGCGCCGACCAGCACCGCGGCACCGGGCTCGCGCGGCTGCTAGTGGGCTCGGAGGGCACGCTCGCCGTCTCTACCGCGATCACGCTGAAGCTCGCCCGCATCAAGCCGCGCAAGGTGGTCGGCATCTGCCAGTTCCCGACGTTCCTCGCGGCGATGGAGGCGACGCGCCACCTCGTCACCCTCGACCCCGAGGCGGTGGAACTGGTGGACCGCACGATGATCGACCTCGGCCGCGGCATCGCCATCTACCGCCCGACCATCGAGCGGATGCTGATCGGCGAGCCGGACTCCCTGCTGCTGGTCGAGTTCCACGGCGAGGACGACGCGGCGCTGCTGGCCAAACTCGCCGAACTCGAAACGATGATGGCCGATCTCGGCTATCCCGCCGCCGTGGTGCGCGCGACCGACGCCCGGTTCCAGGCGGCGATCGCCTCGGTGCGCGAGGCCGGGCTCAACATCATGATGTCGATGAGGGGCGACGGCAAACCGGTCTCCTTCATCGAGGATTGCGCCGTCGGCCTCGACGATCTCGGCGCCTACACCAGCCGGCTCACCGATGTGTTCACCCGCCACGGGCTGAAGGGCACATGGTACGCGCATGCCTCGGTGGGCTGCCTGCATGTCCGCCCGGTGCTGAACATGAAGGACGAGGCGGATGTCGCGCGCATGCGCAGCGTCGCCGAGGAAGCCTTCGCCCTGGTGCGCGAGTACAAGGGCAGCCACAGCGGCGAGCATGGCGATGGCATCGTCCGCTCCGAGTTCCACCGCGAGATGTTCGGCGAGCGTATCGTTGCCGCCTTCGAGCGGGTCAAGGATGCGTTCGATCCCACGGCGATGCTCAACCCCGGGCGTATCGTCCGTCCGCCGCGCATGGATGACCGCACGCTGTTCCGCTACGGCCCGGACTACGCGCCGGTCGCAGCGCCGCCCAGCGTGTTCGACTGGTCGGCGCATCCCGCCCGCCTGCTCGGCGCGGTCGAGATGTGCAACAGCAACGGCACCTGCCGCGGCTTCGATGCCGAGGTCCTGTGCCCGTCCTATCGCGCGACACGCGACGAGGCGCATGTCACGCGCGGGCGCGCCGCGACCTTGCGCCTCGCGCTGACCGGACAGATCGGCAGCGCGGGCCTGGCCTCCGACGAGGTGGCCGAGGCGCTGCGCCTCTGCGTGAGCTGCAAGGCCTGCCGGCGCGAATGCCCGACGGGCGTTGACATGGCGCGGATGAAGATCGAGCACCTCGCCGCCCGCGCCGCCCGCGACGGCCTGTCCTTCGCCGACCGCATGCTCGCCCGCCTGCCCAGCCTGGCCCCGCTCGCCGGGCGCGTCGCGCCGATCGCCAACGCTATCGCCGGCAGCGCGCCGGCGCGCAGCACCGCCGGGCTCGGCCGCCGCCCGCCCCGTTTCGCCAGCGATCCGTTCCGTGATCGGGAGGGTGATGCGCGGGGCGATATCCTGCTTCTCGCCGACACGTTCAACCGCGCCTTCGAGCCGGAAAACCTGCGCGCGGCGCTGCGCGTGCTGCGCGCCACCGGCACTGGCGTCACAGGCACTGGCGTCACGGTGGCGTCAGACGGCGGCCGGCCGTTGTGCTGCGGCCGAACGGCGCTGGCCGTGGGTGACATTCCGCGCGCCCGCGCGGAGATGACGCGCCTGCTGGCCGCCTGCGCCGGCGAGCGGCCGGTGGTCGGCATCGAGCCGTCCTGCCTGCTCACCCTGCGCGACGAGCTGCCGGCCATGCTGCCGGGCGAGGCCGCGGAATCGCTCGCCCGCCGCGCCGAACTCGTCGGCGAATACCTCGCCCGCACCCGGCCCGCCCTGGCGCTGCGCCCGCGCGAGGCGGTAGCGCATGTGCACGGCCACTGCCATCAGAAGAGCTTTGGCGCGTTCACCCCGGCACTCGCGGCGTTGCGCGCCGTACCGCAACTGGCGGTCAGGCCCATCGCCTCGTCCTGCTGCGGCATGGCCGGCAGCTTCGGCTATCAGGCGGCGACGCAGGATGTCTCGCGCGCCATGGCGGAGGCAGCGCTGCTGCCGGCGATCCGCGCCGCCGCAGCCGAGGATATCATCGTCGCCGACGGATTTTCCTGCCGCCACCAGATCAGCGACCTGGCGGGGAGGCGGGCACAGCACTCCGCCGTGGTGCTGGCGCAATCGCTGCCATAGCGCAACGAGAAGCCGGCGCCGGCCTCAGCCGTCGATCCGGCCGCGCAGCGCCATCAGCTCGGCGAGAAACCGGTCGCGCCGTGCGGCCAGCGTCGCGAGGCCGCGTCCCGCCTCCTCCTCCGCGACCCCGGCCACGAGCTTTTCCATCAGGCCCGCATCGACCCGGGGCGTGCCGAGATCGTCCCACCAGCCCTGCATCGCCGGCAGCAGATGGCCGAGGAAATGCCGGATCCCGCCATCGCCGCCGGCGAGGTGGAAGGTCAGCGTCGGGCCCATCAGCGCCCAGCGCAGCCCCGGCCCCTCGCTGATCGCGGCATCGGCATCGGCGACACTCACCACACCCTCGGCCACCAGGTGCACCACCTCGCGCCACAGCGCCGCCTGCAGCCGGTTGGCGACATGGCCCGGCACTTCCTTGCGGATATGAATCGGATATTTCCCCACCGCATGATAGAACGCCATCGTCGCCTCGACGGCGGCGGTATCGGCCCCCTCCCCGCTCACCACCTCGACCAGCGGCACCAGGTGCGGCGGGTTGAACGGATGGCCGATCAGCACCCGGCCGGGATGCGCGCAGCCCTCGCGCAGCCGCGACACCAGCAGCCCGGAGCTGGAGGAGGCGATCGGCACCTCCGGCCCCACCACGCGCGAGATCGCCGGCAGCACGCCGAGCTTGACCTCATAGCGCTCGGGCGCGTTCTCCTGAATGAAATCCGCCCCCGTCGCAGCCACCACCGGGTCGTGGTCGAACACCAGCCGCGACGTATCGGCGCCGATCCCGGCGGCCATCCGTGCGATCAGCGCCGGCGCGCCGGCGGCGGGGTCACTCGCCCGCACCGCAAGGCCGCGGCTGAGAAAATATGCCGCCCAGCTCGCCCCGATCGTCCCCGCGCCGATCACCGCGACCGTCTTCACCTCACGCATGCACGTTCCTCCCGCGTTTCGCGGCAGGCTACCAGATGTTTCGCGGCTGGCCACCCGACCAACCGCTCACCAGATCATTTGATCACCAGATCATTTGAGCCGGCGCGCGCTCGTGCGTCAGCGTTTCGATGAAGCGGGCATGCCACTCCGTGGTGGTCATATAGCGGGGTGCGAGGAAGCGGTAGGTACGATCGACGAGGTTCCAGTCCGCCACGGCGCCGCCGCCGGGCAGCTGGTCCCAGGCATCGAGTGTCGGCGTCCAGGCCAGGCGGTTGCGGTGCAGGACATCGCGCCCCGTCTGCATCCCCGGCAGCACCGCCGCCGGCGCGCGCAGCAGGGACGCGGTATCGACCTGGTCGAGCGCCTGGAAGCGATCGCCGAGCCGCGCATCCGCGACACGCGCCAGGCGCGCCACCTGGGAAGCCGCGAGCGCGCGCTGGCTCTCGCCGCGATGCGCCCGCGCCAGCGACTCGGTGCGGTGGCGAAACCCGCCGACCCGCTCGATCAGCGTCGAGCGGAGGCTCTCGACCCATGCGAACTCCTCAATCGTCATCGCGACAGCATGTGGCGACACCGTCCCGCTGATACTCGGATCGGCGCCGAGGGCGGCCTGCACGCGCAACGCGGCGCGGCGCTGGTGCTCACGCGTCGGCTCGAAGCTGGCACCGCCATCGTCCAGCACCTCCGGCGGCAGCCGGTCGCCGGGCTTGATCCCAGCGACGTAGTCGAGCGCCTGCTCGATCAGCGACAGCATGCGTCCATCGTCACTCCCGTCCGCGATGGCGAACTCGCGCCGCAGCGGGCCGAGCGGCAGCATCGCCTCCGTGGCGCCAAGGCTGACCATCATCACGGGATGCCCGTCCTCGGTGCGGCGGAACAGGACGGGTTGCAGGTTGCGGAACACCGCGTGCGAAAACGCGACGGTGGGTGCGGAGCTGGCGTTGGTCATCGGCATGGTCCCAACATCGGCAACAGGAATGAACGCAAGCCTAACCATGCCGCGACGACGTTCAGGTCTCGTTCATGCGATGCGCGTATTCTGCGTGACGCATCATCCGATGGGACCTGTCTTGCCACGCTTGTCAACGCTGCCCAGCGACCTCCGCTTCCGCCTGCGCCTGCAGCACGGGCACGATCTCGCGACCGGCGAGACCGTCGCCGCCGAGGCCTGGCCGAGCTGGCACCGCGCCGACCGCCCGTTTCCCGCTGCCGCCATCCGCGACCGGGGTGCGGCGACGCACGCGCTACTGCGCGCCGCGGCGGAGCAGGCGCGGCGGATCGGCGGTGTGCCGATCGCCGTCAACGCGGATGCGCGCGCGCTGGCCGACGGCTCGCTCGCCGCGGCGACCGAGGCCGCGCTGGTCGCCACCGGCTGCCCGCCGACCCGACTGAGCATCGAGATCCCGGAGCCGATGCTGGAGACGATCGACGCGGCGCCGCTGCTCGCCCTTGGCGTTGGACTGGTCGCGGACCATTACGGCACCGGGGCGATGTCCTTGCGGCTGCTCGCTGCCCTGCCGCTGGTCGCGATCAAGCTGGACGCCGGCCTGGTGCGCGAGATCGACCAGAGCCCATCGCGTCAGGCCCTGGTGCGGGCCCTGGTCGCCGTGGCGGGGGTACGCGACATCGCCGTTGCCGCCTGCGGCATCGAGGCGGAGGCGGAGCGCGCTGTGCTAGCCGTGCTCGGCGTGCGCACCGGCCAGGGACCGCTGTTCGCCGCCGCCGAACCTGCGGCAGCCGAGATCTCTTCGGCCAGGATCTGACCCGTGGGCCTGACCCGTGGGGGGCTTGCCATCCGCTAGCACCTTCCCATGACCGGATCGTCATGCCGGCGACGCTTGTCGGGGCTCGACCAGCAGGGCCATAAACGCTCGCAACTTCATTCCACGCTGCGACCTTGCACCTGCTGGCCCTCCTCGCGAGCCTCATCTTCCCCGCCTGCGCCGATACCGGCACCGGCGGGCTGCCGCCGGCGCGCTTTATCGACCCCACCGCGATCGTGCGGCCGGCGACGCCGAACACGGCGCTCGCGGCCCCGACGGGATTCACGCCCCCGCCCGACCTGACGACGCCGCTCTACAACGTGCCGCAGGCGGTGCTGTTCGCGGATGTCGAGAAGTTGGCGGCGGGCGAGACACGGACCTATACCCAGCATATCTTCGCCGACAGGATGCAGGCACAATACGTGGTGCGCAGCGCTGCCTTCAATTTTCCCGACCTGGTGATGGCGCAGGTGCTGCCGGGGCCTGATGCCGCGAGCGCACGCCTCGTGCTGTGGTCGCGCAGTGTCTATGGCCATTCCGATTTCGGCGTGAACAAGGCGCGCCTGCGCGCCTGGCTCAACACCCTCGCCGCCACCGTACCGCACACGAAATAGGAGCAACGATGCGCGGCCTCGCCAATGCAGCAAGGGAAGCCTGGCGCCTCGCGCGCCCCTATTTTTCGTCCGAGGAGAAGTGGTTTGCCCGCATCCTGCTCGGCGTGATCATCGCCGCCAACCTGCTGCTGGTCGGCATCAATGTCTGGCTCAACGCGTGGAACCAGCAATTCTTCAACGCGCTGCAGAACAAGGACTGGTACGCCTTCATCCGCCTGCTGTTTCTCTACGACATCAAGGGCGGCACCTTCATGCCGGGGTTCACCGAATTGGTGGTGGTCTACATCGTCATCGCGGTGGCGCGGACCTATCTCAACCAGTGGCTGCAAATCCGCTGGCGCATCTGGCTCACCCGCCGCTTCACGGACGAGTGGATGGCCGATCGCGCCTACTACCGCATCTCGCTCGCCGGCAACGAGACCGACAACCCGGACCAGCGCATTGCCGACGACCTCGCGAGCTTCGTCTCCAACACACTCTCGCTCGGGCTCGACCTGCTGTCCAACATCGTCTCGCTGGCAAGTTTTCTCGCCATTCTGTGGACGCTGTCGGGCGCGCTCACCGTGTTCGGCGTCACCATTCCCGGCTATCTGGTGTGGGTGGCACTGATCTATTCCATCTTCGGCACCTGGATCACGCATAAAATCGGCAAGCCGCTGGTGCAGCTGAACTTCCTGCAGCAGCGCTTCGAGGCGGATTTCCGTTTCGCCCTGGTAAGGGTGCGAGAGAACACCGAGGGCATCGCGCTCTATGGCGGCGAGGCGGAGGAGAAGCAGACGTTGCGCCAGCGCTTCGGCAACATCGCCGATAATTGGTGGGCGATCATGCAGCGGATGAAGTGGCTCAACAGCTTCATCTTCGGGTTCAACCAGATTGCCAGCATCTTCCCCATCGTGGTGGTGGCCCCGCGCTATTTCTTCGGCAAGATCCCGCTCGGGGTGCTGACCCGCGCCGCCGATGCGTTCGGCCAGGTGCAGGGCTCGATGTCGTGGTTCGTCGGGGCCTACACCTCGCTGGCGTCCTGGCGCGCCACCGTCGAGCGTCTCGTCAGCTTTCACCGCGCGATCGTCGCCGCGCGTGCGGCCGCCAGCGCCGGGCTCTCCGCGCGGCAGGGCGCCGAGGGCTTCGCGATCCGCGACGGGGTGATCCGTCTGCCGAATGGCAACACGCTGCTCGATGTGCCGGAGCTTTCGGTCGCACGGGGCCAGAGCCTGTTGCTCACCGGCGCTTCCGGCGGCGGCAAGTCCACGCTGTTCCGGGTGTTCGCCGGCATCTGGCCGTTCGCCGAGGGCAGGCTGGAGCGCCCGGCGGCGCACGCGCTGTTCCTGCCGCAACGCCCGTACATCCCGCTCGGCACGCTGCGCCACGCGGTCACCTACCCCGCAGCACCCGATGCCCACGCCGATGCCGATGTGGTCGCGGCCCTCGCCGATGCCGGGCTCATGGGTCTGGCGGGCAGGCTCGACGACGCGGAAAACTGGTCGCAACTCCTCTCCGGCGGCGAGCAGCAGCGGCTCGCCATCGCGCGCGCCCTGCTCGCCCGCCCCGACTATCTGTTTCTCGACGAGGCGACCAGCGCGCTGGACCCGGAAGCGGAACAGACTCTCTATGCGATGCTGCGCACCCACCTGCCCGATGCCGCGATCGTCTCGATCGCGCATCGTCCGGCGCTGGCCGCCCTGCACGACCGCCAGATCGACGTGGTGCGCAGCTTCGGCGCCAGCCAGGCGATGGCGGCAAAGCCCGCATGATCACGCTCACGGCGGGCCGGCTCCGCCTCGAATTACGGCCGGAGATCGGCGGCTCGATCAGCGAATTCCGCCTCGACGACCAGCCGCTGCTGCGCCCCACCAGCGAGGAGGCGGTGGCCGCCCTCGGCGCGCGCGGCTGTGCCTCCTACCCGCTGGTACCCTACTCCAACCGGCTGCGCGACAATCGCTTCACCTTCGCCGGCCAGACCTACGATCTGCCGGTCGCCTTCAACGGCCAGGCGATCCATGGCGTGGGCTGGCGCCGGCCCTGGCAGGTGGACGCACATGGCACCGACCGCGCGACCCTCGCCTATGAGCATGCGCCGGATGCCGACTGGCCGTTCGCGTTCCGTGCCCAGCAGGATTTCACCCTCGATGCCGGCGGGCTCTCCTGCCGCTTCACCGTTACCAGCCTTGCACCGCACGCGGCCCCGGTCGGCTTCGGTCCGCATCCGTTCTTCGCCCGCCCGCCCGGCACGCGGCTGCGCTTCACCGCCGCCCGCGTCTGGTTGCAGGACGACAGGCGGATCACCACCACCGCCATCCCGGTGCCGGCGGAGTGGGATTTCTCCCGCGAACGCCCGATCGGCGAGACCGTGCTCGACCATTGCTTCACCGACTGGGGCGGGAGGGCGGAGATCATCCTGCCCTATGCGAGCATCGCCCTGACCGCGGAGGCAGCGTTTCGGCATCTTATCGTTTTTCTGCCGGAAGGACGCGATTTCTTTGCCGTCGAGCCGGTCACCAACCTTACCGACGGCCTGAACCGGATGGACAGCGAACCCACGAGCAACATCTTCGTCCTCGACCCCGGCGAAAGCCGGGATGCGTCCTTCCGCCTCGCGGTGTCCGCCCCATGACCGCCACCTATCCCTCGCTCGCGGGCAAGCGCGTGCTGATCACCGGCGGCGCCTCCGGCATCGGCGCGGATCTTGTGCGAGGCTTCGTGGGGCAGCAATGCCACGTGGCGTTTCTCGACATCGACGACGCCGCGGCCGCGGGAGCACCCGATGCGGCGGTCTATCGGCACTGTGACCTGACCGATGTCGCGGACCTGCGCGCCGCCATCGACGCGCTAGGGCCGTTCGACGTGCTGGTCAACAACGCCGCTCGCGACGACCGGCACGCGATGGACGAGGTCGAGCCGGATTACTGGCGCCGCGCGCTTTCGGTGAACCTCGATCACCAGTTTTTCGCCACCCAGCGCGTGGCACCGGGGATGGCGGCACGCGGCGGCGGCGCGGTGATCATGACCAGCTCCATCTCCTGGAAGCGCGCTCGCCCGGGCATGGTCGCCTACACCACCGCCAAGGCCGCAATTGCCGGCCTCACCCGCACCATGGCGCGCGAGCTCGGGGGCCAGGGCATCCGCGTCAATTGCATCGTTCCGGGACCGATCCGCACCGAACGCCAGGCGAAGCTGTGGCGCTCGCCGCAGGAGGATGCGCGGTTTCTTGAGATGCAGGCATTGAAATTCCATCTCGACGGCACGCATGTCGCGCGCGCGGCGCTGTTTCTTGCCTCCGACGAGGCCTCGGGCATGACCGGTACCGAGATCGTCGTGGATGCGGGGATGACGCTCAATTGACCTCCGTGCTGGCACTGACGCTTCGCGGCCGCACGGTCCTGCGGCACAGCGCCACGAGCCCGGCCTTCGTGGTCGGCCATGGCGAGCCCGAGATCGACATGAACCGCGGCAATTTCCGCGTCGGGGATCACGTCACGCATCGCGAGGCGCTGACGCATCTGAGCATCGAGGGAAGGGAGCTGCGTTTCGCGGCCTCGCCCGGCGCGCCGCCCGCCCTGGTCTGGCAGGTCGAGGAGGGCGCGGACCGGCTGCGCCTGGTGCTGCGCCATGCGGCACCTGGCATCAACCGCGTCTGGCTCTCCCTGCCGGCCGAGCCCGGCGAGCGGGTGCGCGGCGGCGGCGAGCAGTTCTCCCATCTCGACCTGCGCGGCCGGCGCTTCCCGCTCTGGACCTCCGAGCCCGGCGTCGGGCGGGACAAGACCACGGCGATCACCCGAGCCGCGGACGCGGAGGCCGGCGCCGGCGGTGATTATTGGACCACCACCTATCCCCAGCCGACCTTTCTCTCCGACCGGCTCTACGCCGTCCATATCGACACCACCGCCTATGCCGTGTTCGACTTCACCGCCGCCGATCATCACGAGATCGAAACATGGGCGGCACCGGCGGCGATCGAGCTCTTCGCCGCACCGGACCACGCGGCCCTGGTGCGCCTGCTGTCGGATCGTTTCGGTCGCGCGCCGGCGCCCCCGGCCTGGGCGATGCACGGTGCGATCATCGGCCTCAAGGACGGCGAGCAGAGCTTCACGCGGCTGGAGCGCATCCTCGATGCCGGTGCGGCCGTCAGCGGCCTCTGGTGCGAGGACTGGGCCGGCGTGCGGGAAACCAGCTTCGGCACCCGCCTGTTCTGGGACTGGCACTGGAGCGAGCGTCGCTACCCCCGCCTGCCCGAGCGCATCGCCGAACTGGCTGGGCGTGGCATACGCTTCCTCGCCTATGCCAACCCCTATCTCGCGACCGACGGCACGCTCTACCCCGAGGCGCTGGCCAACGGCCTGTTCGCGCGCGACGCGGCCGGCCGCCCCTACCACGTCGATTTCGGCGAATTCGATGCGGGCGTTGTGGACTTCACCAACCCCGAGGCCGGCGTCTGGTTCGCCGAGCGGATCCTGATGCGCGAGATGCTCGACCTCGGCATCGCCGGCTGGATGGCGGATTTCGGCGAATACCTGCCGACCGATATCCGCCTCGCGCAGGGCGACCCGCTGCTCGCGCATAATGCCTGGCCGACGCTCTGGGCGGAGGTGAACGCCGGCGCGCTCGCCCGCCACGCGCGCGGCGCCGATGCCGTGATCTTCATGCGGGCCGGCTATACGGGGGTGCAGCGACATTGCCCGCTGCTGTGGGCCGGCGACCAGTGCGTTGATTTCTCGCGCCATGACGGGCTGCGCAGCACCATTACCGCTGCCCTTTCCGCGGGGCTGGTCGGCAACCGCTTCCACCACAGCGATGTCGGCGGCTTCACCAGCCTCTACGGCCTCGTGCGCACGCCGGAATTATTGCTGCGATGGATCGAAATGGCCGCCTTCACCCCGGTCATGCGCACGCATGAGGGCAATCGCCCGCGCCAGAACCTCCAGATCGACAGCACGCCGGACCTTCTGGCGGCGTTCGCCCGCTTCACCCGCATCCATGCCGCCCTTGCCCCCTATCTCGACGCCGTCGCCGCCGAGGCGCAGTCGGGCCTGCCGGCACAGCGCCCGCTGTTCCTGCATTTCCCGCAGGACGAGCAGGCCGCCCGCATCGAGGACCAGTATCTGCTCGGCCCCGATCTGCTGGTGGCACCGGTCCACGCGGCGGGCCGCGACCGCTGGGCGGCCTATCTGCCGGCGGGGGCGGACTGGCGGCATCTCTGGTCCGGCGAATGCCATCGCGGCGGCCAGGCCGTTGTGGTCGAGGCGCCGCTCGGCCAGCCGCCGGTGTTCAGTCGGCTGGGAAGTCCGCACGCGGCATCGTTTGCGGCCGCGGTGTCGGCAGCGTCCGACCCACGCGCAGCAGGCTGACCGCCGCGGCACAGACCGCGAAGCCGACGGCCAGCAGCAGGGCGGCATGGGCGCCGGCGACGATCCCCCGGCCCTGCGCCAGCCGAAACACCACCGCCGCCAGCGCCGCGCCCATCGTCTGCCCGGTCAGGCGCGTCGTCGCCAGCATGCCGCTGCCCGCCCCGGTGCGCCCCGGCGGCGCGCTGGCCAACAGCAACCGCCCGTTCGGCGACTGAAAGAACCCGAAACCCGCACCCATCAGCACCATGCAGACCATGATGCCCAGCGGCGAACTCTGCGGCATGAAGCGCACCAGCAGCAGCCCCACCGCCATCACCAGCATGCCTCCGCCGCCCAGCCCGCCCGGTGCCACGCGGTCGGCGAGCCGCCCCGAGATCGGTGCTGCAATGGCGTTGGCCAGCGGCCAGGGCGTCAGCAGCAGCCCGGTGACCACCTGGGAAGCGCCGCGCGCCTCGAACAGGAACGGCAGGGCCAGATAGGCGATGGTCTGTGCGGCGAACGAGCAGACCCCGGTGAGCACCGAGAGCGCGAAGATCGGCCGCGCCAGCAGATCCACCGGCAGCAGCGGCGGCGAGAGGCGCATCTGCCGGCGCACGAAAACCGTCCCCACCACCAGCAGAGCCGCCCCCAGCGCCAGCACCGCGCCCGGCATGACCGTGGCCCCGAACTGGTCGAGCAGGAAAATGAACAGCAGCATCGTGCCGGCGTTGAGCATCACGCTCGGCGCGTCGAGGCGCTGGGCGGAGAGCGGCGTGCGCGGCAGCGCGCCCGACATCGCCAGCGCGATCACGCCCAGCGGCACATTCACCGCGAACAGCATCGGCCACGGTGCGATGGCCAGGATGCCGGCAGCGATGCTCGGGCCCGCCGCCGCCGAGACCGAGACCACGCTGGCGTTGAAGCCAACCGCGCGCCCCAGATGCCGCGTCGGAAAAACGAAGCGCAGCAGCGCGGTGTTGATGCTCGTCATCCCAGCGCAGCCGAGCCCCTGCACCGCGCGCGCCGCGATCAGCACGCCGATCGAGGAGGACAGCGCGCAGACACCGGAAGCGGCGGTGAACACCACCAGCCCGGCGATGAACACGCGCCGGAAGCCGAGCATGTCGCCGAGTGCGGCACAGGGCAGCAGCGCCACCACGACGGCGAGCTGAAACGCGTTCACCACCCAGACCGAGACCGCGGGCGAAACCGCGAGCCCCTTCGCCATCACCGGCAGCGCCACGTTGGCGATGCTGCCGTCGAGCACCGCCATCGCGACGCCGATGCCGATCGCGATCATCGCCCGCTCGCGCGCCCCCTTGGGCAGTCCGTCGTTTTCCATCGGCGCAGCATCCCGTGCCTTGGCGCGTCGGGCAACCGGGCCTTGCGGCACCCGCCTGCCGGCGTCATCGTCGTTCGTGAGACATGATGGACAGTCCCCAGGCCGCACCGGCGGCGACAACGCTGCGCGAGGGTCTGCCGCAAAGCCCTGGCGTGCCCGGGCGGCTCGGCTATCTCGCGCGCAACCGTGCGCTGGTCTCGGCGCTCTGGCTCTTGGACCATCTGCCCTGGCCGATGCCGCGCGCGCCGCGCCTGGCGGTGGCGCCGCGCCGGCTGCTGGTTGCGATGATCGGTCATCTCGGCGATTGCGTGGTGGCCAGTGCCGCGCTGGAGCGGATCGCACGCGCGTTGCCGGAGACCGAGATCGGCCTGCTGGTGGCGCCGGCGGGCACGGCCATGTTCGGCAACGACCCGCGTGTGGCACACGCCCACCTTCTCGACCATTGGCGCCTCAGCCGCGAGGGCGGCACGCTGCGCGACCGGCTGCGCCGGCACCTCGCGACGCGCGGCACCGCGATCCGCGAGATGCGCGCCATCGGCTATGACGCCGCGATCGACCTCTATTTCTACTTCCCCTCGGTCGCGCCGATCCTGCGCGCGGCGCGCATTCCCGTGCGCATCGGCTACGCCAGCGGCGGGTTTCGCCGCCACCTGACGCACGCGGTGCCGTGGGTCGCGGCGGACCGGCATGTCGCGGAATACCAGGCAGCCCTGCTGCCGCTGCTCGGCATCGCGCCGGAGCAGATGCCGGCGGGCGGGCAGCACCCTGCCCTGCCGGCGCTGCGGGCGGAGAACCCGGTGGCGCTGCCGCAGGCCTTCGCGGTGCTGCACATGGGGGCGGCGACGCAGGCCAAGGAATGGCCAGAGGAGCGCTGGCTCGCGGTCGCCCAGGCGCTCGCCGCGCGCGGCCTCGCCGTGGTGCTCACCGGGCGCGGCGCGCGCGAGGCGGAGCGCAACGCGCGTCTCGCCGCCTCAGTCCCGCGCGCGATCGACCTCACCGACCGGCTCGACCTGGCGCAGCTTCGCGCGGTGCTGGCGGCGGCACGGCTGCTGATCTGCCTCGACTCGCTGGCGGCCCATCTCGCCTCGCTCGACGCGGTGCCGACCATCGTGCTGCGCCCCGGTACCAACAATCCCGCGCATTGGCGCCCGCTCAACGACCGGGCGGTGCTGCTGCACACCACACCGCCCTGCCTGCCCTGCTACGAGTGGCGGGGCTGCGCCAGCATGGCCTGCCTGCGCGAGGTGGGCACGGCGGACGTTCTTGCCGCCGCCCGACGGCTGCTGGACGCGCGCCCGGTCCCCGGCGGCGCCTGACGACTTGCCGCGAGAAGGCGAGGCGCCCATCGTCGCCGCACGTCAGGAGAACGTCATGGACCCCAACGGACTGGACTTCGACCTCGACACGATCATCGCCGGCATGCGGCCCTGGATCGAATGCGAGAGCCCGACGCATGACGCGGCGGCCGTCGATCGCTGCATGGACATTGCCGCGCGCGACCTGGCGCTGATGGGGGCCACGATCGAGCGCATCCCCGGGCGCATGGGCTTTGGCGGCTGCGTGCGCGCCCGCCTCGCGCACCGCCAGGCCGGGGCGGGCCGGGACGGGCCGGGCATTCTGGTGATGGGTCATCTCGACACCGTCCACCCGATCGGGACGCTGCGGGTGCTGCCATTCCGCCGCGAGGGCGGGCGTTGCTGGGGCCCCGGCATCATGGACATGAAGGGCGGCAACTACATCGCACTCGAGGCGCTGCGCGGTCTGGCGCGCGCGGGGGTGACGACCAACCTGCCGGTCACTGTGCTGCTGACCCCCGACGAGGAAGTGGGCAGCCCGTCGAGCCGCGACCTCATCGAGGCGGAGGCCGCGCGGCATCGTTACGTTCTCGTTCCAGAACCGGCGCGCCCGGATGGCGGCGTCGTCACCGGGCGCTACGCCATCGCGCGGTTTCGCCTCGAAGCGGAGGGCAAGCCGAGCCATGCCGGCGCGCGGCTCGCCGACGGGCGCAGCGCGATTTCGGAAATGGCCCGCCAGATCCTCGCGATCGAAGCGATGACCACGGCGGATGCCACGTTCAGCGTCGGCGTGCTGCGCGGCGGCGAGTGGGTCAACTGCGTTGCCACCACCTGCACCGCGCAGGCGCTGACCATGGCCAAGCGCCAGGCCGATCTCGACCGCGCCGTCGCCGCCATGGAGGCGCTCGGTCCGATCGGCCAGGGCGTGGGGTTCCGCGCCGTGCGCACCGTGGTCCGGCCGGTCTGGGAGCCGGATCAGGCGACGCTGGCGCTGTGGGAGCGCGCGAGCCGGATCGCGCAGGGGCTCGGCTTCGCCATTCCGCCGCAGAGTGCCGGCGGCGGTTCGGACGCGAATTTCACCGGTGCGATGGGCATCGCCTCGCTCGACGGGCTGGGCCTCGGCGGCGACGGGGTCCACACGCTCGACGAACATATCGACGAGGCGACGGTGCTCGGCCGCACGCGCCTGCTCGCCGGGCTGCTGGCGGCGCTGGACTGAGGCGCGGATCGCGGGCACGCCATTGCCGAGGCGTGGGCTTCCGCCGCATATAGATGTGCGCGAGCAGGCGCCGATGCGATGATGGAGCCGGAAGGACGATGGAGCCGGAAGACTGGGAAATCCCCGCCAATCTGCAGCCGCACCCGGACGACTACCGCTTCGACCTGGAGCGGGCGCTCAACGCGGTGGTGGGGCTGCGCGCCAACGTGCCGAACGACGCGTTCACCGCCGGCACGCTGGGCACCGAGCGGATCGGCAACGGTGTGGTGATCCGCGACGACGGGCTGGTGCTGACGATCGGCTACCTCATCCAGGAGGCCGAGTCCGTCTGGCTGATCACCGCTGACGGCCGCGCCGTGCCCGGCCATCCGCTGGCGTTCGACAGCAATTCCGGGCTGGGCCTGGTGCAGGCGCTGGGACGGCTCGACCAGCCGGCGCTGGAGCTTGGCGACTCCGAGGCGCTGGCGGTCGGCGGCGAGGCGATCATGGCCGCGGCCGGCGGGCGGCGGCACGCGATCGAGACGCGCATCGTCAGCCGGCAGGAATTCGCCGGCTATTGGGAATATGTGCTGGACAACGCGATCTTCATCGCGCCGGCGCATCCGTTCTGGTCGGGCTCCGCGCTGATCTCGCCCGACGGCAAGCTGCTGGGCACCGGCTCGCTGATCCTCCAGCAGGGCGACGGCAAGCGGCGCACGGACATGAACATGGTGGTGCCGGTTGCGGTGCTGCGTCCGGTGCTCGATGAGTTGCTGACGCTTGGCCGGCCCAAGGGTCCGGCACGCCCCTGGCTCGGCGTCTATGCGATGGAGGCCGAGGAGGGGATCGTGGTCGGCGGCCTCGCGGAAAAGGGCCCGGCGGCACGCGCCGGAATCCAGCAGGGCGACCGGATCATCGGGGTCGGCGACGAGGACGTCTCCGACCTCGCGGCCTTGTGGCGCAAGGTGTGGCAGGCCGGACCCGCGGGCTCGACCGTGCTGCTGCGCGTTGGCCGCGAGGGCGCGCGCATGGCGGTGCGCATCACCTCGGCCGACCGGCAGAGTTTTCTGCGCGGGCCCAAGCTGCACTGATGGCGGCCGAAACCCGGCCCTCGGCGCGCCCGCTGGCGGTGCCACCCTCCTTGCCGCTACCGCCCTGGGCGCCACACCCGTGGGCGCCACCACCTTGGGCGCTGCGGACGGCCCAGGTCGCGGTGGTGTTGCTGCCGCTGTTACTGCTGCATGCCCGCGCGCTGGCCGAGGTCAGCGTCGCCATCGCCGATCTTGTGTTTCTGTGGCGGATGGCAGCGACCCGCTCCTGGCGCTGGCTGCGCGCGCCCGAGGTGCTGCCGGGGCTGCTGTTCTGGGCGTGGCAGCTCATCTGTTCCCTGCCCTTCCATGCCGCGGGGGGTATGCCAGCCTTCATCCAGGCGCTCGCCTCGCTCCGCTGGTTTCTGCTGATCCCGGCGCTGAGCCGCGTGGTGCTGGCCGACGCGGCGGTGCGTGCCTGGTTCATGCGCGTGCTGACCGCCGCGGTACTCTATATCGGCGCCAATGTCTGGCTGCAGCAGGCGACCGGGTTCGACCTCTGGGGCTTCCGCCGCTGGGTGGACGGCTCGCTGACCGGCCCGTTCTACGAGCCGCGGGCCAGCGCGCCGCTGGTGCGCATGCTGTTCCCGGTGCTGCTGCCGCCGCTGGCGCGGGCGCGCGCCGCCTGGGCCGTGACGCTGCTGCTGCTGAGCGTCGTCACCATGGTGCTGATCGGGCAGCGCATGCCGGTGCTGCTGCTGGGCATGGGCCTCGCCGCCACGGCCCTGCTGCTGCCGGGCCTGCGCAAGCTGGCGCTCGGCTTCCTGGTGCTGGTGCCGCTGCTGGTGCTGGGCACCGTGCTGTTCTCGCCGCAGGCGCATCACCGGCTGGTGACGCTGTTCGCCAGCACGATGCTGCATTTTCCCGACAGCCCCTATGGCTCGCTCTACCTGCGTGCGCTGGCGATGGCGCAGAACCGGCCCTGGTTCGGCTGGGGGTTCGACGGGTTCCGCCACGCCTGCGCCGACCCGGTGAACTTTCGTGCCTTCCCGGGGCTGGGCCAGACCCTGGCGGCGGGCGGCGGCGCCGGCGTCTGCAACATCCACCCGCACAACATCTATCTGGAGGCGCTGACCAATGCCGGCCTGCCGGGGATCGTGCTTTACGCCGCCACGGTGCTGGCCTGGCTGCTGGTCACCGGGCGCGGGCTGTGGCGCGGGGCCACCACGGCGGAGCAGACCCTGCGGGCCGGCGTACTGGTCGCGATCCTCGTGCATTTCTGGCCAATCGCCTCGTCGAGCTCGGCCTTCGACGTGTATACGTCGGGCATCGGCTACACGATGGCCGCATTTGGCGTGGCACTCGCCCGCGCCGCCGCCCCACCTGGCGCATGAAGCGCATTCTCTTCGTCACCTCGAACCGCATCGGCGATGCGGTGCTCTCCACCGGGCTGCTCGACCATCTGCTGCGTACCCACCCGCAAGCGCGCTTCACCGTCGCCTGCGGCACCGTGGCGGAGGGGGTGTTTGTGCGCATGCCGCGCCTGGAGCGGCTGATTTTGCTGGAGAAGCGGCGCGACCGAAGGCACTGGCTGCCGCTCTGGGGGGCGACCGCCTTCACGCGGTGGGACCTGGTGGTGGATATCCGCGCCTCGGCCCTCTCCTACCTCGTGCCAGCGCGGCGGCGTGCGCGCATGCGGCGCGGCAAGGGCGCGAAAATCGCCCAGCTCGCCGCCGTGCTCGGGCTCGATCCCCCGCCGCTGCCGGTGGTCTGGACGTCACCCGAGGACGAGGCCCGCGCGGCCGCCCTGCTGCCGCACCGTCCGCTCCTGGTGCTCGCCCCCACCGCCAACTGGTCGGGCAAGATCTGGCCTGCCGAGCGCTTCATCGAACTAGGGGAGCAGCTGCTTGCCGGCCCGCTCGCCGGCGCCGCGGTCGCCGTCATGGCCGGGCCCGGCGAGACGGAGCGTGGCCTCGCGGCGCCGGTGCTCGCGGCCTTCCCCGGTGCGATCGACCTCGTAGGCCATCTCTCGCTGCCGCAGGCGGCTGCCTGCCTCCGGCGGGCCTCGCTGTTCGTCGGCAATGATTCCGGGCTGATGCACCTCGCCGCCGCCGCCGGCGCGCCGACGCTCGGCCTGTTCGGCCCCACGCCCGCGGTGGAATACGCCCCCGCCGGCATCCGCGCCGCGGCGAGCGTTGCCGCCGACGGCACCATGGCCGGACTGCCGGTCGACCAGACTCTCGCCGACGCTATCCGGCTGCTGCCGCCGGCACCGGACGCGGCCGCCTGATGCGCATCGCCCACCTCATGGCCGGCGCCCACGACGGCGGTGCGGAGCTGTTCTACGAGCGCATGGCCATCGCCCAGGCCGGCGCCGGGGAGAGCGTGCTGCCCGTCATCCGCACCGACGCGGCGCGTGCCGCCCGGCTGCGCGAAGCGGGGCTGGCGCCGGTCGAGCTGCGCTTCGGCGGGCCCATCGACCTCCTGACGCGCCCGCGCATCCGCCGCGCGCTGCGCGGCTTCGCTCCGGCGATCGCGATGAGCTGGATGAGCCGCGCCTCGATGCACGCGCCGCGCGGCGAATGGGTGCTGGTCGGTCGGCTCGGCGGCTATTACGACCCAAAATACTTCCGCGCCTGCGAGCACCTGGTCGGCAATACGCATGGCATCGTGGGCTGGCTGCGCCAACAGGGCATCGCGCCCGCCCGCACGCATTACCTGCCGAACTTCGTCGATGATTTCGCGGGTTCTGCCCCGGCGGACCGCGCGGCACTCGGCATTCCGCCGGCCGCCCCGATGCTGCTCGGCCTCGGCCGGCTGCATCGCGACAAGGGCTTCGACATTGCGCTCACCGCACTCGCGGGGCTCCCGGGCGTGCACCTGGCGATCGCCGGCAGCGGCCCGGAGGAGGAGGCGCTGCGTGCGCTCGCCGCCCGGCTCGGCGTGGCGGACCGCGCGCATTTCCTCGGCTGGCGGCGCGATGCCGGCGCCCTGCTCGCGGCCTGCGACATCTTCCTCTGCTCCTCGCGCGGCGAGCCGCTGGGCAACATGGTGCTGGAGGCGTGGTCCGCGGCGCGGCCGGTGGTCGCCCTGGCGGCACTCGGCCCCGCCGAACTGATCACCCAGGACGAGACCGGCATCGTCACCCCGCTCGAGGATGCGCCGGCGCTGGCAGCCGGCATCGCCCGTGTGCTCGCCGACGCCGATTTCGCCCGCCGTCTCGCCAGCGCCGGGCGCGCGCGCTACCAACGCGACTTCATGCAGGCGCCGGTGCTGAGCGCGTGGCGACGCCTGTTCGAGCAACTCATCGCCGACAAGAGGGAAACGTCACCATGAAACTGATGAGCTTCCGCGACGCGTCGGGCCGCACCGGCTGGGGCGCGGTCGAGGGCGACAAGGTCGCCGACCTCACCGCCAGCGCCCCCTCCCTGCGCGCGGCGCTGGCCGCCGGGCGTGCGATCAGCGTGCCCGCGAGTGCACCGCGCCTCGACCTCGCAAGCCTCGCCTACCTGCCGCCGATCCCGGACCCCGAGAAGATCATCTGCGTCGGCCTCAACTACCTCACCCATATCCTTGAGGGCGGGCGCGAACCGCCGGCGATGCCGACCATCTTCACCCGCTGGGCCAACACCCAGGTCGGGCACGGCCAGCCGATGGTCCGGCCGAAGGTCTCGGCCACGTTCGACTACGAGGGCGAGCTTGCCTTCGTCATCGGCAAGCGCTGCCGGCACGTGGCGGAGGCTGACGCGATGTCCGTCGTCGCCGGCTATTCCTGCTATAATGACGGCTCCATCCGCGAATGGCAGCGCCATTCGACGCAGTTCACGCCGGGCAAGAATTTCCCGGCGACCGGCGGCTTCGGGCCGTTCCTGGTCACCCCCGACGAGGTGGGCGACATCACGCGCTCCAGCCTCGTCACCCGCCTCAACGGGCGGGAGGTGCAGCGCGCGACGATCGACGACCTGGTGTTCGGCGTCGCCCGCCTCGTCGCCTATTGCTCGGGCTTCACGGTGCTGGAGCCGGGAGACGTGGTCATCACCGGCACCACCGGCGGCGTCGGCGCCTATCACAAGCCGCCTTTGTGGATGAAGCCTGGCGACACGGTCGAGGTGGAGATCTCGGGCGTCGGCACGCTGTCCAACCCGATCGTCGACGAGGCCTGAGCGGCTGGCCATGAACGGGGCGGCGATGAACGGCGGGCACGACGCGGGCTGCATCTCGGACATCGGGCGCATCACCGGTCGCACCAGGCTGCTCGGCATCGTCGGCGACCCGATCGCCCAGGTCGGCTCCCCGGCGATCTGCAACCCGCTCATCGCGGCCTCGGGCACGGATGCGGTGCTGCTGCCGCTGCACGTGCCCAAGGCCGATTTCGCGACGGCGATGCAGGGGCTGATGCGCCTCGCCAATCTCGACGGGCTGATCCTCACCGTTCCGTTCAAGCAACTTGTTCTGCCCTTCGCCGACACCGTGCTGCCCACCGCCGCCCTGGTCGGTGCCGCCAACACGCTGCGCCGCGAACGAGACGGCACGTGGAGTGCCGAGATGTTCGACGGTGCGGGCCTGCTGCACGCGCTCGCGGGGCTCGGTGTCGCTGCCGCGGGTGCCGCGGTGCTGCTGCTCGGCGCGGGTGGTGCGGGGCGGGCGATCGGGGTCGCGCTGGCCCAGGCCGGCGTGGCGCGGCTCGGCATCCACGACCTCGACCGCGAGCGCGCGCAGGCCCTGGCCGAGCTTGCCCGCCGTGCGGCACCTGGCTGCGCCGCCACGCCGGCCGAGCCCCTCGCGCGCGGCTACGACGTGGTGATCAACGCGACCCCCATGGGCATGCGCCCGGGCGATGACCTCGCGACACCGCTCGGCCCGCTCGCCGGCGTGGCGGCGGTGATCGACATCGTCACCGACCCGCCGGTCACCACACTGCTGGAGGCGGCGCGCGCCGCCGGCTGCCGCACCGCCGGCGGCCGTGCGATGGTCGAGGGCCAGGCGCGCGCATTGCTGGAGTTTTTCCATATCATGCTGCCCTGACACCGGCGCCGATGACGCAGCCCATGCAAACGCAGGTTCTCGTCGTCGGCGGCGGTCCGGTCGGGATGACCCTGGCGATGGACCTCGCCTGGCGCGGCATCGCCGTCACGGTTGCCGAGCAGCGCCACGAAGGCGAGCCCCCGAGCGTCAAATGCAACCACGTCGCCGCGCGCTCGATGGAGATTTTCCGCCGTCTCGGCGTCGCCGGGGCGCTGCGCGACGCCGGGCTGCCGCCCGACTACCCCAACGACATCGCCTATCGCACCACCGCGACCGGCATCGAGCTTTCGCGCATCCCCATCCCCTGCCGCGCCGAGCGTTACAGCAGAAGGGACAGCCCGGACGGAGGGTGGCCAACGCCGGAGCCGCCGCACCGCATCAACCAGATCTACCTGGAACCGGTGCTGGTGCGCCACGCAACCGCCATGCCGGGGCTGCGCCTGCTCAACCGCCGCTCGGTCGAGGGCTACACCCAGACTGATAGCGGCGTGGTCGCGACGCTGCGCGACCTTGACAGCGGGCAGACGCAGCGGATCGGCTGCGACTATCTCGTCGGCTGCGACGGCGCGCGCTCGGAGATCCGCCGCGCCATCGGCGCGCGCATGCAGGGCAACGCGGTGGTGCAGCGCGTCCAGTCCACCTTCATCCGCGCCCCTTCCCTGCGCGGCCTGATAGCCACACCGCCGGCCTGGGCCAGCTTCTCGATCAACCCGCGCCGCAGCGGCAACATGTACGCGATCGACGGGCGCGAGACCTGGCTGATTCACAATTACCTGAGGCCAGGCGAGGAGGATTTCGATTCGGTCGATCGCGACCGCTGCATCCGGCTGATCCTCGGCGTCGATGATCGTTTTGACTACGATATCATCTCCAAGGAGGACTGGATCGGCCGCCGCCTGCTTGCCGAGCGGTTCCGCGACCGCCGCGTCTTTTTGTGCGGCGATGCCGCCCATATCTGGGTGCCGATGGCGGGCTACGGCATGAACGCCGGCATCGCGGACGCAGCCAACCTCGCCTGGCTGCTCGCCGCGACCCTCAAACGCTGGGCCGCGCCCGCCATCCTCGACGCCTACGAGGCCGAGCGCCTGCCGATCACCGAGCAGGTCTCGCGCTTCGCCATGGACCACGCGATCGCGCTCTCCCACCAGCGCGCAGCGGTGCCGGAGGAGATCGAGGCGCCGGGCCAGGCGGGCGAGGCGGCGCGGGCGCGCGTCGGCCGGGCGCTCTATGACCTCAACGTCAACCAGTATTGCTGCGGCGGGCTGAATTTCGGCTATTTCTACGACGCCTCGCCGATCATCGCCTATGACGGCGAGGCGGCCCCGGCCTACGGCATGTATGATTTCACGCCCTCGACCGTCCCGGGCTGCCGCACCCCCCATCTCTGGCTCCGCGACGGGCGCTCGCTCTACGACGCGATGGGCGCCGACTACACGCTGCTGCGCCTCGACCGCACGCTCGACCCTCGCCCGCTGCTCGCCGCGGCGCAGGCCCGCGCAGTGCCGCTCGCGGTGCTCGATGTCGCGGCACCGGAGGCAGCCTCCCTCTATCCGCATAAACTGGTGCTCTCGCGCCCCGACCAGCACGTGGCCTGGCGCGGCGACGCGCTGCCGGCCGACCCCGTTTCGCTGATCGAGCGCATCCGCGGGGCCGCCTGAGCGCGCGGGTTTATTTCGGCCCCGCTTGCAAACCGCCGGGGAAGGGACACATTCGGCGCGCAACCAGGGAACACGACAATGTCATGGAAAGCCGCCGCCCTCGTCGTGGCCACGCTCGCCGCGACGCTCACCGGCTGTGCCCAGCCGGGCGCGGCATCGCCCGCCGCCGCCACGCCCCAGGCGCTCGCCGCCTTCGCCGGCAACTGGAACGGCACCTGGGGCGGCAAACTCGCCACCACGCTCGTCGTCGAGAGCGTGACACCACCCACGGCGCGCGTCATCTACGAGTGGGGCATCGCCACCGAGTGGAAGGTGAACAACCCCGGCTTCTTCCGCGAAACCGCGAGGTTCTACGGCGACAAGCTGGTGCTTCACCTGCCGAGCGGCGCCACCGCGGTCTATGCGTTGCAGCAGGACGGCACGCTCGCCGGCACGCTCGCCAGCCCCAGCAGCGGCCCCTACGCGCTGCCGAACGCCATCGTCCACGCAACCCTGGTCCGGCAGTAGGCGGGCCGGCGGCGCGGCACCGGGCCGAAACCGGGCGCCGGGCGCCGGTGCTCAGCCGCCGCCGCGCGCCGGCTCTTACGCCGGCTCACCCCGCCTTGGGCGTGGCGCCGGAAACCCGCGCGTCGAACTGCTCCGGCACCGCCCGGCCGGCGTCGGTATAGGCGCGGCGGATCGCGTCCACGTTGGGGCGGAAGATCGTATCGCGGTTGGAACGCGTCCAGGCGTTGGACGCGGCGATCGCCGCCACCGAGCCCTGAAACCTCGGCATCACCCAGCGCGCGAACAGCTCATAGCTGCGCCAGCTCTGCTCGCGGTCGGCCCAGTCATGGGCGCGGAACATGACACCGCCGATCGCGCCGCCGGCACGCTCGATCAACGTCTCGATGCCCCGGGCGACGGTCTCGGGTGAGCCCACCAGCGTGGTGCCGGCGGCGACACCCTCGCGCAGCGGGTCCTCGGCGCGGCCGGGCGGGCGGGCCAGCGTCTCCTCGAAATAGGTCACGGTCTCCAGCCGCTCGCCCACCCGTACCTCAGCCAGCGCCCGCTCGTCGTCCTCCGCCACGTGCAGGTTGAGCACCAGGCGCCACTCCCCGCGGTCCATGGTCTTGCCGTGCTGGGCGGCGGTTTCCTCGGCGATGGTCCATTGTTTCGCTAGCGCATCGGCTCCGCCCGGCAGCCCGGCGCCGAGCGAAAGCACGCCGAGCCCGTGCCGGCCCGCCGCGGCAACCCCCGCGGGGGTCAGCGTGCTTGCGACGGCAATCGGAAAGCGCGGATACGTATAGGGTGCCAGATGCAGACGCGCCGCGCGCAGGCTGAACCAGTCGGTCTCGCGCGTCACCGTCTCGCCAGCGAGCAGCGCCATGATGACATCGAGCGCCTCGTCCATCCGCCGCCGCTGCACCGCCGGCTCGATCGCCAGCATATAGGCATCCGAGACCAGCGCCCCCGGCCCGCAGCCGAGCATGGCGCGCCCGCGCGTCATGTGGTCGAGCTGGGTGAAGCGCTGCGCCACCAGGAACGGGTTGTGATAGGGCAGCGAGGTGACGCCGGAGCCGAGGCGGATATGCTTCGTCCGCTCCGCCGCGGCGGCGATGATCAGTTCCGGCGAGGCGATGGTCTCCCACCCCGCGGAATGGTGCTCGCCGATCCAGGCTTCGTCATAGCCCAGATGGTCGAGCCACTCGATGAGGTCGATGTCGCGGCGCATCGCCAGGGTCGGGTTGTCGCCGAGGCGGTGGAACGGGGCAAGGAAAATGCCGAATTTCAGGCCGCGATGGGGCATGACGGGGTGTTGCTCCGATGGGTTGGCGATGTTGCCCCACAGCCGGCGCGCCGCAAAGCCCGGCGTTGCGCTGGGCGAAACACGCGGGCACGCCGGCACCTTTCGGCGAATCAAGGTTATGCGACACGTCTCCGCTCTTGCATGACGCGCGCGGCTTCGCCATAAAGTAGACATCAATCCGCCAACGAGCGGCGTGGGTCTGGCAGGCATTCGGCATAGCGCCGTGCCGCTTCCCATGGTCATAGGGAGGATAACGGAATGGTCCAACGCATGTCAGCGGGCGGATTCGGGCGTCGTCGTGTGCTTCAGGGCGTCGCTGCCATTGGCGCATCCCAGGTCGCCGCACCCTTCATCGTCTCGGCACTCGGCGAGGTTCCGATCAAGATCGGTTTCGTTGACCCGCTGACGGGCAGCCTGTCGATTCAGGCGGTCTCGGAGGTGCAGGGCGCGCGCTACGCCACCGCGGAGATCAACAAGGCGGGCGGCATCATGGGGCGGCAGGTGGAGCTCCTCGTCGAGGACTCCGCCAACGATGTCGGCACCGGCGTCGAGAAAATCCGCAAGCTGATCGACAAGGACCATGTCAACGTCACCATGGGTGACGTGAACTCGGGCATCGCCTACGCGATCTCGCAAGTCGCGACGCAAAAAGGCGTGCTGCACATCGTCCCCGGCGGCCACACCGACCCGATCACCGGCTCGGCCTGCGCCTGGAACGTGTTCCGCGTCTGCAACACGACGATGATGGACGCCGGCGCCGTCACCGGCCTGCTGATCAAGAAATACGGCAAGAAGTGGTTCATGATCTCGCCGGACTATGCCTACGGCCACTCGCTGAAGCAGAGTTTCCAGCACTATCTCACGGCCGCCGGCGGCACGTTCGAGAACGTCTACATGCCGATCGCCGCGAGCGATTTCTCCGCCACCCTGATCAAGGCCCGCGGCTACAAGCCCGACGTGCTGATCAACAACATGGGCGGCCTGGCGCAGATCGACCTCGCTAAGCAGTTCGTGCAGTTCGGCATGAACAAGGACATGGGCCTCGGCGCCACACTCTATGAGCTCGAGGTGATCCTTGCTGTTCCGCCGGCGGCACAGTCCGGCTTCGCCTCGATGGAGTGGTGGTGGGAGCAGCCCGGCGTTCCGTACGTGAAGGAGTTTGTCGACGGCATCATGGCCGCCTACAAGAAACCCGCTTCGGCCCGTCACTGGTTCGGTTTCGTCGGCGTGCACAGCGTCAAGCTCGCGGTCGAGAAGGCCAAGAGCCTGAAGGGCCTCGACCTCGCCCGCGCGATGGAGGGCATGGTGCTGCCCCCGGAGGTCGCGCTGCAGAAAAAGGAAGTCTATTACCGTGCCGGCGACCACGAGCTGATGCCCACGATCTTCGCGGGCGAAGTGCATCCGCCGGGCAAGAACGGCCCCGCCGATGTGTTCACCACGGACCGGTTGGTGGACGCCAACAAGGTGCTGCCGCTCGCCGACACCGGCTGCCACATGAAGTTCCCCGCGTAACCGGGAGAAGGATCGCCGCTGCCCCTGCCGCCGGTGCGCCCCGACGGCAGGGGTTTTCATATCCGCCGCCCGCGCGGCCCGCGACGGAGAGACTCTCTTGCTGCAACTTGTGCTGTTCAACCTGTTCAACGGCCTGATCATCGGCACGTTTTACGTGCTGGTCTCGCTCGGCCTGTCGATGATCCTCAACCTCTCCAACGTCATCAATTTCGCGCACGGCAACTTCCTTGCCCTCGGCGGCTACCTCGCCTATGTGCTGATCCCTTATATCGGCTTCTGGCCGTCGCTGCTGGTCGCTCCGCTGCTCACCGGCGTCATCGGCTACCTGATCGAAATCACCATGATCAACCGGATCTATGGTCGCGATCCGATCTATTCGCTGCTGCTCACCTTCGGGCTCGCGTTCATGCTGCAGGACGCCTGCCGCTATATCTGGGGTGTGAACGGCCTGCCGCTCACGGTGCCGAACAATCTCTCCGCGCCACTGAGCCAGACCTATTTCTTCCTCAACGCCTACCGTCTGTTCCTGGTCGGCATCGTGCTGCTGGTGGTGCTCGGCCTGTTCGCCTTCCTGCGCTACAACCGCATGGGCATGCGCATCCGCGCCGGCATCCTCGACCTCGACACGGTCTCGGCGCTGGGCATCAACGTGCGCCGGCTGCGCTCGCTCAACTTCGCCTTCGGCATCTTCCTTGCGGGCCTCGCCGGCGTGCTCGCGGGCGGGCAGATCGGGCTCAACCCCAACATGGGCGACAGCCTGCTGCTGCCGAGTTTCGTCGCCATCATCGTGGGCGGCATGGGCAGCCTGGTCGGCACGCTGCTCGGCGGGCTGACCATCGGCGTCGCCGCGGCGCTGACGGCCGTCGTGTGGCCCGCCGCCTCCGATGTCGTGGTCTATGTCATCATGGCGATCGTGCTGCTGGTGCGACCACGCGGCTTTCTCGGCGAGGAGGGCATGCAATGATCGGCCTGCTGAAATCCTCGCCGCAGGATCGGCTCCACCTGCCAACTCTGGCTCTGGTCTGGGTGATCCTGCTGCTGTGCCCGTTTTGGATTCCGTATATCGGCGGCTACACCTCGCTCGGCACGCGCATTCTGGTGTTGGGCCTTGCCGCGATGTCGCTCAACTTCCTGATCGGCTTCACCGGCATCGTGAGCTTCGGCCACGCCGCCTATTTCGGCCTCGGTGTCTATGGCTGCGGTCTCATCCTGCGCTACGTCACCGGCTCGACGCCGCTGGGGCTGGTGGCCGGCATGCTGCTCGGCGGCCTCGCGGGCATGGCGATCGGCGCGCTGATCACCCGCCGCCGCGGCATCTACTTCGCCATGGTCACCATCGCCTTTCAGCAGATCTTCTACTTCATCGCCTATAAGTGGAACGGGCTGACCGGCGGGTTCGACGGGCTGCGCGGCTTCACCCGCGCCAACCTGCATCTCGGCTTCACCACCATTAACATCATCAAGAACGACTACGCCTTCTACTATTTCGTGCTGTTCGTCTTCGCGATCGTCGTGGGCGCGATGGGGCTGGTGCTGCGCTCGCCCTTCGGCCGCACCCTGCTCGCCATCCGCGAGAACGAGCGTCGTGCCCGCTTCCTCGGCATCAACATCGAGCGGCATATCTGGCTCGCGTTCACCCTCTCCGCCTTCTTCATCGCCATCGCCGGCGGGCTCTACGCGCTGCTCAACAATTTTGCCGACCCTTCCTCACTCTATACGGATCTCTCGGGCGAACTGGTGATCATGTGCGTGCTCGGCGGCATCCGGGTCTTCTGGGGCCCGCTGCTCGGCGCTGCGGTCTATGTGGTGATGCAGGACTGGATCTCGTCGCACACCGTGAACTGGATGTTCTTCGTCGGGCTGATCTTCGTGGTCGTGGTGATGTTCTTCCCGCGCGGCCTGCTCGGCATCCTGCGGCGCCGGAGCGAAGCATGAGCGACCTCTTGAAAGCTGGATGCGAAGCATGAGCGACCTCTTGAAAGCTGGACGCGAAGCATGAGCGACCTCCTGAAAGCTGGATGCGAAGCATGAGCGACACCCCGATGCTGGAAGTGACCAGCGCCACCAAGGCGTTCGGCAGCCTGATCGCGGTGCGCGACGTCTCGCTCACCGTCCAGCGCGGCGAGCTGCGCGCCATCATCGGGCCCAACGGCGCCGGCAAGACCACGTTCTTCAACCTGATCTCCGGCTTCTTCCCGCCGACCAAGGGGAAAATCATCTTCGACGGCCAGGACGTGACCAGCGTTCCCGTTCCCGGCCGGGTCAAGATGGGCATGGCCCGCACCTTCCAGATCACCGAGGTCTTCCCCGAGCTTACGGTGCGCGAGAATATCCGCATCGCCGTCGAGGTCGCCGACGGCTACGCCCTGCGCCCGCGCCTCCTGGCCCATGAGCGGGCCGCCGTCGCCCGGCAGATCGATGAGCTTCTGGAACGAACCCGCATCACCGCGAAGGCCGACCGTCTGGTGGGCGAGCTCGCGCATGGCGACCAGCGCATCGTCGAGATCGCCATGGCGCTGGCGCTGAAGCCCCGCCTGCTGCTGCTCGATGAGCCGACCGCGGGTATGGGCGAGCAGGAGACATACGAGATCGCGGGCCTGATCCGCCGCCTGCATCGCGAGGAGAGCTACAGCATCGTGCTGGTCGAGCACGACATGCGCCTCGTCTTCCACCTCGCCGACCGCATCACCGTGCTGGCCGAGGGCGCGCTGCTCGCCGACGGCACGCCGGACGACATCGCCGCCAACGCCCAGGTGCAGGCGGCCTATCTGGGGCATGCCGCATGAGCGCGATCGAGATCGAGGGCCTGCACACCTATTACGACAAGAGCCACATCCTGCACGGCGTCTCGCTCTCGGTCGCCGAGGGCAAGCTGACGACGTTGCTCGGCCGTAACGGTGCCGGCAAGACCACAACGATGCGCAGCGTGATGAACCTCACCCCGCCGCGCCAGGGCCATGTGCGCGTCTTCGGCCAGGAAACCACGCGCTGGCCTACCTATCGCATCGCCGCCAGCGGCGTCGGCTATGTGCCGGAGGGGCGGCGCATCTTCCCCAATCTTTCGGTCGAGGAAAATCTCAAGGTGCCGCTGGAGCGCCCCGGCCCGTGGACCATCCCGCGCGTCTACGAGCTGTTTCCCCGGCTTGAGGAGCGCCGCATGAACCGCGGTCGCCAGCTTTCCGGCGGCGAGCAGGAAATGCTCTCGATCGCCCGCGCCCTGCTGCTCAACCCGCGCGTGCTGATCCTCGACGAGCCGTCACAGGGCCTGGCGCCGCTGATCGTGCGCGAGGTGTTCCGCATCGTCTCCAAGATGCGCGACGAGGGCATCTCGGTGCTTCTCGTCGAGCAGAACGTACGCATGTCGCTCGAGGTCGCGGACATTGCGTATGTGCTCGACGACGGCGCCATCGTCTATCACGGCCCCGCCGCCGAGCTTGCCGCGGACGAGGAGCGCATCCAGGCCCTCGCCGGCGCCACCGCCGAGAAATGGGAGGACCCGCCGGCGCATTGAGGCCGCGGCCTCAGCCGGCGCCAACCCCCGCCCCGGCCCCCGGCTCATCAGCCAGCGTGCCGTCCTTCCAGGCGCGGAACCAGGCGACGAAGCGCGCGATACCTTCCGCCAGCGGCGTCGATGGTGCGAATCCGGTCAGCGCCGCGATGGCGCTGACATCGGCGCGTGTCTCCACCACGTCGGCGGCCGGCCTCGGTGCCTCCACCAGCACCGCGCGCCGGCCCAGCCCCAGCTCCAGCAGGGCCACGAGGTCGGACACGGTCTCGCTGTGATTGTTGCCGATGTTCATCACCCGGATCGGCGCCGCGCCCGCCGGCGGCCGGTCGAGGCAGCCGAGGATTCCCGCCACGATATCGTCGATATAGGTGAAATCACGCTTCAGCCTGCCGCCGTCATAGACGGTGATCGGCCGCCCCGCGGCAATCGCCTCGGCGAAGCTGAAATACGCCATGTCCGGCCTTCCCCATGGGCCATAGACGGTGAAGAAGCGCAGCCCCGTCTGGGGAATGGCGTAGAGATGCGCATAGGCATGGCTCATCATCTCGTCCGCGCGCTTGGTCGCGGCATAGAGCGAGAGCGGCGTGTCCACCCGGTCGGTCTCGGCGAAGGGCGGCGCGTTACCGCCATAGACCGAGGAGGAGGAGGCATAGACCAGGTGGCGCAGTCCCGGCAGCGCGCGGGCGAGCTCCAGGACCGCGAGATGCCCAACGAGGTTCGAGGCCGCGTAGTCGAACGGTGCCGTCATCGAGTGGCGCACCCCCGCCTGTGCGGCGAGATGCACGATCGCATCCAGCCCGGGTTCGGCCAGCGCCGCCACGGCCTCGCGATCGGCAAGATCGACGCGCTGGAAGCGGAAGCGCGGATGCACCAGGCGCTTGAGCCGCGCCGCCTTCAGTGCCGGGTCGTAATAGGCGTTGAGGTTGTCAATGCCGAGCACGTCCTCGCCACGGTCGAGCAGCGCGCGCGCGGTGTGAAAGCCGATGAAGCCGGCGGCGCCGGTCACGAGAATGGTCACATCCGGGCTCTATCCCGCCACCCGACAACCCGCAAGCCGAAGCTGCATCAAGCCTGGCCGCCCAACCAGGCCACCAACCGTCACTCTTGCACCAACCTCGGGGGATGCGCACATGCGGCGAGCCCCGGAACCGCCGGCGGGGCGAGACCCGGAGCCGCAGGATGCGCCACTACCCGATCTTCATGGACCTTGCCGGCCGCCGCGCCCTCGTCATCGGCACCGGCGAGGTGGCGGTGCGCAAGGCCGCCCCCCTGCGCGCGGCCGGTGCGGAGGTCGCCATCCATGCCCGGTTCACCCCAACCCAGCTCGACGGCTGCAGCATCGCGATCGGCGCCGACGCCGCGGAGGCCGACCTCCTCGCCCTCGCCGCGGCCGCGGCAGGCCGCAATATTCCCGTCAACATCGTCGACCGGCCGGAGCTTTCGAGCTTCATCGCGCCCGCCATCGTCGATCGCGAGCCCATGACCATCGCCATCTCGACCGGCGGCGCCGCGCCGATCCTCGCCCGCCTCGCCCGTGCCCGCATCGAGGCCGCGATCCCGCCCGGATTTGCCAGACTCGCGAGCATGCTCGGCCGGCTGCAATCCGAGCTGCGCCGCCGCTTTCCCGACAGCGCCACCCGCCGCCGCGCGATCGAGGCCGGGCTCGCCGGCGCGGCGCCCGGGCTCGCCTTCGCCGGCCGCGAGGCCGAGGCCGAGGCGGCCTTCCGCCACGACCTCACGGCGGCACGGAGCGGCGGCTTCGTCGCCCTGGTCGGCGGCGGGCCGGGGGCGGCCGACCTGCTGACCCTGCGCGCGCAGCGGCTGCTCGGCGAGGCGGATGTGATCGTCCATGATCGCCTGGTCTCGCCCGAGGTGCTCGACCTCGCGCGCCGCGACGCAAGGCGGATCTATGCCGGCAAGGCGCGCGCCAACCACTGCATGAAACAGGCGGAGATCAACGCCCTGCTGGTCGGCCTGGCGCGCGAGGGCCGCCGCGTGGTCCGCCTTAAGGGCGGCGACCCGTTCGTGTTCGGCCGCGGCGGCGAGGAGGCCGAGGCGCTCGCCGCGGCCGCGATCCCGTTCGAGGTCGTCCCCGGCATCACCGCGGCCCTGGCCTGCGCGGCCCAGGCGCGCATTCCGCTCACCCATCGCGACGCCGCGCGCACCATCACCTTCGCGACCGGCCATACGCGCGAGGGAAAGCTCGACCTCGATTTCGCCCCCCTCGTGCGCGACCGCACGACGCTCGCCATCTACATGGGCATCACCTCGCTGCCGGCCCTGCGCAGCGGGCTGCTGGCCGCGGGCCTGCCGGCCGCGACCCCCGCCGTGGTCATCGAGCGCGGCGGCTCGGACCGGCAGCGCGAACTGTTCGGCACGCTCGACGAGCTGGTCGCACGCGTCCCCGCCTGGGCGGGCGACGGCCCGGCGCTGGTGCTGATCGGCCCGGCCGTGGCCCACGGCATCGCCGCCATCCCCCGCGCCGCCTGACCAAACCGTCATGTGCCGAGGCTTGCGCCGGGCCGCCACCAGCCGATAAGCGCAGGCACAGTGTCTTAGGAACGATCGCCATGGACGCATCCCTGCCCCCGAACCGCCCGCCGCACGGCCCGTGGAAACCCGCCGGGTGCGACCGGATCGCGCTGGTGCTGCAGGGCGGCGGCGCGCTCGGCGCCTACCAGGCCGGCGTCTACCAGGCGCTGCACGAGGCGGGGCTGGAGCCCGACTGGGTGACCGGGGTCTCGATCGGCGGCATCAACGCCGCGATCATCGCCGGCAACCCGCCGGAACGCCGGCTCGAGCGGCTGCGCGAGTTCTGGGAGAGCATCACCGCGCGCCGCATCTGGCTATGGACGCCGGACGGCGACGACCCGCGGCGGCTGCGCAACGCCATGTCCTCGATGGCGACGGCAACGCTCGGCCAGCCCGGCTTCTTCACCCCCAACGTGCCAAGCCCGTTTCTGTCGCCGCGCGGCGCCAGGACCGCGACCTCGATCTACGACACCTCGCCGCTGCGCGAGACGCTGCTGCGGCTGGTCGATTTCGACCTCATCAACAGCGGGGCGGTGCGCTTCGCGGTCGGCGCGGTGAATGTCGGAACTGGCAATTTCATCTATTTCGACAACGCGACGAGCGAGATCATCCCCGAGCACGTCATGGCCTCGGGCGCGCTGCCGCCGGCGCTGCCGATGATACGCATCGGCACCGATTGCTACTGGGACGGCGGCATTGTCTCCAACACCCCGCTCTCCGCATTGCTCACCGATATCGGCAGCGACAACGTGATGGTGTTCCAGGTCGATCTGTTCAGCGCCCGCGGCACCATTCCGCGCGACATGGCCGATGTCGCCGCGCGCCAGAAGGATATCCAGTATTCCAGCCGCACCCGGCTCGCGACCGACACCTGGACGGAGCTGCACAAGCAGAAGGTCACGATGCGCCGGCTGCTGGCGATGATCCCCGAGGCGCAGCTCGACGACATCGACCTCAAGCTGCGGCGCGAGCTGTCGAACCTGCCGGAAATCACCATCCTGCACCTGATCTATCAGCGCCAGCCCTATGAGAGCGACGCCAAGGACTACGAGTTCTCCGCCACCTCGATGCGCGAGCACTGGGATTCCGGCTATCGCGACACCCAGCGCACGCTGCGCCGGCACGACTGGCTGACCATGCCCAGCGAGGAAGAGGGCATCAAGGTGCACGACGTCCACCACGCCGAGGATCCGGGCTGACGGGGGCCTGACGGGGCGATAGACCCGTTCCCGATGGCTTAGCAGACCAGCAGGCTGACGCCCATGCGTCTGCCCGCCGCCCTCGCGCCGCTGCGCCTGCGGCTGTTCCGCCTGCTATGGACGGCAAACACCGTCGTCTCGCGCGGCGTGCGGCTGCAGAACACCGGCGCCGGCTGGCTGATGGCCACCTGTCGCCCACCCCGCTGGCCGTGAGCCTGGTGCAGGCGGCGACCAATCTGCCGGTGTTCCTGCTCGCGCTGCCCGCGGGCGCGGCGGCATGGGCGCTTGAACGGATTCCGCGCGGCTGCCTAGAGTGGCGTCATGCTTGAGAACGTAAGATGAACGATTTGTTTGGATCACCAAAGAAGCCCCGGGGCGCGGACACCTATGACGCCAGCTCCATCGAGGTGCTGGAGGGGCTGGAGCCGGTGCGCCGGCGGCCGGGGATGTATATCGGCAGCACCGACGAGGGTGCCATGCACCACCTCGCGGCGGAGCTGCTCGACAACGCGATGGACGAGGCGGTGGCGGGCCACGCGAGCTTCATAGAAATCGCTATGTCGCCCGATAATATCCTGATGGTGCGGGATAATGGACGTGGCATCCCGATCGACCCCCACCCCAAATTCCCCGACCGTTCGGCGCTCGAGGTGATTCTCACCACACTGCATTCCGGCGGCAAATTCGGTGGCGACGCCTATTCCACCTCGGGCGGGCTGCATGGCGTCGGCTCCTCGGTGGTCAACGCGCTGGCCAGCTTCCTGGAGGTCGAGGTGGCGCGCGACCGCACGCTCTGGCGCCAGCGCTACGAGCGGGGCGCACCGAAGACGAAGCTGGTCAATGCCGGTCCCGCGCCCAACCGCCGCGGCACCTCCATCCGCTTCCAGCCCGATGCCACGATATTCGGCCCCGCCCGCTTCCAGCCGCAGCGCCTCTACCGGCTCTGCCGTTCCAAGGCCTACCTGTTCCGCGGCGTCGAGATCCGCTGGTCCTGCGATGTCTCGCTGATCCGCGACGACACACCCTCGGAGGCGGTGCTGCATTTCCCCGGCGGCCTGCGTGACAGCCTGGAGGCTGAGATCGAGGGCGCCAGCCTGGTCGCCCCGCTCTGGGCCGGCGAGGCGGAGCTTGGCCTCGGCCCCGACGGGCAGAAGGCCGGGCGCATCGAGTGGGCGCTCGCCTGGGCGGAGGGCGGCGAGACCAGCATCGCCAGCTACTGCAACACCGTGCCCACACCGCTCGGCGGCACGCACGAGGCCGGGTTCCGCGCCGCCTTGCTCAAGGGCCTGCGCGCCTGGGGCGAGCAGCGCAGCAATCGCCGCGCCGCCGCGATCACCGGCGAGGACGTCACCGCCGGCATGGCGGCCAAGATCTCGCTGTTCTTCCGCCAGCCGCAATTCCAGGGCCAGACCAAGGAGAAGCTCACCTCGCCCGAGGCGCCGCGCCTGGTCGAGGCGGCGATCCGCGACCGTTTCGACCATGTTCTGGCCGGCGACCCGCAGGCGGCCGACAATCTTCTGGCTTTTGCCATCGAGCGTGCCGAGGAACGCGCGCGGCGCAAGGATGCGAAGGACACACCGCGCAAATCGGCGACGCGCCGGCTGCGGCTGCCGGGCAAGCTCGCGGACTGCACGCTCGAGGATGCGGGCAAGACCGAGATCTTTCTCGTCGAGGGCGACAGCGCCGGCGGCTCCGCCAAGCAGGCCCGCGACCGTGCCACCCAGGCGGTGCTGCCGCTGCGTGGCAAGATCCTCAACGTCGCCTCCGCCAGCGTCGACAAGCTGCGCCAGAACCAGGAGCTGAAGGACCTCGTCGAGGCGCTCGGCTGCGGCATCGGCGATCGTTTCGACCGCGCGCGGCTTCGTTACGGTCGCGTGATCATCATGACGGATGCCGACGTCGACGGCGCGCATATCGCGACCCTGCTGATGACGTTTTTCTGGAAGGAGCTGCCGGACCTGGTGCGCCACGGCCATCTCTACCTCGCCCGCCCGCCGCTCTACCGCCTGACCCAGGGTGCGAAGAGCGTCTATGCGATGGACGACGCGGACAAGGACGCCAGGATGAAGGCGTTCCGCGGCAAGGTGGATGTCAGCCGCTTCAAGGGCCTGGGCGAGATGCCGCCGGGCCAGCTTCGCGACACCACCATGGACCCGGCGCGGCGGACGCTGCTGCAGGTGGTGGCACCACCCGACCAGCGCGCGCATACCAATGAGACGGTGGAGAACCTGATGGGGCGGCGGCCGGAACTGCGCTTCCGCTTCATCCAGGAGCACGCCGCCGCCGTCGCGGAGCTTGACGTGTAGCGCCCCTCAATCCAGCGTGCGCCGGTAGGTCGCCACCGCGACGATGCCGATCACCACGGCAAACACCGCCATCGGCCAGATATCGGGCGCGATCTCCGCCCAGCCATTGCCCTTCAGCAACACGCCGCGGGCGATGCGCAGTGCATGCGTGATCGGCAGCGCATCGCCGATCGCCTGCGCCCAGACCGGCATGCCGCGAAACGGAAACAGAAAGCCCGAAAGCAGCATCGAGGGCAGAAACACGAACTGCGCCATCTGCATCGCCTGGCGCTGCGTGCGCGCGACGGAGGAGATCACGAAGCCGAGAGCCAGGTTGCAGAGAATGAACAGCCCGATCGCCCCCAGCAGCAGCGGCAGCGAGCCCGCGACCGGCACGCCGAACACCACCACCGCGATGCCCAGCACCAGCCCGATCTGCAGATAGCCGAGCCCGACATAGGGCAGGATTTTCCCCAGCAGCACCTCGGCGGGCTGGATCGGCAGCACCAGCAGGTTCTCCATGGTGCCAAGCTCGCGCTCGCGGGTGATCGCCATCGCGGTCGAAACCAGGGTCGAGAAGGTCAGCACCACCGCGATCAGCGCCGGCACGATGTTGAGTGCGGTGATCTGCTCGGGGTTGTAGCGCGCGTGCACGATGGTCTGATAGGGCACAAGTGCCGGGCGAAACCGCGGGTCGGGCGGCAGATCGCGCGTCAGCACACCGGCACCGAGCGCATTGACCGCGGCCGTCGCGTTGCCGATCGCCGTGGGATCGGACCCGTCGGCATCGATCAGGATCGAGGGCGAGGCGCCGTGCTGCACGTCGCGCTGAAAATTCGGCGGAATATTGATGATGAACATCACGTCCCAGCGCCGCAGCGCCTCCTCGGCCGCGGCCTCGGTCGGGTAGGTTTTGATGTCGAAATATTTTGTGTTCTCGAGCGCGGTGACGATATCGCGCTCATAGCGGGAGTGATCGGCGGAGACGAGTGCGGTCGGAAGGTGGCGCGGGTTCGTGTTGATGGCGTAGCCGAACAGGAAAAGCTGGATCATCGGCAGCACCAGCGTCAGCATCACCGTGCCACGGTCGCGGCTGAGCTGAAGCGTCTCCTTGGCCAGCATCGCGACAAAGCGACGGGCGGAGAACAGGTTCATGCGGCATCCCCGTAGGACGTGCCCGGGGGCGGATTGCTCAGCATGTGGATGAACACGTCGTCGAGCCGCGGCGGCACCTCGCGCCAGTCGAGATGCGCGAGCCCGGCCGCGCCGATTTCCTGGCGCAGCACCGCGGTATCGCCGCCGGTCACCCGCAGCGCGCGGCCGAAGACGGTGGCGGTTTCCACGCCGGCGCGCTGGCGCAGCAGCGGCGCCGCGGCCTCGATCTCGCCGCCCGCCACCTCCATGACGCTGATATGCGCCTGGCTCACCACGTCCTCGGCGGAGCCCTGCACCACGACATGGCCGCCCGCGAGATAGATCAGGCGGGCGCAGCGTTCCGCCTCGTCCATGTAATGCGTGGAGACGAGGATGGTCATGCCCTCGGCGGCAAACTCGTGGATCAGGTCCCAGAACTCGCGCCGCGCCTTGGCGTCCACGCCCGCGGTCGGCTCGTCGAGCAGCAGCAGGCGTGGGCGGTGCAGCACGGCCGCCGCGAGCGCCAGCCGCTGCTTCCAGCCACCGGAAAGCTGATCCGCGAGCTGCGTCATCCGATCGCCGAGGCCCGCCCGCTCCACGGTGGCACGGATCGCGTGCTCGCGCTGCGGCACGCCGTGCAGACGCGCGATGAACGACAGGTTCTCCGCGACGGTGAGGTCGCCATAGAGGCTGAACCGTTGCGTCATGTAGCCAACGTGACGGCGGATTTCATCGGCGCCGCGCCGCAGGTCGATACCGAGGCAGGTGCCCCGCCCGGCATCGGCCAGCAGCAGGCCGGTCAGCAGGCGCATCGTCGTCGTCTTACCGCTGCCATTGCCGCCGAGAAATCCGCACACCTCGCCCTCGGCCACCCGCAGCGAGAGGTTCTCGATCACCTGCCGCCGGCCGAACCGCTTGCTGAGGCCCTCGACATCGATCGCGTAGGTGGTCACCGCGTCCCTCCGCCGCCCGCCGGGCGCACCGTCAGCGGCTGGCCCGGGTGCAGCAGCAGCAGGTCGGCCGCAGGCGGCGTCGCCTCGATGCGATAGACCAGGTTGCCGCGCGAGCTTTCGCTGTAGATCACCGGCGGCGTGTATTCCGGCTTCGGCGCGATATAGGAGATGTGTGCCTGGAACCCGGCGCCGCATCCGTCGCAGGAAATCGCGACCGGCTCGCCGTATCGTAACGAGGATAATGCCGCCTCCGGCACGAAAAACAGTATCCGCAAATTGCCGGTGGGCAGCAGGTCCACCACCGTGGCACCGGCGGTGAGCGCCTCGCCCGCCCGCGCGGCCACATCCACCACAACCCCCGCCGCCGGTGCGACGACGCGCCGCTGCGAGAGCTGCCAGCGTGCCTGCGCCAGGGCCGCGCGCGCCGCCACCACCGCGGCGCGCTGTGCCGCGATCTGCTCTGGCCGCCCCGAGGGTCGGCGCAGCAACGCCAGGGCCGCCGCCGACCCCGCCACCTGCGCGTTCGCCGAAACCAGCGCCTGCCGCTCGGTATCGACCGTCTGCTGCGAGACGGCATGGCCGGGCAGGAGATGTTCGTCGCGCGCGAGATCGGCCGCGATTCGCAGCCGCACCGCGGTCTTGTCGGCGAGATCGGCCTGGGCCTGGGCAATCTGCTCGGGCCTACCGCCCGGCTGCTCCAGGTTGCGCAGCGTGGCCTCGGCCTGCGTGAGGCTCGCCCGCGCCTGGCGCACCGCCGCCAGGTCGCCGGTGGGGTCCTGCTCGAAAACTGGCGCGCCCTTCGCGAGAAGCTGCCCGCGCATCACATCCACATGCCGAAGCTGGCCGGCCAGTGTCGGGCCGAGAAACACATCATCGCCCTCGGCATAGCCCTGCCAGACATCGCCGGCCGGGCGCCCACCCTTCCAGACATAGGCGGCACCGGCAATCGCCAGAACCACCAGCACGAGCAGCAGCATTTTCTTCATGGCGCCAATCCCGATGGAGCAAGCCCACGCAGCAGGTTTTCGGCATGCGCCTCGATCATCGCGGCGGGGTCGAGCGGCCCTTTCGCGTGCCGCCCGATCGTGTCGCGCCACAGCATCGCGAGCAGCACCGGCGCAAACACCGCCGGCGCGATTGCCATCGGGTCCACGTCGCGGAACTCGCCACGCTTGACGCCCCGCGCGATGATCTCCGCCACCATCCGCATCCCGCGCGCGCCCACCTGCTCGGCGTAGAACCGGGCGATGGCGGGGTTGCGCCCGGCCTCGGTGAGCACCAGGCGCGGAATCGCGGCGACGCCGTCCCGGCCCATGCCGCGCGCGCGCGCCAGCAGGCCGCGCAGTACCTCGGGCGCCGGCTGATCTTGTGCCGCGACCCAGGTTTCGGTGGCGGCCAGCCGCGGCAGCAGGGCCTCGCGCACCACCGCGAAGAACAGCTCCTCCTTGGTCGGGAAGTAGAGGTAGAGCGTGCCCTTCGCGATGCCGGCGCGCGCCGCCACGTCCTGCATGCGGGTGGCGGCGAACCCCTTTTCGGCAAAGACCGCGAGCGCGGCGGCGGCGATTTCGCCGGGCCTCGCGTCCTTGCGCCGGGTGCGGCGGCTTTCGCTCATGACTCTATACTGACTGACCGGCCGGTCATTGACAAGCAGCCTTGCCGAACCACCTTGACCGCGACAGCCTGCCGGCCTCACACGCTTCTCGCCTTGATCTGGCTCAAGGCACGCAACCGCGCGAAAGGCAGCATCGCACCGTGGAACAGGACATGCGCAAACAGGCCGAGGCGCTCGCCGAGCGCCTGCGCGACGAGGGCAGGGAGGACCACGCGGGATCGCTCGTCAAGGCGGCGCGGGCCATCGGGCAAGGCGCGGAAAGCGCGGTGTTCGCGACGCTGCTTGGCGTCGTGGACGTGGTGCTCGATGCCGCCGAAGCGATCGACCCGCGCACCCAGGCGATGGCGGAGGAACTGCGCACCATGGTCGAGGCGCGGCTGCCCCGGCCACGCAAGCCCTGAGCAAGCGGGCGCCTGCCGCGCACCGCCCGCACCGACGCGACCCGACGAGGAACAAACCGCATGACCAACGACGTCCATCTCACCCTCGCCCACGCTCCCCTCGCCCGCCGCGCCCTGCTGCGCGCCGCCCCCCTCCTGCTCACCGCCCCTGCCCTGCTCGCAACCCCCGCGCGCGCCGCTGCGCCGGCCGGGTTCAAGACGGTGCGGCACGGCCGGCTCACCCTGGCCTTCCGCCCGGACGATAAGCCCGTCTCGTTCATCGCCGGCGGCAAGCCGCAGGGGTTTCAGATCGACTTCACGGCGGCGATCGCGGCGCGTCTCGGCCTCATGCCGGAATTCGTGGCGACGGATTTCGCAAGCATGATCCCGGCCGTCGTCGGCGGGCGCTACGACAGCGCCGCCTTCGCGGTGCTGGTGACACCGGCGCGCGAGCGCATCGTCGCCTTCACGACCCCGGTGACGTTCAACGAGGCACGGCTGGTGAGCCGGCGCAAGGCGCCGCTCGCGCGCGTGCAGGAGGGGACCGGCAAGACGGTCGCCATCACTCGCGGCAGCGCGCTCATTCCCATCATGCAACGTCTGGCACCCGGCGTGCAGGTGCGTGAGTTCCCCAACATCGCGTCGAGCCTCAACGCGCTGCGCGCGGGCCAGGTCGCGGGCCTGTTCACCGGGCTTGCCACCGCTGATGCGCTGGCCAAGGCACATCCCGACCTCACCACCTCCCAGCGTGTCACCAGCGGTGCCGGCGCCTACCCCGTGGCGAAGGCCGACGCCGCCCTGCTGCACGCGATGGATGGCGCGATTGCCGCGCTGATGCATGACGGCACGTATCTGCGCCTGTTCGCCCGCTGGCTGCCGCCGCGCGTGCGCATCCCGCAGGCGCTGTACGACGCCTATCCCGGCATGCCGCGCCAGAAGCCGCTGGCGGGCTGAGGGTGATGGAGGGTTTGCTCCGCATCCAGCAGACCTTCTTCAACCTGCGGGAGATGGCGAGCGTGGTGCCGACCATGCTGACCGTGGGTCTGCCCAACACGCTGCTGCTCTCGGTGCTGGCGAGCCTGATCGGGATCGCGATCGGGCTGCCGCTCTCGCTTGGGCTGGCGGCGCGGCGGCGGCGGCTGCGCCTGCCCTGCCGCGCCTATACCGACGTCCTGCGCGGCCTGCCGCATATCCTCAGCGTCTATCTCATCGGGCAGGGCCTGCCGCTGGCGGGCCTCGCGGTGTTCGGCAACGACACCTATGCCTATGCGGCGCTGGCGATCGGCATGATCGAGAGCGCCTATATGGCCGAGATCTTCCGCGCCGGCATTCAATCCGTGCCGCGCGGCCAGCGCGAGGCGGCGCACGCGCTCGGGCTTGGACGCTGGGCGACGCTGCGTCACATCGTGCTGCCGCAGGCGCTGCGCCGGGTGCTACCGCCGCTGACCGGGCAGTTCATCCTGGTGATCAAGGGCACGGCCCTGGTGTTCCTGCTCGGCCTGACCGTCGGCCAGCGGGAGCTGTTCTCGATCGCCCAGGACGCCGCGGTGAACGATGCCAATCTGTCGCCACTGATGGTGGCGGGCATCGCCTACCTCGCCCTCACTGTGCCGATGACCTACGCCGTGAACGCGTGGGAGCGGCGGCTGCGGGCATCGAGCCCGTAGCGCCGGCGCCAGCCGCCAAGCTCGCACCGCCGCGCGGTCTGAGGAAGGAAGCCAGCGATGCAGGGCAGGATTCTCGGGTTGTTTCACCGGCGACGGTTCCTGCCGCTGTTCATCACCCAGGCGCTCGGCGCGTGGAACGATAATTTCTTCAAGAACGCGCTGCTGCTGCTCGCGACCTACAAGCTCGCTCTCGCTCCGGGCAGCGATTCGGTCATGGTGGCCGTGGTCGGCGGGCTGTTCATCCTGCCGTTCTTCCTGTTCTCGGCAACCGCCGGGCGGGTTGCCGACAGGTTTGACAAATCCCGCCTCATCGTTGGCCTCAAGGCGCTCGAAATCCTGTTCATGGCACTGGCCCTGGCGGGGTTCGCGCTCGCCAACATACCGATGCTGCTGGCCACGCTGTTCCTCATGGGCGTGCATTCGACGTTCTTCAGCCCGCTGAAATACGGCCTCCTGCCGGAACATCTGCGCCATGACGAGTTACTGGCCGGCAACGCCCTGGTCGATGCGGGAACGTTTCTGGCCATCCTCGTCGGCACGATCGCCGCAGGCCTGGTGATACCGCTGGCCGGCGGTGCGGTCGCGGCGGGCGTGATCGCGATGGTGGTGGCGGCACTCGGCCTGCTGGCGAGCCTGTTCATTCCGCGCGCGCCGGCAGCCTCGCCGGGGCTGACCATCGGCTTCAACATCGTGGCCGAATCCGCCGAGATGGTCCGCTATGCCGCCCAGCGCCGCGAGCTGTTCCTCGCGATCCTCGGCATCTCGTGGTTCTACGCCATCGGCGCCACGTTCGCGGCGGAGTTTCCAGCCTATGTGAAGGACACGCTCGGCGGCAGCGCGCATATCGTGACGCTGTATCTCTCGGTGTTCTCGGTCGGCATCGGCATCGGCTCGCTGCTCGCGAACAGGCTGCTGCGCGGCGAGATCAGCGCCCGGCACGTGCCGTTCGCGGCCCTCGGCATGTCCGTCTTCATCGGCGATTTCTACCTGGCATCGCCGGCCCCGGCGGCGCATGCCGGGCTGCTGAGCCTCACCGGGTACATCGCCGATCCCGCGAGCTGGCGCTCGCTGTTCGACCTGCTGGGCCTGTCGGTCTGCGGCGGCATCTTCATCGTGCCGCTCTACACCCTGCTCCAGGAACGCAGCGAAGCAGCGCATCGTGCCCGCGTGATCGCCGCGAACAACACCGTCAACGCCCTGCTGATGGTGATCGCCGCGATCGTGACGGTCGTGCTGCTGAAGATCGGGTTCTCGGTCGTGAGCGTGTTCCTGCTGGTCGGCATCGGCAATCTGGCCGTGGCCGTCTACATCTGCGGGCTGCTGCCGCAGGCGACGACAAAGGCCGCGCTGGCGGCCGTGCTGCGGGTGCTCTACCGGGTGGAGATACGCGGTCTCGAGAATTACCTGGCGGTGCAGGGGCCGGCGATCGTCGTCGTCAATCACGTCTCGTTTCTCGACGCCGCCCTGCTCGCGGCGTTCCTGCCGGGCCGGCCGGTATTCGCGGTCGACACGTTCATCGCACGGCGATGGTGGCTGCGGCCGTTCCTGCGCCTGTTCGAGGCGCTGCCCGTGGATCCCACGAGCCCGATGGCAATCCGCACGCTCACCCGCGCCGTGGCCGAGGGCCAGCACTGCGTCATCTTCCCCGAGGGCCGCGTCACGATGACCGGCGCGCTGATGAAGATCCACGAGGGGCCGGGGCTGATCGCCGACCGGGCTCGGGCGCGCATCATTCCGGTGCGTGTCGATGGCGCGCAGTACACGCCGTTTTCGCGCCTGCGGGGAAAGGTTCGGCGACGCTGGTTCCCGCGGATCCGCATCACCATCCTGCCCTCCGTGCAACTGGCCCTGCCCGAAGCGCTGCAGGGGCTAGAGCGACGGCGGGCGGCGGGGCTCGCCATCCAGCGGGAAATGATCCGTCTCGTCTTCGCAACGGCCGACTGACACCGCACGCTGTATTCGGCGCTGCTCGACGCGCGCAACGTGCGTGGCGGCGGACATGTCGTGGTCGACGACATCGCGCGCAAACCGGTCACGCTGCGGCGGCTGATCGCCGGCAGCTTTCTGTTGGGCGGGCGTCTTTCGGCGGGCACCGTGCCCGGCCAGCGCATGGGCGTGCTGCTGCCGAACTCGACCGCGGCGGCCATGACGTTCTTCGGCATGCAGGCTTACGGCCGGGTGCCGGCGCTGCTGAACTTCACCACCGGCGCGCGCGGCATGCAGACCGCCGTCACCGCCGCGGAACTGCGCACCCTCGTCACCTCCCGCCGGTTCGTCGAGGCGGCGAAGCTCGCCGGCGTGGTTCAGGCGCTGGGTCAGAGCGTGCGCCTCATCTGGCTTGAGGATCTGCGCATCGGGCGCTTCGCGCGCCTCTCGGGGCTGCTCAAAACCTTCGTCGCGCGCGCCGCGCATCGGCGGGTATCGCGAGCAACGCCCGAGGATGCGGCGGTGGTGCTATTCACCTCCGGCTCCGAGGGGACGCCGAAGGGCGTGGTGCCGAGCCACCGCAACATCCTGGCCAACAAGGCGCAACTCGCGACCGTGGTCGATTTCAATCCGACGGATATCGTGCTCAACGCACTGCCGATGTTCCATGCCTTCGGCCTTACCGGCGGGTTTCTGTTGCCGGTGCTGTCCGGGGTGAGAACCTTTCTCTACCCTCCACCGTTGCATTTTCGCATCGTTCCCCTGCTCGCCTACGACTTCTATAGCCTGCGCTATGTCTTCGCCGGGGCCGAGCACGTGCGCGAGGAAACGCGGCGCGCCTGGTTCGACAAATTCGGCCTGCGCCTTCTCGAGGGCCATGGCGCGACGGAGACCGCCCCGGTCATCGCCACCAACACGGCGATGATGTTTCGCGCGGGCAACGTCGGCCCGTTGCTGCCGGGCATCGAGGCGCGGCTGGAGCCGGTCGAGGGCGTCGCATGCGGTGGGCGGCTGTTCGTGAAGGGGGCGAACGTGATGCTCGACTATCTGCGCGCCGAGACGCCGGGGGTGGTCGAGCAGCTACCCGATGGCTGGTACGATACCGGCGATGCGATTTGCGAAGATCGCGGGCGAGATGCTGGTGCTGGTGACCGAGCGGAGGGAGGCGACACGCGCCGTTCTGCTGGTCGCGGCGCAGCGCGAGGGCCTGGCCGGGCTGTTCGTGCCGCGGCTGATCGTGCCGATATCGGCCTTGCCGCTGCTGGGAGCGGGGAAGATCGACGACACCCGGGTGAGCGCCCTGGCGGCGACGCACGACGACAGCGACGATGCCATGCCCGGCGGCCAGCAACCCACGGCATGAGCCGTCAGCGGCTTCTCCGGCGCCCCCACGGCTTCGTGTCGATCAGGTCGAAAAACAATCCCCGCCGCCCCATGGGCCGGCCCTCACCGTGCCCCGGCCCTCACCATACCCATCACCGGCGCCGTGTGCGCGCGGGAGCGCCGGTGCCAGCCGCCGGGCCCGCGCCGCCACCGCGATAGGCGCCGAACGCCGCCAGCGCCTCGCCCAGCTCCGCCTCGCCAAGCAGCACCGGCCCGGCCGCCAGGCTCAGCAGATATTGTTTCGCAAGCGTCTCAAGCTCCATCGCCCGCCACATTGCCTCCGCGAGGTCGGCGCCAAGGGCGAGGCATCCGTGATTGGCCAGCAGGCACGCCGTCCGCCCCAAGAGCGCCCGCACCGCGACGGCCGAGAGGGCCGCGGTGCCAAACGTGGCGTAGGGCGCGCAGGGCACATCCGCACCGCCGAACGCCGCGACCATATAATGCGCCGCGGGGATCGGCCGGCGCGCCATCGCCAGCGCCGTCGCATAGGGTGCATGCGCGTGCACGATTGCCCCGATCTCCGGCCTCGCCCGATAGATATCGCGGTGCATCCGCCATTCGCTCGACGGCCTGGCGCGCCCCCGCCAGTCGCCGTCGCCCGTGATCGGCATTGCTGCGATATCCGCCGCCCGCATCGACGCGGCCGGCAGGGCGGAGGGTGTGATCAGCATCGCGGCACCGTGGCGCAGGCTAATATTGCCCGCGGTGCCCTGCGACAGTCCGCGCGCGATCAGCTCCCGGTACGCGGCGACGAGCGCTGTGCGATGCATCGGTTCAGCTTCCAGGGTTTCGCGCCGCGCGCTGTTGTACCGCGAGCTGACGGGCGACGCCGTCGATCTGGTTGGAGAACATGATGCCCGCGGGTTGCACCGCCAGCCCGGCGGCGGCGAGAACCTGTGCGCTCCAGGTGTTGCAGGTGTGGGAAAGATCGTAGGTGCTGGCGGCCAGAAACACGATGCTGCCGGGAAAGTCACCATGGCCGACCTCGATCGGCCGGCCCGCCTTATCCCCCGTTTTGTCCAGGGCGAAATTCGCCCAGATATAGGCGGAGAGCCGTTGCGCGCCGCCCGGCGGCAGGTCGATCGGGATAATGTGGCGCGCACCATAGGCGGCGGCGAGGCTCGTTTTGAGCGCGCTCACCTCGATGGCGCCGTCACCGGGGAACGGACCGCCGATCCAATCGCCGACGCCGTGCGTGGCTTCGGTCATGTAATTGCGCTTGCCGTAGCCGAAGATGATGGTGCGCGCGCCGGGAAAGCGGCGCCGGAACAGAGTAAGCGGACCGGAGATTTCGCTGGCGGGCACCGCGACGTCGGTATGCCAGCCATGGGTGAGCAGGAACAGCTTGCCAGGTGGGCCGGACCTCGCGGCAACCGGCATCGTGGCAAACTGCGACGGCGGCGGCACCGTGCTGCCGGCGCAGCCGCCGAGCGTCGCGAGCAGCGCCCCCAGCAGCAGATGGCGCCCGCACCGGCGCAGGCACGCGTTCAGGCGTCGGCGCATGCGCGGGCCGCGGCGGGCGTCAGCCGGCCAGCAGCAACACCACCGGCTGGCTCGGCACGATGCGGCAGCCCGGCGCATTGGTGGAGTTCTGCAACGACATCGAGGTCAGCCGCGTCGCCGGCATGCCGTCCAGCAACACCGTGAACGCGCCGGTAAGATGCTTCGACGGCCCCATCACCGTGCCGGAGGCAACGCCAGTCGCCACGCCCGCGTTGTCGCCGTTGGTGAGCGGGATCTCGGTGCCGAGGTTATGCGCCGGCATCGCCATGATCATCACCTTGGTCTGGTTGGGGATCGCCGTCGGCCCCATGGCGATGTTCGGGTAGGGGATCGGCACCACCACCGGCCCCGCCGGCGTCAGGCACACATCGGGGAACCCCATATCCATGCCCATCATCTGCGTGTTCGCGAACATCGGTTTCCTCAGCCCATATGGATCTGGTCGGCGTCCACCCGCACCACCGTCTCGCCGGTGATGAAGGCGCTTTTGGCCTGCAATTGCAACGTTCCCTCGGCGCGATGGTCAATCTCGCCGCTGCGCAGTTGGTCCGCCTCCTCGATGAAGCGGCTGCTGCGCTTCGCGCGCGTCAGCACGTGCTCGGCTAGCGTCTCCACCAGCTCGCCGATGCTGCGCAGCTTGCCGACATGCGCCGTGACGACGCGCCCGACATGCAGCACCTCGTCGAGCACCAGACGTGCTGTGCCCGCGTGCAGTTCCAGCGTGGCGGCACTGACGCGCGCCCGCTCCCCGGCATCGAGCGCCACGCTGCCGGCCGCCGCCAGCGAAACCCCGCCGCCGGTGGAGACGATGGCGATGTCGCGCTCGCTCACGAGCCGCAATGGCCCGGGCTCGCCGCGCGTCAGCACCGCCAGCACCCAGACGCCGCCATCGGCTTCGCCGCTCAGCACGCGGTCGCCGGGCTCAGGCCGCACCAGGCAGCTCAGCGCCACCCTCGCGTCGAGCGGCTGCCCGTCCCGTTCGAGCACGATCCCGTCTTCGCCGACCGTCAGCACCGTCGCCGCGACCAGCCCCGCCCAGCCTGCCTGCGCGCCGGGCGCAGGCTCCGGAGCCCCTGAACCATTCCAGGCCAGGTGCAGATGCTTGCTCGCCGTCATCTCCGCCTCTCCTCGTCTCGTGCTCATCCGCATCGCAAGTCCATTCAGCCTCCGGCCCACCTCATCTCAGCCCTGGCCACGCTGGTGCCAGGTTTCCGCGCCATGCCGGTCGGCGTCGGTCGCGAAGGCGCCATCGCGTGAAGGGATACGCGCCTCCTTGTCCGAAATCGAATGCAAATTGGTGCGGTGGAACGTCACCCCCGCGAGATCGGCCCGGTCCAGCATCGCGTGGCTGAAATCCGCATAGGTGAGATCAGCGCCGCCGAACCGCGCACCCGCCGCCTTCAGCCTCGTCGCGATGCACTGGTACAGCCGCGCCTTGGCGAAATTGGCACCGGTGGCGTCAGCATCGACGAGGATCGCCTGCGAGAGGTCCGCACCACCGAAATCAGCGCCGGCGAGCACCGCGCCGCTCAGCACCACCATCGCCAGCCTGGCCCCGCCCAGCCGCGCCTGAGCCAGCTTCGCCCCCCCCATCATGCATTGCGAGAGATCGGCGCCGGTCAGGTCGCAGCCGGTGAAATCGGCGTCCTTCAGCAGGCAGGCCTGCACCGAGAAGCCCGGCATCTCGCGCCCGGCGAAGTTGCAGCCGGCCAGCGTGGTGCGGATGAAGCGCGCGCCCTCCAGCCTGCCCTTCCGGAGATCGGCGCCGAGCAGCACCGCCCGCTCCCAGCGTGAGTGCGAGAGGTCGATCCCCGGCGTCGGGCAGTCCACCACCGAGGTCCGCTCCAGTTTGGCACCGCTCAGCACCGCGCCCGTCAGGTTTGATTCAGCGATGGTCGCCCAGCCGAGATCGGCAACCTCGAAGCGGGCGCCCGTGAGATCGCAGCGCACAAACTTCGCCTTGGGCGCGCGCACCCCCACCAGTTCCGTCGCCACCAGCTTGCAGCGCATGAAGGATGCGCCAGCCAGCCCCGCCTGGCCGAGCCGGGCGCCATCCAGCGTGCAGTCGATCAGCGTCGCCTCATCGAGCACGGCGCCGCGCAGGTCGGCCCCGGTGAAATCGACCTCCTCGAACACCGCGCCATAATAGGTGCCGCCGGCGAGGGACGCTCCGGCGAGGGAGCGCTTGCGCAGAACCTCGCCATCCTCGACCGCTCGGGAGAGTTCGTCAGCGTTCATCGGCCCTGTCGTTCGTTATCGTTTCGCATCATCTCACGCGAGCGGCAGGTAGCGCATGCGCGTCGTCACCATGCCGCGCCGGCGCGTGCCGGCATTCAGCTTCGCGCGGGCGGCATTCGCCTCATAGGCGGAGACCTGGCTGAGATCCGCATCCCTGAGGTCGGCGCGCGAGAAATCGGCCTGCATCAGCGCGGCCCCCGCCAGCCGCGCGCCGGCGAGCTTTGCCGCCACCAGCCGCAGCCCGGCGCCGTGCACCTTCTGCAGCGAGGCATCGGCAAGGTTGGCGCCGGAGAGATCGGCCCGGTCCAGGATCGCCCCGTCGAGCATGGCGCGGCGCAGATCGGTCTCGCGCAGATTGGCGCCGGTGAGATCGGCACCGGCGAGATTGGCGTCCACCAGCTTGCAGTTCTGGACAAAGACCGATTTCGCCAGCCGCGCCCCGCCCAGCCGCGCGCCGGAAAGGTCGCAGTTGATGAAGCTCGCGCCGTTCATCACGCAGGCAGAAAGATCGGCGTTCTGCAGGTCGCATTCGATGAACGTGGCCCTGGCGAATGTGGCACCGGGGGCGCGCAGCCCCGCCAGCGACAGCTTCATCGCCAGCAGGTCATCGGCCCGGGCGCCGCTGAAATTCGTGTTCGTAACGATGGCGCCGTCGAGCCGCACCGCCGATATATCGGCACCCGCCAGGTTCGCACCGGAGAGATCGGCGCTGGCGAGCACCGCGCGGCGCAGGTCGGCGCGCGAGAGATCGGCGCCGGCGAGCAACGCCCGCCCGAGATTGGCGCCGGCGAGGTTGGCCCCCGCGAACTTCGCCCCGCCCAGACGCGCATGCGCCAGCACCGCTTCCGCGAGGTTGCAGCCCGAGAGATCGGTGCCTTCGAGGTTGGCGCCGTCGAGACATACGCCGGAAAGATCGAGCCCGGCGAGCGAGAGTTTCGCGAGGTCGGCGCCATGCAGGTCATAGAGGGCACGCGCCCGCGCGCTGTCGCCGGCCAGCAGCGCGCGGATCTGCTCGCTGCGCTCGGCCGGCAGCGCGTCGGCCGGGTTCTGCTCGTGCGCGCTCACCCGATAGGCGCCACGCAGATCGGCCTCGGTGCGGCGCCAGCGCGCTTCCGTTTCGGGGTCGGCGAGTTCCGCCTCGGATTGCGGCAGCGCGATGCCCATGGAGCGCATCATCCGCACCCGCGCCTCGAGGTCGGCGCGCGCGCCGGCGGCGGTGAATTGCGGCGGCCCCTTGGGCTTGGCCGCCCGCGCCGCGCGCATCTGCGCGAGATCGAGCCCGGCTGCTTCCAGCGCCGGCGCGTTCGCTTCCTCGTGGGCCGCGAGCATCGCCTCGGCCTCGGCGCGCCTGGCCTCACCCTCCGCCCGCATCGCCTCCAGCTTCGCGGGCAGTTCCTCCATCGTCGGCAGCGGTTCCTCGGGCGGCAGCGGCGGCGGCCCGTGCTGGTCGGGGTTCAGCCCGTGCGCCCTCAGCTTCTCGCGGGTCGCCTCACGCTCATGCTCCATCTGCCGGCGCTTCTGCCCGAGCCGTTTGCGCACGCGTGCATAGGGGTCAGCCGGTTGCGCGGGGTCCGGCACCAGCCACGCGGCCGGCACCAGGTCCGCGTCGCGAATGGCGAGCAAGGCGCCGCCGCGCCGGTCGAGCCGCTTGTCCATCACCGCCTTGAACGCCGCCGGCGGCCGCAGGGCTCCCGCGGGGTCCGCGCCCACCACCGCGCGCAGAATGTCCGAGCCATCCTCCTCGGCAAGCCGTGCGCGCCCCTGGAAGATCAGTGCCAGACGTTTCCGGTGCGGGAAGAACCATACCGTCGTCGGCACGAGCGCCACCTCCTCGAACCCCTCGGGCTCGCCCTTGCGCACCAGAAAAGCACGCGCGGCCATCCCCGGCAGCCGGCCGCGCAGCAGCTTCTCCTCCGGATTGAGGTTCTCGAACGCATAATCCTCGGTGCCGGACAGCGGCCCCGCGGACCACTGGTCGGGGGGTGCCAAATTGAAGAACCGCCAGTCCATGTCGCGCGGCATGCCCGGAAAATCCTGCTTCAGCCATGCATCGTCATAGGTGCCGGCTCGCGCCTTGCGGGCCGGCACCATCAGGTCCATCGGCCCGAAGGAGGATGGCGTGCGCACGCCCCGATCCGCCAGTTTCGGATCCAGAATATTGGCGATCGGCAGCGCCGGCCCCTCCGGTGTGGCGACCGGCACCGCGCCCTTACCCGCCGGGTTCTCCGCGACATCCTTGCCGCCATAGGCGTGCGCCCAGTCGATCGGCATGGTCGTGAACGGCTCGGGCTCGCTGGCACGCGTGCCACGCAGCAGCCGGTCGCCGAACACATTCAGCGTCTTGATAACAGACCCGAACTGAACCCCCACGCGCAATTGCCGCACCGGCGCGCCCCCCGGCGCGAAGGCGTGCGCAACGGCCACGAACTCCGGCTGCACCTTGGGTATGCCGGCCTCCAGCGCCACATCCGGCGGCAACTCCTCCGCCAGAAACGGCCACATCGCGGTCTCCGGCAGCAATGCGGGCGTGTCGCCGATCGGGATGAACCCGATCACCGAAACGCCGAGCCAGAACTCACGGCGAAACTCGAACGGCCGGGTGAGCAGGCTGAGCGCTTGCGGCTTGATGATCTTCACGGTGCCGCGCCCACGATCACCACCTGGCCGTGGTTCGCGGGGTCGTAACGCACACTCACCTGCTTGCCCGGCTGTACCTGCATCGCGTTGATGGCCGTCACCACGGTCTCGGCCGTGGCGCTGAACGCGGCGCCACCCGGCGGCTGCACCTCAAGCGCGATCGCCGCCACCGGCTGCCCGTTCACCCGGTTGCCGGTGTCGCGCAGCGAGATCACCCGCGCCGTCGCGGTCAGCCCGTGCTCGGTGATCCGCTCGGTGCGCAAACGTCCGCGGATCATCGGCACGACAAAAAAGCTCGCGACCCCTAGGCCGATGACCACCATGATGATGGTGAAATTCGCGCCGCTGGTGATGAAGCGGATCATAGGAATATACAGAGCGCGTAGTTGTTGATGGTCATTGGCGCATCGTTCTTGCTGATGCCGTCGACATCATGCAGGTGCAGCCCGTTGGTGGTCTGCGCGATGCCGTTGACGGCGACATTGAGCCCGACAGCCTGCTGCTGCATACCGATCACCGCCTGGCTGCTGCCCACGGTCTGAACCTGCTCACCTAACGAGCTCATAGAAAACCCATAGGCGCTGAGACTCGTCGGCCCGGTCTGCCAGGCCTGGCTGGGTGCGATGAGGTTGTAGCCGCCCACCGCTGTCACCGTCATCGTCGCTGGCGTCGTGACGGTAATGCCGCCTACCACCGTCTGGGTCAACGACGCGGCAAAAGTCTGCGACACCGAGCCGGTCACCGTCTGCGAGACCGAACCCGTCACGGTCTGCGTCACCGAACCCGTCACGGTCTGCGTCACCGACCCGCCGACGGTCTTTTTGACCGACTGACCGATCGTTTCGCTGACGTCCTGGGTGATGTTGGCGGTGACGGATTTGTCCACGGTGAGGCTCACGTTACCCTGGATCGTCTCGGTCTGGTTGTTCTTGACCGTGCGCGTCTCGTTGTTCTCAACGACAGCGGTGAGGTCCTTCTGCGCGTGCAGATAGATCTCCTCTGAGCCCGCCTTGTCCTCGAAGCGCAGCTCGTTGCTGCCCCCGCTCGGCACCGAGGCGGTCTTGATCCCGGACTGCGTCTTGTTGTCCGGCAGCGTGTAGGGAACCGAATTGGTGCCGTTATAGACCCGCCCGGTGACGATCGGCTGGTCGGGGTCGCCCTCCAGAAACTCGACGATCACCTCCTGGCCGATGCGCGGGATATGGATGGTGCCGAAGGCGCGCCCGGCCCAGCTCTGCGAAACACGGATCCAGCACGAGCTCTTGTCGTCGTTTTTGCCCAGCCGGTCCCAGTGGAACTGCACCTTCACCCGCCCGTATTTGTCGGTGAAGATTTTCTCGCCCGACGGGCCGGTCACGATCGCCGTCTGCGGCCCGTGCATCAGCGGCCGCGGCGTGCCGGTGGGGTGGCGATAGGGCACGTCCATCGGCACCGCGGTGAACTCGTTCTCATAGCGCGCCGGCGTCGTGCGGCCGGTGCCGTGGCTCTGCTCGCTGGCGCGGTGGCGCACTCGGGTCAGCAGGAACTCCTCCTCCTTGGCACCTTCCTCCGGCCCCTTCGCCTTGCACCGCCGCCCGGCGCCGAAGCTCGCCAGCGCGCCGCGCCCGTGCACGCGCTGATACAGCGCCTCCTCGATCTCGACATGCATCTTGGTGATGTCGCCGCCGGCGCCGGTATCCGTATAGATGCCGGGGTAGTCGTAGATCTCGTGCTGCTTCATCGAGGCGGGGTCGGTCACCAGCGTCGGCGTCGAGGCGAGCAGCGATTTCGACGGCGCGGTGAAGTCGTAATCCGTCATCGTCCACTTGCCGGGCCGATAGGAGTAATCCTGCGCCAGGGCCGCGATGCTCGTCGACTGCATGGCGCCGCCGAGAAAGGCGGCATCGCCCTCGGTGACCGGCTTCGCGCGGTTGTTGGCGTCAGCGATCACCAGCGTGTGGCTGCTATCGGTATGTTCGTGCCAGTAGAACAGGCCGAACCGCTCCATCAGCCGGGAGACGAAGGCGAGCGTGGTTTCGCGGTACTGCACACAGTAATCCATCGTCGGCAGGCTCGCGCCGCCGCGGAACTCGAAATCGGTGATGCCCTGCTCGCCGAAGATGGTCTGCAGGATGTCCTTCGCCGACTGCGTCTGGAAGATGCGGCAATCGGCGATGCAGGAGAGAAACCACAGCCGCGGCACCACTTCCAGCCGCCAGACGGCCAGGCCCTGCGGATCGACGGTGTAGCCCGAGACGCGGCGCACCATGCCGTTCACCGGAAAACCGGCGCTGTCGGCCGAGGCGCCGAGATACAGCGTCGTCGGGCCGCCGAGCAGTGAGCGCACATCGGTCTCGGAGGCGGTTGTCGCCACCGTGACCTCGAACAGGAAGGGCTGCGAGATCGCGTCCTCGCCCGTAAGTTCCGTCAGCAGCATCACATCGGGCCCGAGCGGAGTGTCGATCGTCAGCAGCCGGCCGGTCTGTTTCAGGGTCAGCGTACCCGTCTCGCTCATGGTGAGTCCTCCTTGTCTGGGCCCCGGCGTCCTGGCTCCGGCGTCTTGGCCCCGTTGTCATGGGGCCGATGTCATGGAGAATGTGTCACGGCACCGACATGTCAGGGCCGGAATCTCGGCCCATCCGGCCCGGCAGCGCCTTTCCGCATCACACTAGACGAACTCGCCGACGCCCCTCAACCACGATCCCCGCGCCGCCGCCGAAACGTCAAGGTGACCCGCGCGTCTCGTCGGCCGATACGGTCGCGTGGGCCGGGGCGGTGTTCCCGACGCGAAGAACAGACCGCTCGGCGGCCTGACGAACCATGTGGACGCCCCACCGCGCGCCAGGATGCCGCGGGCCAGGACGCCACTGGTCAGGATGACGGGAAAGGTTCAGCTTATCGCCATGCGGAAGTTTGCGACGCTGGCTTCATCCCTGTTGCTCGGTGCATGCACCGTGTTCGGCGTCCGCTCCGGCACGCCGCAGCCGGGCTTTACCGTCATCGGGCGGATTGGGGCGTTGGAACTTCGCCAGTACGGGCCCCGCCTGGCGGCCGAGACAACGGTCGCGGGTGGCGAGATCGATGCTCGTTCGGCCGGGTTCCGGCGCTTGGCCGCCTATATCTTTGGCGCCAACACGAAGGCGGGCGGCGGCAGCAGCACCATCGCGATGACGGCGCCGGTGGAGCAGGACCGGGCCGGTGGCGGCACCAAGGTGGCGATGACGGCACCGGTGGCACAGGAGGCGGCGAGCAGTGGCTGGACGATCCGGTTCTTCCTGCCGGCCGGGCTGACGCTGGCAACAGCGCCGCGGCCACGCGACCGGACGATCCATCTGGTCGAAGTTCCGGCGGCCACGATGGCCGTTCTGCGCTTCTCGGGCGTGCCTGGCGCGCATTCGGTTGCGGTTCACAGCCAGCGCCTGCTCGCGACGTTGGCCGGTTCGCCATGGCAGCCCCATGGCAAGGTGGTCGCGTGGTTCTATGACCCGCCCTGGACGCTGCCGTGGCTTCGACGCAACGAGGTTGCCGTGACAGTCGTTCGTCGATGATCGGCTGACGGGAACCGAGAGCGTCACCGCCCTGCGCCGCCTTCATGCCCGGCAGCGCACGGCAGCGACGCCGGTCCTATTTATCCGTTGCTTGCAGCAGAGGCGGATAGTCCTGCGTCATCGATGCACCGAACATCGGCTTGTAGACACCCTGATGACACGTGGCGCAGTCGAGCTTCGGCCCGTCGCCCATCGGCCCATGCATGCTCGCGGGGAAGACGTGACCAAGCGGCAACAGGTAGTTGATGTTCAGGTCGCGCACCATGCGGATGCCATACCAGGCGGTGACGCGCTGCGGCGTACTCTGCGTCCAGTCTCCGAAGGCTCGGGTCTCGTGGCAGAACGTGCAGTTGACACCGAGCGCCGTGGACATGTGCATCATCAGGGAATAGGTCCACTCCGCCTGTTTGATCGAGTGGCGATCCGTCCCGGCGAGGGCCTGTGTCGCCTGCACGCGGATCGGATTTCGCGCGGCGAGCAACGGGTCGATTGGATCGTAGGGAAGCGAGGTATAGCCGGCGACAGGCGCCGGATGCCCCATGCCCGTGGAAGCCTCGGCGACACCGGCCGCGTGCGGTGGCGCGGGAGTGAACCAGACGAAGGTTGGAATGTTCTGGCCGCGATGACAGGTCCAGCAGGTCACGCCGACGTTCTTGACATGCGTCTTCCAGTGCGAGTTGATCCACTGGGTCATCTGCAGCATGCGTCGCGCAACGACCTTCGTGTACTTGGCGTCACTCGCGAAATTCGCAGTGTTATGGCAGAAGGCGCAGCCCTGCTTCGGCGCCACCCAGTTCGTCATGGCCACCATGAGGCCGGTAAACGCACCGACACTGACGTCTTTGAGTACCTGCACGTTCTTGTAGACCTGGCCGGCCATCGGACCCGCGGCAATGAGCGGTGCATGCGCTGGAAGCTTGTTGGCAACAAGCTCCGCGGCGATGGTTCGTGGGTTTAGCACCTGCTCCATCCCGGTGCCGCGATAACCGCGCTGCACCACCTGAACCGGCGGACGCTGAAACGTCGCAATCATCACGATGAGGAACAGTACAGCGATGCCGGCCAGTGAACCGATACGAAGACGGATCATTTCGGTGCTCCCGGCAGGGTCGCGGGATCGACGATCTTGCCCCAGAGGTGCGGATAGGGTGCTGCGAGCCCGTGCTTCACGCCCCAGAGATACCAGTTATCGACGACAGTGCCGGTGAGCAGGATGCCGATGCCGCCGACCAGCGGGCAGAGCACGGCACACCACCACGCCCAGCGGTGGATCGACTCCATCGAGGCGTTGAACCCCATGGTCCAGCGCCAGAACAACGCCCCACGCTCCGCCGCGGTGCCGCGATCGAGTGATTGTTCGACCTCGCGCTCACCGCCGAAGCGCGAGACGGCCAGAATGGTGGCGCCATGCATGGCGAACAGCAGTGCCGAGCCGTAGAGGAAGGCAATCGAGAGCATATGGAACGGATTATAGAAGAGATTGCCGTATCGCAACGAGAACGCCCCCGTCCAGTCCAGATGCGGGAAAATGCCGAACGGCACAGCTTCTCCCCAGGACCCCATCAGCAGTGGACGTATGAAGCCAAGAACGAGGTAGAGCCAGATGGGAGACGCGAACGCCCAGGCGGTGTGGGTGCCGAGCCCGAGCGCACGGGCGCGGCGATACATGCGTGTCCACCACAACAGGATGGCTGCCGTGAGAAAGAATCCCGCCATCAGCCACCATCCGCCATCAGCGAGCGGGGGAAGGCGCAGCCCGTAGGCCGGCGGGGGCGGCTCCAGTGCCAGCCACGGCAACTGACGAATGAACTGGACCGGATTCCAGTTGACCGAGGCGAACATGTTGAGGCCGATGATCTCGAAGGCGATGAAGCCGCAAATGAGTGACGCAACGCCGGTGGCGCCGAGATAGAGCGGTCCGATCTGCGCGTCGCCGAGCTGCCCGAGCAGATAGGAAAAGCGCGTCGCGGTGCCGCGCGGCCAACTGCCCCGGGGCAGCTTCACACCGGCATGGGCCGGTGCACGGACCTGCACACGGGTGAAGATATTCTGATATTCGGCCATCGTTTCTTCTCCCCCCCGCTCAGTGCGACCAGATCGGCATGTTCAGCCACCAGGTCCACCATTCCGGCCAGCCGCGGGTCCAGAACGGACCACTGATGAGAATGCAGACCGCGCTCCAGAACACAGCCGAAAGCGCCAGCAGCAACCCGAGACGATGAATGCCGAGCGTGCCGATCGAATAGCCGATCGTGTCGCGGAAATATGTGTTCTCTTCCTCGGCGCCCTTGACGACCTCGCCCTTGCCGGGGTTGAGCGCCGACAGCACCAGCGACCCATGCAGCGCCAGCGCGAGGACCGTGGTGAAAAAGAAACTGATCGCCAGCATATGAGCCGGATTGTAGTGGAAGTTCAGATATTGATAGCCTGTGTTCGATACCCAATCGAGATGAGCCATGATGCCATAGGGAAAGCCGTTACCCCAGGCGCCCATGAGTACCGGGCGGATCACCTCCAGCGTGAAATAGGCAAAGATGGCCATGCTGAAAGCCGCCGGCACATGGTAGCCCATGCCGAGTTTGCGGCAGATCTCGACCTCCCGCAGCGCCCAGGAGCAGAACGCACCCAGGGCGCAGACGGTGATGAGCTGCCAGAGCCCGCCATGCGCCAGCGGGGCAAGTCCAAGGCCATACGAAATGGCTGGCGGGGCGATATCGATCTGCCAGATGTTCCAGGTCGGCCCGATCGCAGCACCGTAGAGGATCAGTGCCGTGCCAAGGGCTGCAAAGAAAACCGAGGTAACGCCGAAGAACCCGACATAGAACGGCCCCACCCAGAAGTCGAACAGATCGCCACCAATCAGTGTGCCGCCCCGCACCCTGTACTTGGCCTCAAAACTCAACATGGACATGAAGCGCCTCTCCCCTTCGTCGGGTTCTGCGTCAGGCTATGGCGCCCCCGAGGCCGGAGCAGGCGGTAAACCGCCGGCCCGTACCGCGAGAGCGCCGCGCACTATTTCTTCGCGGGCATCGATGACATTTGCGATACCTGCGCCATTCCCGCATGCGGACCATCCAGCCAGTTGAACCGATTGGTGCTCAACAGGATGAAGTGGATCAGCAGAGCCAGGGCGAAGAGAAAGCCGAACAACGCCACCAGCGTGCGCCGCGGGTCGAAGATGAGCCAGATTCTCCACATTGCCTTTTCCCCTACGCGAAGCGTGGCAGGAGAGAGGCGAACACGTGGTGAGCCCCCTCAAGCATCGCATATCCATGCGGGCCCGGCAGCCACGGGCGCCACATCCAGACCAGGATATGGGCAATGATCGCAATGATCACGAACACGGCGAAGCTGGACATGAAGATCCTGTGGAACTCCTGCGCTTCCTGCTCAGTGAGGCCCGAGCCCCCACCTTTTTCAATCATGGCTTCTCCTTGGAAACCTCTGCGTGGCTTCCCCATGAGAGCCGCGTGCGAAGCACACGGCCGATACCGCCGGAACGATAGCTCCAGCGGACGTTTCGCCCAGCCGTGGCCGAGCGAATACGCCTGGTGGCGACGCTGCAAGGCAGCGCCGCGAATATTGGCAATACGAACTCACGCGACAGGTTCGCGCATGCGCACGCCCCGCACATGGATCTCCGTCACGCAATCGTCGCCGGCGGCGCGTGCCGCCGCCTCCGCCGCATCGCGCAGCCGTTTCGCGACCGAAATACGCAGCAGGAAGGGTTCGTCCGCCACCATGCGATCGAGCGTGGTGAGCGCCGCACGGTCCCAGGCCGGACCCGTCATGGGCGAGTCCCGTGCCGGTGTCGGTTCCAGCTTGTCCATCTCCGTGGCGAGCGGGAGGATGTGGAACAGCGCGTCGAACAGCGCGTTGCACGTCTCCTGCAGCAGATAGGTCGCCCCGGCGTAACCCATGAACGGTGTTCCGGTGGCACGGCGGATCGCAGCCCCTGGAAAGGAGGCTGGGATATAGGCCGCCCGGCATCCATGCTCGGCTGCATACATGCGCTCGTTGTAGGAGCCGAACAGCAGCAGCGGCGGGGTGGCACGCATCGCCGCGCGCACCGCCTGGTTGTCAGGTTTCACGCCGGCACGACGCTCGAACGCGAACGCGCAGGGCAGCCCCATTTCCTCCTCGAGAAAGCGACGGATGCCGCGGGCGTAGGTTGCGGTGGCAACGACCGCGAAGCTGGCAGTGGCAAAGAAATCCTGCGTGACGCTGCGCCACAGGTCCCAGAGCGGCTTCAGCGTTGTATGCTTTTCGCGCTCGATGAACGGCTCGGGGTCCAGGCCCACGAGGCCGCCCAGGGTGCGAAGAAAATTGGTGGTCGCGAACACGCCCAGCGGTGCCCGCAGCCACGGCTGACCCAGCGTCTCGCAGAGCCTGGCGCCGAACTCATGATAAAGGCAGATATTGGCGTCGGCTTCGGCAAGCCTCGGGATATCCTCGACATGCGCGCCGAGCGGAAAGACGAGATTGACCTCACAGCCGATGCCTTCGACGAGCCGACGGATCTCCGCCAGGTCCGATGGCATGTTGAAGGTTCCGTAGATCGGGCCGATGATGTTGACCTTGGGCTTGGCGCCCTCGGGCCGCTTCGCCGATTTTTTTGCACGACGCGCCCCGAACTCGGTCCAGAGCCAGTTGATGGCGCGGTCGGCCGCCTGCCATTGATCCTCGTCGATTGTACGGGGAATGAAACGAAGCAGATTCGAGCCTTCCGGCGTCACGCCGCCGCCGATCATCTCGGCGATGCTGCCCGTAACGACGACCGCCGGGAGATCGACGTCCTGGGTCGCAGCGGCGCGACGTAGCGCGCCCTCGGTTCCGCTCATCGAGAGATGATCCTCGTTGAGCCCGGTGACGACGATCGGCAGCTCGTGCGGCGGCAGCGCATCGGTGTAGTGCAGCACGGCGGTAACCGGCAGGTTTTCGCAGCCAACCGGTCCGTCGATCACCACGCGCAGTCCGCGCAGCGCCGTGAAGGTGTAGACCGCACCCCAATATCCGCCCGCCCGATCATGATCGATGACCAGCATCAGTGACCCACCGCCGCTTCCGCCTTGCTCCGCGCCTCACGCAGTTTGCGCATCCGCTCCCGAGCGCCCGGCGGCTCGCGCGGCACGTCAATCCAGCCATAGCCCGCGCTCTCACCGCGTCCGACGCCGTCGAAGAAGGCCACCATGCGGCCGAAACGCTCGCGCCCACGGGTCTGGGCGGCAACGATCGCGGCCATGGCGGCGGGCCCGGAGGGGCCCAGCAGCGGTCGTGCCGAAACGATGTTGGTGAAATAAAGCGCGGGAATGCCGAGGGCCTTGGCCTCCTGCACCAGCGGCGTGGTGCCGAGTGCGAGGTCCGGCCGCACCTCGCGCATCGCCGCGAGATCCTGTTCGAGCGAGGCACGGTACTGCACGTGCGCGCCGTGCGCGGTGAGCCAGGCACAATCGACCTCGCTCCATGGCGTGCGCGGGCAGGCGGTGCCGACATACGGCACCTCCGCCCCCGCCTCGATCAGCAGGCGGGCGACCAGCAGTTCCGACCCCTCGTAGCCCGCGACGGTGATGCGGGCCGCGATGGGGTTTGCGGCAATCTGCGCGCGCAGCGCAGGGAGGTACGCTGCGCGCGCCGCGTCCAACGCCCGGGGATCGACGTCGGCCGCCTTCGCCACCGCGTCCAGCCAGTCCGCGGCTCCATCCTCGCCCACTGGCGCCGAACCGATGACCGGACGCCCTGCGGCGGCGAACTCGCGAACCGCGGCGGTGTAGAACGGGTGCACCGCAGCGGCGACGGCGCAGTCCAGCGCTGCATACAGATCCCGCCATTCGCGCGAGGGCACCTGCGGCGCGACCGCGAGGCCCATTGGCGCCAGCATCGCGCTGATCGCAGGCGCGTCACCCGGGAAAATCTCCCCGATCAGCGCCACGCTGCGCCGGCCCTCCGCCAGATTGCGCGGGCGGGCGACCGGTCCCGCCTCCGCCTCGCCGCGCGCATAGCGCAGCATCGCGCCGGCCAGCACGTCCTTGGCCTCGGCATGGGTCGGCACGCCGAACCCCGGCACGTCGATCCCGATGATGCGCACACCGTTGATGGTTTTGGGCAGCAGGTCGAGCGGCACGCCCGATGCGGTGGGCACGCAGAGATTGATCACCACCACCGCATCATAGTGCGCCGGATCGGCGGTCTGCTCCACGGCCTCGCGGATATCCTCGAACAACTTGCCGGTGACCAGCGTTTCGGAATTGAAAGGAACATAACCGACGCTGCGGCGCGCGCCGTAGAAATGCGACGTGAAGGTAAGCCCATAGACGCAACAGGCGGAGCCCGAGAGAATGGTTGCGGTGCGGCGCATGCGCAGCCCGACGCGCAGGGAGCCGAACGCCGGGCACATCGACTGCGGCTGGTCGTGCGGCCCCCTGGGGTAGTCGCGCATCAACTGCTCGATCGCGGCGTGCTTGCCCGCCTCGCGCGCCGCGGCGAGCATGGTCTCGCGGCCGCCGTGGCAGCCGACGTCTGCAATGTTCGCGGTCACGCCGTCCGCTGCCATGTCAGGAGACCCTCACATCACGCACCCTCGTAGATCACTTCGAGCGAGGGTTTATCCAGCGTCACCGACGCGCACATGTCGGCCATCGAAGCCGGCTGGAGGACCACGCCGCGGCCGACCGCCTCACCCTTGAACAGGCCGAGCAGCGCGTCGTGCGTGAGCGGTGTCGGGCGCACCGGCGGCGCCACCGCGGCCTGCTCGGCCAACGCCTCGAAGAGCGACGCCCATTGGCTGCCGGGCCGGCCGATAATCTCGTAATTGGCGCTTTTGCGACGGATATCCTCATCAGCCGGGATCGCAGCCAGAATGGGAATTCCCGCCGCGGCGGCGAAGGCCTGCGCCTCGCCAGTGCCGTCGTCCTTGTTCACCACCAGACCGGCGACGCCGACATTGCCGCCGAGTTTGCGGAAATAATCCACGGCCGAACAGACATTGTTGGCGACGTAGAGCGATTGCAGATCGTTCGAGCCGACGACGATGACCTTCTGGCACATGTCGCGCGCAATCGGCAGGCCGAAGCCGCCGCAAACCACGTCGCCCAGGAAGTCGAGCAGCACGTAGTCGAAATCCCATTGGTGGAATCCGAGTTTTTCGAGCAGCTCGAAGCCGTGGATGATGCCGCGCCCGCCGCAGCCGCGCCCAACCTCGGGCCCACCGAGTTCCATGGCGAAGACGCCGTCGCGCATGAAACAGACATCGCCGATGGAAACCGCCTCACCCGCGGCCTTTTTTCTTGACGATGTCTCGATGATGGTCGGGCAGCTGCGCCCGCCGAACAGCAGCGAGGTGGTGTCGCTCTTGGGATCGCAGCCGATGAGCAGCACGCGCTTGCCCTGCTGCGCCATCATGTAGGAGAGGTTGGCGAGGGTGAAGCTCTTGCCGATGCCGCCCTTGCCGTAGATCGCGATGATCTGCGTCTGTTTCGCAACTGCCTCCGGCTCCGTCGCTTGTGCTGCTTCCGGAGGGGGGATGTCGAGCGCGAGATTCATGCGGCGTCTCTCCAGTCGAGGATCATCTTGATGCAGTGCGGGTCGTTGAAGGCGGCGTCGTAGGCAGCCGGTGCCTCGTTGGCCGCCGCCCGGTGGCTGATGAGTCCATCGAGGGACAGGCGTCCGCTAGCGGCGAGGTCGCGCACCGCGACGAGGTCGGCCGGCTGCCATTGGGCTGCGACACGCAGACGTGCCTCACGCATGAAGGCAGGAGGAAACGCGAAGCCCAGACGCCCGGCGTAAAACCCCGCCAGCACGATTTCCCCGCCGGGAGCGAGACGGGCGATCAGCGTGTCGAGGAGACCGGCATCGCCGCTGACATCGAGAATGCTCGGGTAGACGCGCGATGAATCATCGTCTTCCGGGGCGATGACGATGTAGCCCTCGGCATGAGCGCGCCTCGTGTCATCACGCTCCCAGACCACCGGCGGCGGATTGCCGAGCGCCACGCTGAGGCGGGCGACGAGACGGCCAAGCGCGCCGTGGCCCACGATGAGTCCAGGCGCGGCGCCGCCGACCAGGGCGTGATGCGCGGTTGCCGCCAAGGCCAGCAAGGCGCCCCGCTCGCCGAGTGCCTCGGGGATCGGCAGCAGACGCGCGGCGGGAGCAACCACACACGATGCGGCACCGCCGAACAGGCCGCGGACGGGGCCGAAACATTTCGCGCCAGGTACGAAAACGAGGTCGCCGCGCCGCAGATCACCGGCGGCGACAGCCACGCGGCCCACTGATTCGTATCCGGGGACCAGCGGATAGCCCAGGCCAGGGAATGGCGGCATGTTCCCGGCCCAGAGCAGGCGCTCGGTGCCGGTGCTGATGCCGCTCCAGATCATGTCCACAACCGCGTCGCCAGAGCCCGGCGTATCGAGCGCAAGCGGCCTGAGGTGCAGCTTCTTTGGCGCTTCTAGGACCACGGCGATGGTATCCATCGGCTCTTTCTCTCCCTGGTCCGGCACCGCGCCCTGCGACGGCGAACCCTTGTCAGCACGTCCGCGTCGTATGGGTTTGCGGATGGTGTGACGCTGTAGTGTCAGCTTAGTGAGACGGTAGCAAGTGTCAATCAAGATTTACGCGTCTCGAGGACGCGCACAATGAAAGGCAGGTGGACACGCCATTCGCGTGCCCGTGCGAAGCCAGCCTCGCGCAGCACATGGCGCAACTCCGCCGCGGATCGCGGCCGGCCGCTGCCCATGGCCCGCAGATACAGCGCGAAATAGGCGCCAACCCTCGGAAATCCCGGAGTTTGTGCCATCGGCTCGGCGAGGATCAGGCGGCCACGCGGTGGCAGTGCCGTGTGCGCCGCGGCGAGGATCGCGGCCGCCGGACCGTCGTCGTGATCGTGCAGCACGCGCACCAGGCTCACAGTGTCGGCGCCGTTGGGCAGCGTGTCGTGGTGCAGGTCGCCGCCCACCACACGCACCCGGGCGCCGAGTCCGGCGCGGGCGAATCGCGCCGTGGCCCGCGCGGCAACGGCCGGCAGGTCGAACAGAATGCCACGCAACTGACCGTGAGCGCGCAGCGCCGCCTCGAGGAACGCGCCCTCGCCGCCGCCGATGTCGAGCAGGACGCGAGCGCCAACGAGGGCTCCGGTCGCGAGGATCTCCTCGGCGACCATGGGCTGGGAGGCGGTCATCAGCGCCGAATAATCGGCGACCGCCTCGGCACTGCCGGAATCGTAGGCCCATAGCCGAGCCAGCGCGCCGCCACCGCCGCGTGCCAGCATGCCAACCGGGTCCGCCAGGTCGGTGTAAAGCCGCGCGTGATGACGGACCATCGCCACCACGCCGGGATTTTCCAGCAGCGCCGCGCCGAGGTCACCGAGGCCGACGGCATCGTCCACCCGACGCGCCAGGCCGAGCGCAACCGCGGCCTCCAGCAAGGCAGCGAGGCCCTGTGCCGGCAAGCCCGTCTCGCGCGCGAGATCGGCCGTGCGCGACGGGCCGGCCGACAGCCGGCGCGACAGGTCCAGCTCGACCCAGGCGGCCAGGGCCTGCGCGTGGACGAAGCCGGTGGTGAGGTCGAACAGCGACGCGGCGCGACGTCGGGCGAGCGGGCGCGTCGGCCAGAAAGCCAACGCCCAGCGCCGAAACACGGGATCGGCGACACGGCGCACGCGCCAGTCGCGCAGCGCTTCGAGCCACCCCGGCCGCAACGCGGCCTCGGCGTTCATGCGTGGCGTACGTTCACGCGGCGCTGCGATCGAGCTGCTTGGGCAGCAGCCGCCGCTGCTCCGACAACACCAGCGCGCGCAGGTCGCCGGCGCCACGACAGACGGGGATGGCAGCCACGGCCTCGCGCGCCAGGCGTTCGAGCCGGGCAACCGCCGCGCCCAGCCCCTCGGCGAGCACCACGTTGGGGCGGCCGAGGGCGGCGTCCTGTCCCGCGGGCTTGCCCAGCTCCCCGGGCGTCGCGACTACGTCGCGGATGTCGTCGGCGACCTGATACGCCTCGCCGAGGCGGGCACCGAAGATCCGCCAGGGGGTGGCATCGGCGCCGCAGGACGCCGCACCCGCCGCCGCGGCGGCGACAAAAAGGGCACCGGTCTTGGCCTGGTGGTACGGTTCGAGATCCACCGCCGGTTCGCATTCCCATGCCTGGCCGGCGGCGATGCCGGCGGGCGAGCCCACCGCGCGGGCGATGATGGTGGTGACGGCCGCAAGTCGGCGGCACATCGCCGCATCCGTGGCGCCATGGGCGAGAGTCTCGAAGGCATGAACGATCAGCGCATCGCCCGCCAGCACCGCCAGCCGCTCGCCGAACGCGTGATGCACCGAGGCGCGGCCACGCCGCTCCGCCGCATCGTCGAAACACGGCAGATCGTCGTGCACCAGCGAGGCACAGTGCAGCAATTCCAGCGCCGCGGCGGCGGCATCGGCGAGTGCCGGCGCGTCACCGCCACAGGCCTCGGCGACCGCGACGCACAGCCGCGGGCGGATGCGCGCGCCACCGGGGAAAACCGCATGCTGCATGGCCGCATGAAGCCGCGGCGGGCCGCCGGCGGCACGGTCGAGCGCCGCCGTCAGCGTGGATTCGATTCGGCGCAGCGCATTCATGGCAGTGCTCCCCTGGACGCCTTCGTGTCCGAAAAAACGGACTTGCCGGACTGTCATGTTTGATTGACACTCATGGAGGCCGGAGCTGTCAAGCCAATTTGTCCGACCCGGCCATCGAGCAGGGAACCCAGTCAGCGTGCGCAGCCCGCCCATCATCCTCGTCGGCGCCGGCATCGGCGGACTCGCCGCGGCGATCGATCTCGCGGTCGCGGGGCTGGAGGTTTGCGTGGTGGAGCGCGCCGCCCTGCCCGGTGGCAAGATGCGTCATGTCGAGGTCGATGGGCACGCAATCGATGCCGGGCCCACGGTGTTGACGCTGCGCGCGGTCCTCGACGAGCTGCTGGCCGATGCGGGGGCCACGCCGGCCGACCTGCCGAAGCTGTGCGCGGCCACGGTACTCGCACGCCATGCCTGGGGCGAGGCCATCCTCGATCTGCACGCCGACGCGGCGCGCAACGAGGCGGCGATCGGCGACTTAGCCGGTGCCGGGGAGGCGCAAGCCTATCGGGAGTTCGCCGCGGATTCACAGCGGCTGTGGCAGGCCATGGAGCATGCCTTCCTGCGCCGGCCGCAACCGGGGCTGTTCGGCATGCTGCGCGCCACCGGCCCATCCGGCCTCGCGGCGCTGCTGCGCCTGCGACCGGGAGCCACGCTGTGGACGGAACTCGGCCGGCGCTTTCGTGACCCGCGTCTGCGGCAGATGTTCGCGCGCTACGCGACCTATGTCGGCGCCTCGCCGTTCGCGGCCCCGGCGACGCTGATGCTGATCGCGCACGCGGAACGCCTTGGCGTCTGGCTGGTCGAGGGCGGCATGCGCGCGCTGGCCACCGGCCTCGCGCGTCTGGCCGCGGCGAAGGGTGTGCGGTTCCGCTACGAAAGCGACGTTGCGGCACTCGATATCGTCGGCGGGTGCGTCCGCGGCGTGACGCTCGCGGATGGCGAGCACCTTGCCGCCTCCGCGGTGGTGCTGAACGGCGACCCCGCGGCGCTGGCGGCCGCGCATATGAAGCTGCCGGTGATGGGGCGCTCACTTTCGGCCGTCACCTGGTGTCGGGTGACGACGGCCCGGGGGTTTCCGCTGGTGCGGCATAACGTCTTCTTCAGCGACGACTACAGGGCGGAGTTCGCCGCGCTGGCCGCCGGGCGCGTGCCCGCCGACCCCACGGTCTATGTCTGCGCCGAGGCGCGCGACGGCGCGGCCGCCGCACCGGCGGGACGTGAAGCATTGTTCTGCCTGGTGAACGCGCCGCCCGACGGCGACCGGGGGCAACCGACGGAGGAAGAGATCGCGCGATGGAGCGAAAACATGGCGAAAACGCTGCGTCGGTCGGGCCTGGACCTCGTGACGGAAGCGCAACACGTGACGACACCCGCGGATTTCGCGCAGGCGTTTCCGGGGCGGGGCGGAGCGCTCTATGGGCCGGCGATGCGCGGCTGGATGGCGGCGTTCCGCCGGCCGGGCAACCGCACGCCGGTGACCCGCCTCTATCTCGCGGGCGGGGCGGTCCATCCGGGCCCGGGTGTACCGATGGCGCTGCTCTCGGGCCGGCAGGCGGCGGCCAGCCTGATCGCCGACCTGGCGTCGGGGCGGGCTTCCCGGGTTTCGACCGCGCGGTCACCGATGGTGGCTATGCCTGGTGGTATCTTGATGCGACCAGCGCGGACGCGCGCTACGCCCTCGTCCTGATCGGTTTCATCGGCAGTGCCTTCTCGCCCTATTACGCCTGGGCGCGACGGCACGGCGACGGGAGGGCGGAGAATTTCGCCGCCTTCAACATCGCGCTCTACAATCTCACGGGGCGCGGCGGACGCTGGGCGATGACCGAGCGCGGGGTGCGCCATGTCATGCGCCGGGCGGCGACGCTTGCGATCGGCCCGTCGCGGCTGGAATGGGATGGTGCCGCGCTCGTGGCGGAGATCGACGAGGTGGCGGTGCCGATTCCGCACCGGGTCCGCGGGCGCATCGTCCTGCGGCCGGACGCGATCCATGGGACATGTTTCGATCTCGATGCGAATGGGCGGCATCGCTGGTACCCATGGGCGCCGAGCGCGCGGGTGGAGGTGGTCTTCTCCGAGCCTCGCATCGCCTGGACCGGCCGCGGCTATGCCGATGCCAACGCCGGCGCCGTGCCGCTCGTCGACGACTTCCGGCGCTGGGACTGGTCGCGCGCGCATGACGGAGAACGCACGCTGATGCTCTACCACGCCGAGCCGCGGCGGGGCCGTGCGACGCAATTGTCCCTCGCCGCCGACGCCGCCGGCATCCACGCGCTGGCGCCGCCGCCACGACACGGGTTGCGCCCCAGCGTCTGGCGGCTGCGGCGGGAAGTCGGAAGCGAAACGATGCCGTCGCTGGTGCGCACGCTGGAGGACGCGCCGTTTTATGCGCGCGGCCTGGTGCGCGCGCGGATCGACGGTCAGGACCTGCTCGGCATGCACGAAACGCTCGATCTCGACCGGCTGCGGCGGCCGATCGTGCAGGCGATGCTGCCGTTTCGGATGCCGCGCCGGGGCTGAGCGAGGGCGTCAGGCCTGGTCAGGCGGTCTGAGCTTATCCGCATGCTTCTTGGCCTCGCGGTCGCGGCGCAGGCGACGCAGGCTCCAAAGTTCCCTGAAAATGACGCCAAGAACAATCAGCTCGATAATGATCCACTCGTAACGGCTCATGTTCCCGCCTGGCGTGCCTCCAGGCGGTCGAACAGCTCGGCGACCCAGAGCAGCCGGCCGGGAATGCCGGCCGGTCGCAGCGGGTCTGACGACGGCAGCGATGCAAGGGCCGTGGCGTCGAGGAGAAAGCGGGCCTCGGGCGCCACCGGCGAGGCGGGTTGCCCCCGGTTGGCGGTGGCGGCGCGCAGCACCGCGCCGAGCTTGCCCCGCGCCGGAACCACCGCACGTGTCGATATCGAATCGAAACCGTTGGCAGCAACCGTCGCGCCGATCGTCTCATAGATCCGGCTTGCGGCACGAATGCCGAAGCGGCAGTCCCGCGGCAGTGCCGCGATACCCGCATCGGCGCGCCGATAGAGCTGTGCCGCCTCCGCCAGCAGGCGGGCGATGACGTCGCCGAGGGCCGGGGTGAAGCGCGGTTCAGCGAGGAAGGCGTCGGCGTCGATACCGGCCTCCGCGAGCCAGGCGAGTGGCAGATAGAGGCGGCCGGCGCGCGCGTCCTCGCCCACGTCGCGGGCAATGTTGGTATATTGCATGGCGATCCCGAGATCCGCCGCGCGGGCGAGGGCGTGCGGGTCACGTGTGCCCATGACGAGCGCCATCATCACCCCCACCGTGCCGGCGACGCGCACCGCGTAGGCGCTGAGTTCCGGCAGCGTCGCGTAACGCCGCCCCGCCACGTCCCATTCCAGCCCCTCGATCAGCGCCTCCGGCAGCGCACGGGGGATGGCGTGGCGCGCCATCACCTCGGCGAAGGCACGATCGGCGGGATGCGCGCCCGGGGTGCCGCGGGCGATCGCGCCGAGGCGGCGGCGCAGCGTCGGCCCGGCATCCGGGTCACGGCCAAGGTCCACCGCGTCGTCCGCGATGCGGCAGAACGCGTAGAGCGCGGTGGCGGAGGCGCGCACCCGCGACGGCAACAGCAGCGATGCCACGCGAAAACTGCGCGAACCGCCGCGCAGCAGCCGGGTGCAGGAGGCGAGGTCAGCTGAGGTGAGCGGCATGGGGCACCACGCGGTCTAGAACACGGGCGGAGGCGAGCACACCGGGCAGGCCTGCGCCCGGATGCGTGCCGGCGCCAACCAGATAGAGCCCCGGCATTTCCTCGCTGGCGTTGTGCGGGCGGAACCAGGCGCTTTGCGTCAGCACCGGTTCGAGCCCGAAGCCCGCACCCTTCTCGCTCGCCAGCTCGTCACGAAACTGCAACGGTGTCATCAGGCGCTGGGTGACGATCGCCTCACCCAGGCCCGGCAGCAACGTCGCCTCCAGCCGCTGCTGGATCGCGGCGCGATAAGGCTCGGCTGCAATGCGCCAGTCGATATCGGCATCGAGATGTGGCACCGGCGAGAGCACGTAGAACGCGTCGCAGTCCGGCGGCGCCAACGTCGGGTCCATGGCGCTCGGCCGGTGCAGGTAGAGCGAGAAATCGGGCGCCAGCACGCGCCGGTCGAAGATATCTCGCAGCAACCCACGATAACGCGGACCGAGCAGAATCGTGTGCTGGCCCACCGTGTCCCAGCGCCTTCTGGTGCCGAAATACCAGACGAAAAGCCCCATGGAGTAGCGCGCGCGGGCGAGCCGACGCCGCGTCCATCGGCGCTTGCCCGGCAGCAGGCGGGCATAGGTGCTCGCCGCATCGGCGTTGGAGACCACAATATCGGCGCTCATGCGTTCGCCGCTGGCAAGCTCGACACCGGCGGCGCGGCCGGATTCCGTGAGGATGGAGGTGACATCGGCGCCGAGGCGCAGCGCGCCGCCGCCACGCTCGATGAGACGGACCATCCCCGCCACCAGCGCGCCGGTGCCGCCGAGCGCCCAATGCACGCCGTACGCACGCTCCAGGTGCATGATCAGCGCGTAGATGGCGCTGGCGCGGAACGGGTTGCCGCCGATGAGCAGCGGATGGAACGAGAACACGGTACGCAGCCGCTCGTCGCGCAGGTGGCGCGCGACCAGGCCATGGACGCTGCCGAGCCCACCGAGCCGCAGCAGGTCTGGCGCCACCTTGACCATATCGAAGAAGGAGAGAAACGGCACCGAGCCTAGCTGCTCGAACCCGACACGGTAGATTTCCGCCGAACGGGCCATCAGCCGCTCGAATCCCTCGACGTCGCCCGGGGAGAAACGGGCCACCTCGGCGCGCATCGCGGCGGGATCTGCCGAATAGGTGAAAGTGGCGCCGTCGTCGAAACGAATCCGATAGAACGGGTCGAGCGGAACCAGGCGCACATCATCGGCGAGCCGCGCGCCGGCCATCGTCCACAGCTCCTCGAACAGGAACGGCGCGGTAACGATCGTGGGGCCGGCGTCGAAGGTGAACCCATCCTGGTGGAAAACGCGGGCGCGCCCGCCGGGCTGGTCGCAGCGCTCCAGCACGGTCACGCGCCAGCCACGCGCCTGCAGGCGGATCGCGGCGGCAAGCCCACCGAATCCGGCGCCGATCACCACGGCGTGGGGCGCCATGCCCAAGCGCAGCGCGGTTCTGTGCAGGGGCGCGTTCATCGCCGCCAGCGCGGTACGATATCGGCGATGTGGCAGACCAGCGACGCCAGCAGCAGGGTCGCCGGGAAAAGCCAGGGCACATGCATGCCGGTCAGCATGGCGGCGAGGGCCAGCGTCATGCCGGCAAGGGCCGTTCTGAGCAGGTCGAGGCGCCGCGACAGCGTGAGAACCATGACTTCCGCCCCGATCAGGATGACCACCAGCGGCCAGACGTCACCGCCGGCAAAAGCCTTGGCGAGAGCGGCGTCAAGCGGCACGGGCAAGATCTTTCTCCGCGAAAAAGGCGCGCATGGCGGCGGCGGCTTCGGCCGGATGTTCCTCGTGCGCGAGGTGGCCCGTTCCGGGCAGCAGCAGGACCCGCCCGTCGCGAACGAGGCCCGCGACACGGCCGGCCTGCTCGGGCGGGATCGCGGTATCGCGCTCGCCGGCGATGAGCAGCAGGCGGGTCGACAGATGCGGCAGCGCGCGCTCCAGCGAAGCGAGATCCCAGTTCGCCATCATGCCCAGCGCCGCCGCAACATGCGCCGGTTGCTGCATCAGCCGCCGATAGAGGTCGAGCCCGCTTTGGTCGATCGTGGACCCGGTGCCGGCGATCAGGCGCGCCACCACGCGCGGGTTGGCGGCGCGTGCCGATAGCAGTACCGGCACCACCGGGAGAGCGAAAAACAGGCGGGCCAGCGGCACATACCACGCCGTCCCCTGACCGCGCAGTGCCAGCAGCGCGCCGTTGAGCGAAACCATCGCGTTGGGGTGAATGGCATCATCGAGGATCATCCGCGCCAGCACCGCAGCACCGGCCGAATGACCGGCGCAGAATGCCGGCGAGCGACGCATCTCGCGCAGCAGGGCGCCAACCAGTCCCGCCATGCCCGGCAACGAGAGGCGCGAGGCGGGCGGCGACGCGGTGAAGCCATGACCGGGCAGATCTGGTGCGATAACGGTATAATAACGTGCCAGCAATGGCAGCAGAGCACGCCAGGAATGGGTCGCCGCCGCGGTGCCGTGCAGCAGCAACAGGACCGGTCCCTCGCCCGCAACCTGGACGTGCCAGGTGATGCCACCCGCGGCGATGAACCGGCTGGCATCGTGGTTGGGCCAGTCGCGGCCTTCGCGCAGCCAGAGCGCGTGGCGGCTCATCGCAATCGCCCGGGCTGGGGGGGGGCTGGCCGCGCCACGCGGGCCACCGCGGCGGCATCCGCGAACGGCAGTGCCACGTAGCGCGCGCCCATCAATCCCGCCAGTTCGCGCGCGAAGGCCCCGGGTCGCGGCGCGGTGTCGATCAGCACCGCTGGCAGGCCGGCGGCACGCAAAGCCCGCGCGGCGGCGCGGGCATCCGCCTCCGCCTGCCCCCTGCCCTGCCCCGCATCGCGCGCGATATTGGCGCGCCCGTCGGTCAGCAGAACCAGGCTCGGGCTGCTGCCGTGCCCGCGCGCGCGCTCCGCCAGCAGCAACGCCGCATCGAGCGCCGCAGCGAGCGGGGTGCCACCACCTCCAGGCAGTGCCGCCAGGCTGCGTCGCGCCCGCGCCAGGGCCCGCGTTGGCTCCAGCAGGATCTCGGCGCTGCTGCCGCGAAAGGCGATCACCGCCACCTCATCGCGCCTGGCATAGGATTGCCCAAGCAGAATCTCGACCGCGCCCTTCGCCTCCGCGAGGCGGCCGATGGCGGCCGAGCCGGAGGCATCGACGGCAAAGATGGCGAGCGAGGCGGCGCGGGAACGGAACCGCCGAACCCGGAAATCCTCGCGGCGCACCGCGATGCGTCGTGCCATGCTGCCTGCGTCGGACCCGGGTGCGGCGGCCCGCAACGCTTGCCACGGTGCGGCGGCCCGCAACGTCTCCACCACATCGAGGCGGGCCTGCGGCCCCGGCATGCCGGCGCGTGGCGGCAAGGGGCGGCCACGCAGCCCGCCGTGCCGCCAGGCGCCC